>JALRAI010000014.1 GCA_023258055.1 Flavobacteriaceae bacterium | reverse complement strand
AAAATTTGTGCCGATATCCGTACTGCTGTCTGTGGCCCCACATACCGGATCAGGACTGATCCAATTAAAACGCAAAGACCAATATGCCGGATTCGAATTTTCAAGACAATGATTCGCCGTCAATACGTAGGGTTTTTTATCTTCCTTGGCATTATTTAATAGGACCGCAGAACACAAATAGCCATTGCCCAGGTTTAAAAGAGCCACGGCCTTTTTCAGTTGATTGCGATGCCCATCAAAGGCTTCTCCTACACTGCAATTCACATCGTAATGACAATCGCCAGAATCTTCAAGTCCACGGCTGGTATTTTGATTTTCAATCAATTGATGCACAGGCCCCATTCGATAGCCATGGATCAGGCTCTGAAGGTGTAAACGGGGTAATTCCTGGGTATTGGCCTGTGCTAGATACTCAATAACAATTGCATCTCCTTCGATAATCCAACTCCCAAATTCACGGTTATTCGCTCCCTTTCCATGATGAACTTTAGACCAATCTGTTTGCGAGGCGTTGTAAAACTGTAATTGTCCTCCCACGGGAATGTAAAAGTCCGAAAAATTAAGACTCATATTCAATGCACCGGGAGAGCGTAATGCCATGCGCCACAATTTGGTCCCGTCGGCTAATTCTGTCCACTCACCATGGGTAAAAATATCCACAGAAACATCACGCTGAATCCCATAGCGCCAGGGCATAGATTTATCTTGGTCAGCGATATTGTCTTGAGCGATTACTGCACTCATATCTAAAGCAGTAAGCTCAATAAGCTGCGGAGATTCAAGGCCAAAAGACCAACTTCTAGGTTCAGGTGCGTTGCCCTGACCCCATAAGCTGGCGGAAAAAAAGAGTACTAAAATCTGACAATACCTCAGCATTGGTTTGAATCTCATTGAATTAGAGAACTTCTAAGGTAATTAAAAAAAGATTATCCTCATAAAAAAACCCTCGACAAGCCGAGGGTTTTATATGAATTGTTGCCGTGATTTAATCAGGCTGGATCCAAATGAGTCATTAGATGATCAGCATGGCATCCCCGTAGGTGTAAAACCTATAGCGCTCCTTTACGGCCTCTGCGTAAGCCTCTTTAATGAAATCATGCCCTGCAAAAGCCGACACCATCATAAGCAGCGTAGACTTTGGCGTATGAAAATTAGTCACCATAGAATTGGCAATGCTAAAATCATAGGGAGGAAAAATAAACTTATTGGTCCACCCTTGATACGGGTTTAAGGTGGCGCTTGAGGAAACTGAACTTTCTAAAACGCGCATTACCGTAGTCCCTACTGCACAAACCCGACGTTTTTGCTCAATACCAGAATTTATGGTATGTACAGCTTTGGTGTCAATAAATATTTCTTCACTGTCCATTTTGTGTTTGGACAAGTCCTCAACCTCTACAGGACTGAAAGTACCTAGACCTACATGTAAGGTTACCTCAGCAAAATTTACGCCCTTAATTTCAAGACGCTTCATAAGGTGCTTTGAAAAGTGCAATCCCGCGGTTGGCGCTGCTACAGCCCCTTCATTTTTGGCAAAAATCGTTTGGTAACGCTCGGCATCTTCTGGTTCTACTTCACGTTTTATGTATTTGGGCAATGGGGTTTCTCCAAGCTCCGTCAATTTATCGCGAAACTCTTGATAGGATCCATCAAATAAAAATCTCAAGGTACGTCCACGCGAAGTAGTGTTATCGATAACCTCTGCCACTAAGGAATCATCTTCTCCGAAATAGAGTTTGTTGCCGATGCGTATTTTTCTGGCAGGATCCACCAGCACATCCCAGAGCCTGGTTTCAGCATTTAACTCTCTGAGTAAAAAGACCTCGATACGTGCCCCTGTCTTTTCCTTATTGCCATAAAGACGGGCCGGAAATACTTTGGTATTGTTCAAGACCAAAACATCTTGCTCATCAAAATAGTCGATTAAATCCTTGAACATTTTGTGCTCAATTGTCTTGTTTTTGCGGTCCAAAACCATGAGTCTAGCCTCATCTCGATTTGGTGCCGGATATTCAGCCAAAAGTTCGGGTGGTAGATTGAAATTAAAATTGGAGAGTTTCATTCCCATAGAGCGTGGTCTTTAGTTAAAGGTCGCAAATATACAACCTGCATAAGGGGGTTGTCAAGTAAAACAGCAATTAATTCCCTTGACTCAAGACAGCCCCTACCTGAGCCATGTCTTTCCAAAAATTTGGATAAGACTTGGAGACCACTTCTGGATGCTCAATTAAAATGGGGACCTGAGTTACCAGTGGAGCAAATGCCATAGCCATTCGATGGTCGTTATAAGTCTCTATAGTAACTCCAGGCTTTATGGCTTGATCACGGGCCTCAAGAGTTAATGAGTGGTCCGTAGTTTCCACGATGGCCCCTAATTTTGTAAGCTCTATAGACAAAGCTTCAAGCCGATCAGTTTCTTTTATTTTAAGGGTATGCAAGCCTGTCAAATGACAAGCAATACCCAGGCCAAAACAACACACAGCAATGGTTTGGGCCAAATCTGGGGTAGACGATAAATCCCAGTCGATGGAATCTGGCAATGCTCTAGGACTACTGCTGATCCAGACACATTGCTTTGAATCGTCAAAATCAGTTATCACCCCGAGTGCTTCAAAAAGATCGGCTACCGCGCGATCTCCTTGTAGGCTTTTTTCCTTTAAATACCGCAGTCCCAGTTTCCAATGCTTATTTAAAGCTAACAGGCTGTACCAATAAGAAGCACCGCTCCAATCCGACTCCACGGACCACATTTTGTTTTCACTTTCTGCGGGGCCACGAACAGAAATCTCCTCAGAGTTTAGACCCACTTCGCATCCCAAGTCTTTGAGTATTGAAGCCGTCATGCTTAAATAAGGAATGCTGGTCAGACCTCCTTTAATGTTAATGGTCAGTCCCTGTTCGAATTTTGTCGCCACTAACATTAAGGCGGTTAAATACTGGCTACTAACAGCTCCGGACATAGAAATCTGCCCCCCTTTTAACGGCCTTCCATTTATGGCCAAGGGTGGATAACCCTCTTGACCTAAGTAGTTAATATCAGCCCCTAATGCCTTTAAAGCGTCTACCAAAATACCTATGGGGCGCTCTTTCATGCGTTTTGACCCAGTAAGGACGACAGAGCATTGTGGAAGACTCGCAAAATAAGCTGTCAAAAATCGCATGGCCGTGCCGGCATGGCCGACATCGATGGTACCCTGAGATTTTTTTAGGGCCTGAATCATAACCGCAGCATCGTCGCATTCTGCCAAATTAGACAAGGAGATCCCTGGCCATAGCGCTTGAAGTATAAGCATCCTATTGGTCTCACTTTTTGAGCCAGTTAGGGACAAAATAATATGGTCCCCGGCAGGTTTAAAGGTCTTGAGTTCTAGCATTTAATTATTTTTTACGGCTTTTAAAATGCTTATAAAAGCGACTGTAAGCCGCAAAAAAACCATAGATGAAAGACCCTGTGATTAAGCCAACAACATTGCGCCACGATTCAAAAAACAGCAAAAAAGCCCCATGGGCCAAAATACCTTTTATCAGCACGAATATAAAACTAAAGCCCAGGGCCAAGCCCAATACTGAACGCCAAAACTTAGCCTGTGTTACAATGGAGTAAAACATATTTTTCAGGGGATAAGTGCTTATTTTAATTTGTCATTGTTGTGATGACGATCGTGATCTCTCTTTGTTTTTATGGCCATTTTTTTATCGAAAGCGGCTTGCAGATCTACCCCAGTTTGATTGGCCAAACACAGCACTACAAACATCACATCGGCTAATTCTTGGCCTAAATCTTTTTGTTGATCACTGGGTTTTTCACTTTGTTCACCGTAGCGTCGGGCAATGATTCTGGCCACTTCTCCAACCTCCTCTGTGAGCTGTGCCATATTGGTGAGTTCATTAAAATAACGCACCCCGTGGTTTTGAATCCACTGATCTACCTGTTTTTGTAAGTTGGTTATTTCCATAATAATTTATTGCTGAATTAATATTGGTCGGTGTCTAAAATTATAGTCACTGGACCATCATTGATCAGGGTCACACCCATATCTGCCCCGAAGCGACCCGTCTGTATTTCTCGATTTGTCTCATGCCTCAGACTTTCTACAAACTTTAAATACAAGGGTTCGGCATGTGCTCCCGGGGCTGCCTCAGTAAAAGAAGGGCGATTCCCTTTTTTGGTTTGGGCATGAAGGGTAAACTGACTTACCACCAAAATATCCCCACCTACAGCTTGCACATCGATATTCATCGGGGCCTTATCATCGGCGAATATGCGCAGTTTGGCAACTTTTCGACTCAATTGCAGGGCCTGAGCTTCTGTATCTTCCACACAAACTCCCAAAAACACAAGTAGCCCATGTTCAATGGCCCCTACAACGGTCCCTTGGACACTAACGCTGGCTGATTTCACTCTTTGAACAACGGCCTTCATGAGGTTTGATATAAATCCTTTCGATACTGACTATCATCTCCAGAATGCATTTGACAATAACTATTATACCGCGACCAAGCTAATTGCCCCGCTTCTAATTCGTCCTTAATGGCGCAATTCGGCTCATTGATATGTTGACAATTATTGAACTTACACTGATCTTGAAGGGCAAAAAATTCGGGAAAATAGGCCCCAAGCTCAGTGGGTTCTAAATCCACAACGCCAAAACCTTTGATCCCTGGGGTATCGATTATTCTGCCTCCAAAAGGCAAGTCAAACATTTCGGCAAAAGTCGTAGTATGCTGTCCTTGGGCGTGTTGCAGTGAAATTTCGGCCGTTCTTAAATCCAATTCTGGGGCCAACGCATTAACCAAGGTTGATTTACCCACACCGCTATGGCCGGAGAAAAGCGAAGTCTTATCAGTCATCAAGGCTTTGACCTTGTCGACGTTTTTACCTGTCTTAGCCGAAATTCCTATACACTCATAGCCTATCGACCGATATAGGGCCGCTAGATATTTCGCCTGATCCATTGCGTCCTGATCGTAGGCATCGGATTTATTAAAAAGTAAAACACATTCAATGTGATAGGCGGCTGCAGTGACTAAAAACCTATCGATAAACGAGGTGGTTGTCACCGGATTACTCGGTGTTATAAGTAAAAAAGCATAATCAATATTCGAGGCAATTATGTGGGTTTGTTTCGACAGGTTAACCGATTTGCGGATGATGTAATTATCTCGAGGTTCTATCTTAGTGATAACCCCACGTGTCTCTTGATCGGCATCTTCAAGCTCAAATTCTACGCGATCGCCTACGGCAATTGGATTTGTACTTTTAATACCGTCTATGCGAAATTTCCCTTTGATACGGCAAGGATAAAACAAGCCCTCGGCAGACCGAACAGTATACCAACTTCCTGTAGATTTATAAACCAAGCCTTTCATCCTAGTGCAAAATTGCTAATTTCTTCGCAATATACGCCCTTATGAGGTTTTGATGCTTTTTTGTTGGTTGATTGATTCCTGATGAATGGCTTTAAATAATCTTTGGGTAAACTCCTCGCTAAGCCCTTCCTTAAGCCCTTCAGTAACCATACGGTCTAGAATTGAGGTCCAACGGTCGGACTGTAAAATAGCCACGTTATTGTCGTGTTTGAGCTGACCGATTTGCAAGGCGATCCCCATGCGACGACCCAAGGACTCAATTAATTGCTGATCAATGATGTCGATTTTAGCCCTTAAGGCATCAAGAGTCTTGTGAAACTCCTCAGTATTCACATCCACTTCCCTCATTTTTAGGGCGGTGATGATTTCTCCCAAATGATCCGGGGTGACTTGCTGGGCGGCATCACTCCAGGCATTGTCCGGATCTATGTGACTCTCGATCATCAAGCCATCATAATTCAAATCCAAGCCAGTTTGAGAGAGCTCAAAAATCATATCACGTCGCCCCCCCATATGCGATGGATCCAATATAAGGGGTACGTCTGGGCGTCTGCTCTGAAAATCAATGGCAATCTGCCATTCGGGAATATTGCGGTACTTAGTCTTCTCGTAGGAAGAAAACCCTCGGTGAATTGCTCCGAGTTGGGTAATGCCTACTTTTTCAAAACGCTCCAAGGCCCCCATCCATAAGGAGAGGTCAGGGTTTACGGGATTTTTAATGAGTACTACTTTATTGGTCCCGCGCAATGCATCAGCTATGTCCTGTACAATAAATGGTGAAACCGTGGTACGCGCCCCAATCCATAGCATATCTACCTCGTGTTCCAAGGCTAATTCCACGTGATGGGGATGTGCCACCTCGGTGGTGGTCAATAGCCCTGTTTCTTGCTTGGCACGTTTGAGCCAAGGCAGACCCAAAGCACCAACACCTTCAAAGTTACCCGGTCTGGTTCTGGGCTTCCAAAGCCCCGCTCTTAACACCGAAGTTTTTGTCTTAGTAAGACCCCGAGCGGTTTCTAAAAGTTGATCTTGTGTTTCTGCACTACAAGGACCCGCGATCACTATAGGATGGCCCAAATTCATTTCACGCAACCAGGTGCGGGCTTGACTATTCTCACTCATAACTCAATTTTTTCTATCAGTTGACTGGGTATATTTTCTTTGTTCTGTGCATACAAACCAAGTAACTTAAAGTTTTTCACCCCCTCTTGTAACACAGAAATTGCTTGTTTAAATTTTTTAGAATCCTCAAAAGTCACGTCCACAAAAAAGGCATAGCGCCAATTCATACCCAAGACGGGTAAAGACTGAATTTTGGTCAAATTTATGTCATAATCACTTAGTACAGCCAAAGCGCGACTCAATGAACCGACTTCATGCCCTAGTTGAAATTTAATACTGGCTTTATTTGGTGTTTTTTGTGAAGTACTCCCAGGGCGCCCAAATAACACAAAACGTGTCTGGTTCTGCTTGATATCCTGTATTTGATGTCCCAATATCTCCAAGCCGAATGCTTCTGCCACGTCTTTGCTCGCAATCGCTGCAATTCCTTGGAGCTGTTCGCGTGCAATTTGCTCTGCTTCACTAGCGGTATCTTTGCCCTCAACCAGTCTAAATTGGCCAGAGTATTGCCTCAAATAATCACGACACTGTAACAGAGCCACTGGATGTGAACGGACCTCTATAATTTCTTGAATTCGCGTTCCGGGCAAAGCCATAAGGTGCATTTGAATGTTGAGATAGACCTCATCGTAAATTTCAAAAGAACCAGCCTCCAGTAGGTTATAATTGGTCAGTATAGACCCCGCGATAGAATTTTCTATCGCCAAGACGCCAAATTCCGCCATTCCGCCGGCCACAGTCTGGGTGGTGGCATCAAAAGAATCACAACAGATAAGCTCATAGGACTGATCCTCGAATAAGCGCTTAACGGCTTGATGATGGAAAGAATGATGTATTCCCTGTATCGCAATTTTCATAGCCTGTTTAATTCAAAAAAAAAGCCCGAACATTGTGTCGGGCTTTATTGTTATTATTCAATACAACTAACATAAAGCCTTCGCCTTTGCATAAAAGAAATAAAAGAAAAATATGTTGTTGCTAGATTTCATATTTCAAGATTGAAACACGAAAATATACTTTATCATTGGGAACATAAAATCTTTTGAAAGATTTTTTATTCTTTAATTTTACACTTAAGCTTATGAACATCAGATTTGCCCATATCTCAAAAATATACGGAGCCCAAAAGGCTTTGGATGAAATCAATTTTTCTATTGACTCAGGGGAAATAATCGGATTACTCGGCCCCAATGGAGCAGGCAAATCAACGCTCATCAAAATTTTAATCGGTCTTTTAAACTCGGATCAAGGCCAACTTTTTAAAAATAATGAGCTCCTAAATGCCCAAAGCCTTGAGCACAAGAGTCAAATCGGCTACCTGCCCGAGAATAATCCCCTACCGGATGAGCTCTATGTTAAGGAGTATTTAGCGCATACCGCTGCTTTGTATGCCCTGAAATCATTTGATGTGCAAAGTCTTATCGAGCGCACTGGGCTAACATCAGCAGCCCATAAAAAAATCGCTGTCCTATCTAAAGGGTACAAGCAACGTTTGGGTTTAGCAGCAGCTATTATTCACGAGCCTAAACTTCTGGTTTTAGATGAACCTATGACAGGTTTAGACCCCAATCAAATCCAAGAAATTAGAGCACTCATTAAATCTCTGAGTCCGCAGACGACAATTTTACTCTCCACACATATTCTGCAAGACATTTCAGCAATATGTGATCGCATCATAGTTTTAAATCGAGGAAAGCTTGTACAAGATTTAGCCTTAAAAGACCTTGAAGGCACTAAAGACCCAGCCGCCTTAGAAGCGCTTTTTGCCCAGTGGACGACTTAAGTCCCATCCTTCCAGACTACTGAAACAAGAGCCGCCCGGTGAATTCTTCTTCTACGTTGATAATTGGAGGCTGAGTCAAACAAATGACATCCCCAATACCCACAATACGTCCTTGTATTAAATTGGTGGGGGCTACTACCATTTTATTGGTGCTGCGATGAAATAAGTAAAGGTTTTTGATTTCAAGATCCGGGGCTTCAATGCGCGCATCTCCATCATACAAACCTATATTAGCCGAATTAGTACGTCCAGAGAGGAAAAATTTACTTGTACCATTGGCGAATATCACGAGTTGCGTCACGTCCAAATCCTCAAAATAAAAATCCCCATCAGTGTGGAATTCTCCCTCTTGCTCTCGATCTTCGGATAATAAAATCAATTTTTTAAAGCTAATGCGGCCTTGACCGATAACGGGCAGTCCTGAGCTCGAGCGAATTTCCATGGAATCCACCGGTGAGGTAACATAGACCTTTGTAATGCCATAATCTCTTGTATAATTGCAACTGTTGCGATCACTGACCTTGAGGATGCTGTCTTCTACCCGCACTAAAACCTCATTCATTAAGTTTTCTCCGGATTCGACCACCACGCTTTGCTCTGGCCCCGAAGAGACGATGAGCTGCACCCTATTCCAGATAATGATTTTTTTGAATTTGTCCACATTAAATGTGCGCTGCACAATAGGACCGCTGCTTTGAAAACAATCCCAGGCATTATCGCTGTCACATCCCCAAAACAATAGTCCTGCGACGAGCGCCACACCATAATAAACATTGCTGATCCGGATTTTTACCCCTGTTTTCATAAACGATAGCCTATACCAAATTCAACCGCCTCAGCTTTGGCCCAATGGGCTTTGAGGGTCACCGCCGCAAAAAAATGTTCTTTGCCAAAGTAGCGCTTGAGCCCTAAACGGTTATAAATTCTATTTTCAAATTCGTAGGGCCAGTAAAAATATCGACCCAACTGTGATACAAAAGCAGTTTTACGAAAGCGAAATTCATGACCTAAAAATACACCAATGCGCCTATAATCCAAACCGGGTTCAATTCCATCTCCAGGGAAAGCCGACTCACGATAGCGGATCAAATAGATCAAGAAATCCGAAAAAAAGAAATCCACCCCCAATTGAACCGTGCTTTTATAATTGACTCGTTTGTCGGCAAAAAATGAGAACACATAAAAAGGATATTGGCCTAGACCAATAACATCGGCCTCATTGAGTCCTGTGCGAAAAACGGCATTTACAGTTATGGGTTCACTGTAGTACTCACTAGGCCAATCCCCGTGATTATGCCGAGTAAGTATTACCCCCTCTTGAGATTGATAACTCACCCCGGCAGAAAAATAAAGTGTATTTGTACTGTTGTTTGGGGCCTTAAAATTCGCATTGGAATAGTGGATAATTCCTGTACCCAATCTCAAGCCAATACCCCGATATAAATTTTCTTGTATGAGGTTAAACTTTAAAAAGGTGGTGCTCATAAAGCGGCTGCCATAGGCCGTGTTTTGATAGTTGTCCTCTGGGTGATAAGGGTTGCCCGCCATCGCTACACCTTGACCAATACCCAGTCTTAATCGACGCTTCCAAAAATACCAGTTAAAATGACCGTAAAGTCCATAGTTTTTACCCAGATAAGGGTTACCCATATCCTGATAATTAAAGGTAAACCCCCAATCCGGGTAGTTATAGCGAGACTCCCACTCGTTATATCCGTAGGTTTTGCGATTATAGACTAGATTGAATCCGGTGGGATGCCCCGTGATCAGGTGAGCAATATCTGAATTGTGTTCCAGAATACTGCCGTAAAAATAATCGAGTTCTAGGGCAAATGGCTTTAATTCCCTCTGCTGCGCGCACAACATCGGGCTTAAAACGCCAATAATCCACAACCACAAATTATATCTCATGACTCGATAAAGGCCCCAAATATACGGCATTAATTCATGTGGCTCAAGTCGACCGAAGCCCTGAGTTTAGCAGCAAATGTTAAAATGGCAATTGGCCTAAATCTACATTGCCTCCAGAGAGAATCAAGCCGATTTTTTTTTCGCTAAACTCTTGTGGGTATTTTAAGACTGCGGCCAGGACTACGGCACTTGAGGGTTCTACCACCATCTTGGTGCGCTCCCACAATAAACGCATTGCGGCCACAATTTCAGACTCCTCCACACAGTAGATAGCACTGACCCCCTTTTGAATGATGGGAAAATTCACTGAGCCTAATTGTGTTTTTAATCCATCTGCAATGGTTTTCGGGTCCTCATTGGTTTGTATAGATCCCATTTTTAATGAGCGGTAGGCATCATCGACCGCAGAGGGTTCTGCCCCCCAACACAGACAATTATCACCAAAATAAGCCGTGGCAAGGGCGGTCCCGGCCAAAAGACCTCCGCCTCCTACCGGAGCAATCACTCCATTTAAGTCAGGGACTTCCTCAATTAGTTCCATGGTTGCCGTGGCATTGCCCAATATTACTGGCATAGCGTTAGACGGATGTAATGCTGTAGCCCCAGTGCGCTGAATAATCTCCTGAGTTGCTTGTTCTCGAGCAGCTAAATTAGGCGCACAATCCGTGACCTCTGCTCCGTAACCTAAAACAGCATCGCGCTTGACTTTTGGTGTGCCCTGTGGCATGACCACATAGGCTTTAATTCCCATGAGCTTTGCCGCTAGGGCCACGGCCTGACCAAAATTACCAGAAGAATGGGTGACCACCCCCTGGGCACGTTGCTCATCAGACAAAACGGATAGCGCACTTACCGCTCCACGCATCTTAAAAGCCCCCATGCGTTGGAGTTGTTCGCATTTGAAATAGAGATCAGCACCGCTGAGTTCATTGAGAAAACGCGACCGGACCACTGGAGTACGGTGGATCCATGGCTTAATGCTTTGAGCTACCTCAATCAGCTGAGTTTTTTTGGGTTTCAAAACGCCCTGAATATGGCTCATAATGGGTTCAGTGTTTAATCTTGGCGGCACATTTTTTAAGATTCAGACTCCGGATTTACTTTTATTCCGTTCACAAATACTGAATAATCTATGGTCACACTCCCTTTTAGACTCATAGAGACCGAACAATATTGTTCAAAGCTAAGTTTAGCCGCGCGCAAGGCTTTGGCCGGTATTATGTCGCCTTCAAGGTAAATTTCTACATGAGCAGACTTAAAAGGATTGGCCTTTTCTACCTCTGCCCGCTCACCAGTAACTTTTACGGTGTAACCCTCCACTTTTTGACGCTGTTTTTTTAAAACATAAATGATATCAATGGCATTACATCCTCCTATGGCCATCAGCAAAAGTTCCATGGGAGACGCCCCTTGAGGGTGTCCTTCTTTGCTGTAGTCCAAGGTTATCTCATGCTGATTTGGACCAGAGGCCTTAAATAAATAATCGTCGTTTTGTCGGGTCAATGTTACGGTCATAATTAGGATTTATTTAGACGAGGCCTGAGCCACACGCTGTTGAATAATTTCTGGGATACTTTTACCCTCAATATTGCTTTGCAACCATGTCAAAATATCGAGATACAAAAAGCTGCGGCGCTCAAATGGATCATCTTTGTATTGACTCAGTGTTTTATGCAGGCCTTTAAATGAATTTTTAATTTCATGGGGATAAACCTGGGTCAAACTTCTGATAAAGGAAATCATAGCCCGCTGCACTTCATGCAGGTCTTCCATTTTAATTAAAAACTTATACGTACTGCGAATCAATCGCTCGATTTGATAATCGATACCGGCTTCGTAATGCGCTACCAAATTCAGGATGCGTGTAAAACAAAGCAGATCCTCCCGCATGCCTAATGACTTATTCTCAATGATCAAACTCAAATAATAAATACACTTTTTGTATTCAGCACAGCCAAAATAAAGACAGGCTATTTTATAGTAAAAGATCATTACATGATGCTCATCTATTTTTTCTCGATAGTGCTGAACTCCCTGAAGTACAGGCTCTACTAAACTCAGTCCTTCATCAAAAGTACCCGCCATAAAATGGGCATTGATCTTGTGTCCATAACGGTATAAAAAGGCCAAGCTTTGGACATTATCTCTTTGAGGAAAGGTCGGTTGATCTAGGGTCTGTTCAAACCGTGAAAGCGCCGTTTTAAATCGAGAAACATCGCCAATAAAAAACAAGGATTCCAATAAATACTGGGCACCTCGCAAATAAAAAACAGGGTTTAAATCGATCATTTTGGGGGCGCGATAAAACAACTCTGTCCATCTTGTGGCATAAGTGTAACAGGCCAAAAAGTCCTGTATTATAAAATTGTACCAAAGCTGTGCATTGTAATACCACAAGCGCTCCCTAAACCCCAATAAGTCCATCTGAAGATCGGGCATGCGACTTTGAAAAAACTCATTGACATAATTGAGTTCCGCGTCTGTTTTTACATAGCCTTTCTGCAGAAAAAGACTGTAGAGTTGTAGGGATAAATTTGATAATTGACTCGAAATTTCATTGAGCGAACCAATTAGGGCCGATTCGTTGACCAACAGCTCTGCTCTGTTGCTGATACTGCGTGTAATGTATTGGCTTTCGATGACTTTTTCCAGTTCAATTATTTCCGCAGCCATATGCTTCTCCTCATGTTCCAGAGCTATGGCTTTGGCCCGTTCCAACATCTTTAAACTTTGTGAAAAAAGACCTTTGTGATAGAGTATGGTGGCAAAATCTAATTGTTCCCGGATTTGAAGGCGGATGTTTTGATGAATTGGATTGAGCCGTAAACTGATCAAAATCTGCTTGTATAAGTGCCCTTTAAGGTTGGAAAGTTGCTTTTTTGAGATTTCTTTATGAGATAAAATTTGCGCCTCATTGTAGTGACTTTGCTTGTCGAGAATGGCAAATAATTGCATGAATTTCGCCTGCTCATTAACCCCAAGACGACCGGCGTAGAGACTGAATTGCCGCTTTTCTGATTTTGACAAGGATTTAATCAGATCGAATAGATTGTCTTTTTGAATTTTGGGCATAGGAACCGACCTGAGGTTAATATATTGATATACAATTATTTATTTGTAAAAAAGCGCGTATAAACGCCGTATTGTTCTCGCCTCAAACAGCGCTTTCCTGCGTAGCAAAATATAAATTCGCCATTCAAATATCCAAATAATTAAGCACAAATGTCAGCCGAGCAAATTCAAATATTCGACACCACTCTAAGAGATGGTGAACAGGTTCCCGGATGTAAACTCAACAAAGAGCAAAAACTTATAATTGCCGATCAACTTGAGGCCTTAGGCGTAGATGTTATCGAAGCGGGTTTTCCGGTGTCCAGTCCAGGTGATTTTGACGCAGTTGCGGCCATCGCAAAGCAAGTAAAAAATGCTACAGTTTGTGGTCTCACGCGCGCTGTGGAGCATGATATCGATGTGGCCGCTCAGGCACTTAAATCAGCAAAAAAACCGCGGATTCATACAGGAATAGGCACTTCGGAGTCGCACATAAAATATAAATTCAAGTCCAATCAGGAAGAAATAATCAAGCGCGCTTATGCTGCCGTGGCCTATGCCAAAAAATACGTTGAAGACGTAGAGTTTTATGCCGAAGATGCAGGACGTACCCAAAATGAGTATTTAGCACGAGTGTGTGAGGCGGCAATAAAAGCTGGGGCAACTGTTCTCAACATTCCAGACACCACTGGTTATTGCCTACCTGAAGAATATGGCGCGAAGATCAAGTACCTTAAAGAAAATGTAAAAGGCATTGAAAAAGCTATTCTATCCTGTCATTGTCACAATGATTTAGGCTTGGCTACGGCAAACTCAATCGCTGGGGTAACCCATGGGGCTAGACAGATTGAATGTACGATAAATGGCGTGGGCGAACGTGCGGGAAATACAGCACTAGAGGAAGTGGTCATGGTTTTAAAACAACACCCAAGTCTTAATTTATTTACAGGTATAAAAACGCCACAACTCTATCAAACCAGTCAACTTGTGTCTTATCACATGGGCGTCAATACTCAGCCCAATAAAGCCATAGTTGGGGCTAATGCATTTGCCCATAGCTCAGGTATCCATCAAGATGGCGTTATAAAGAACAGACAGACTTATGAAATTATTGATCCCAAAGATGTTGGGGTTACGGAATCTGCAATCGTACTTACAGCGCGTAGTGGACGAGCAGCTTTGGCCTATCGAGCGAAATTAGTGGGGTATGAACTCACCAAACTTCAACTCGATGAGGTTTATAAATCTTTTTTGACCTTTGCCGATCAGCAAAAAGAAGTTCAAGACAGTGATATCCATCGCATTATTGAATCCAGTAAAGTCTATTCAGAGCTTTTGCTGAATTAATCCCGATGGCACTAAATGAAAAATTTTAAATCACAAATGGCAAAAACACTATTTGACAAAGTTTGGGACGCACACCTGGTAGAAACCATGGAAAATGGCCCAAGTGTTTTATACATTGACAAACACCTCATTCACGAAGTCACCAGCCCTCAAGCCTTTCAGGAGCTGGAAGATAGAGGAATCGCCCTGTTTCGACCCAAGCAAGTGGTCGCAACGGCTGACCACAATACCCCGACTTTAGATCAAGATAAGCCCGTTAAGGACCCCTTGAGTCGAAAGCAGCTGCAGCAGCTCACAGATAATTGTCAAAAACACGGGATTACACTTTATGGACTCGGTCACCAGTACAATGGTATTGTTCATGTCATGGCCCCTGAATTGGGTATTACTCAACCAGGGATGACCATGGTTTGTGGAGACAGTCACACCTCAACCCACGGGGCCTTTGGGAGTATTGCCTTTGGGATAGGTACCAGTCAAGTGGCCCAAGTTTTCGCCAGTCAAAGCTTGCTTTTGACCAAGCCCAAAACTATGCGGATTACCGTAAATGGAACCCTTGCAAAAGGGGTTTTACCCAAAGACGTCATCCTGTATATCATCGCTCAAATCGGGACCAATGCTGGGACTGGTTATTTTTGTGAATACGCCGGCGAGGTATTTGAACAAATGAGTATGGAAGGCCGAATGACGGTCTGTAATATGAGTATAGAAATGGGGGCTCGTGGAGGCATGATCGCTCCCGATCAAACCACCTTTGATTATGTTCAGGGAAGACCTTATGCGCCTAAAGGAGAACAATGGCAAAAAAAATTAGCGCATTGGAAAAGCTTACCCTCCGATCCCGGGGCAACTTTTGACAAGGAATTTTTCTTTGACGCCAAAGATATTGCGCCCATGGTCACCTATGGCACTAACCCAGGGATGGGGATTAAAATCGGGGCACAAATACCCCAATCTCAAGACGCATCTTTTGCCAAGTCCCTAAAATATATGGGACTCAATCCAGGGCAATCCCTCTTGAATCACCCGATTGATTACGTTTTTATCGGAAGCTGCACGAACTCGAGAATCGAAGATTTCCGAGTGGCTGCACAGGCGGTTAAAGGACGGCAAAAAGCCCAGCATGTAACGGCCTGGCTCGTCCCTGGAAGCAAACAAGTCGAGGCTCAAATAGAACAAGAAGGTTTAAAAACAATATTTGAAGCCGCTGGATTTAAATTACGTCAGCCAGGCTGTTCGGCCTGTTTGGCCATGAACGAGGACAAGGTCCCTGAAGGGGCCTACTGCGTCTCTACCTCAAATAGAAACTTTGAGGGGCGTCAAGGTCAGGGTGCCAGAACCTTACTAGCCAGCCCCCTTGTGGCAGCCATATCTGCCATTGAGGGTAAAATAACTGCCGTAGATCCGTATTTAAATTAAACCTATGGAAGCATTTAAAACTTTAGTCAGTCCAGCGATTCCTCTGCCGATTGAACATATCGACACCGATCAAATCATTCCGGCCCGTTTTCTCAAAGCTACCGACAAAAAGGGCTTTGGGGATAATTTATTCCGGGATTGGCGTTATGACAAGAACGACCAGCCCAATACAGAATTTGTACTTAACAACGACCAGTACAATGGTCAAATATTGGTTGCGGGCACTAATTTTGGTTGCGGTTCGTCGAGAGAACACGCGGCCTGGGCTTTGACGGGCTATGGATTTAAGGTGATTGTTTCTAGCTTCTTTGCAGATATCTTCAAAGGGAACGCCCTAAACAATGGTCTGCTGCCAGTTCAAGTTTCTGAGGACTTTTTACAAGCACTATTAAAGATTATTAATGACAATCCTAAGGCCCAATTACGCGTGGATGTTTTGGCCCAAACCATAGAGGTCAGTGGTACAGAATTACGCGCAAATTTCGACATTGATCCCTACAAAAAGACCTGTCTTATAAACGGCTATGACGATATCGATTATTTAGTCAGCAAACGCGCTGCAATCACTGCTTTTGAAGCAAAACAAGAATAAATTTTGGGGCTAGTCTCATTTAGCCCCGCCAATAACATAATTATGAAATTAAATATCGCAGTTTTGGCCGGAGACGGCATCGGTCCAGAAGTCACTCAGCAAGCCATAAAAGCTTTGAATGCTGTGGCGGTTGAATGCAATCATCAATTTTACTTTAAACCCGCCGATGTCGGTGCGATTGCTATTGATAAAACTGGCAACCCCCTTCCGGAGCAAACCTTGGATTTGTGTAAAAATACAGACGCCATCCTTTTTGGTTCTATCGGACACCCAAAATACGACAATGATCCTAAGGCGAAAGTACGTCCCGAACAAGGACTTTTAGCCCTGCGCAAATCTTTGGGACTTTATGCCAATATTCGTCCGGTAAAGGCGTACGAAACCTTATTGGATCAATCTCCCCTGAAGAGAGAAATCATCAGTGGCACCGATATTTTGATGTTTCGTGAACTAACGGGCGGTATTTATTTTGGCCAAAAAGAATTGAGTCCTGATGGAAATACGGCTTCAGACCTTTGTGTTTATCACCGCCATGAAATCGAGCGTATCGCCCATCTTGCCTTTAAAGCGGCTATGAATCGCAAGAAAAAAATCACTCTTGTGGACAAAGCTAATGTCCTAGAAAGTTCAAGACTATGGCGTCGCGTCATTCAAGAAATTGCTCCAGAGTACCCCGAGGTAACCCTAGAAGTCCTTTTTGTAGATAATGCAGCAATGCAGCTTATTTTAAATCCAAGTGCTATTGATGTGTTGCTCACTGAAAATATGTTTGGAGACATACTCAGTGATGAGGCGAGTGTTATCGGTGGGTCTATTGGGTTATTGGCCTCTGCCTCTGTAGGAGATCAATACGCTTTATTTGAGCCCATACACGGGTCTTATCCTCAGGCTACAGGTAAAGGAATCGCCAACCCGATTGCTTCTATTTTATCCGCCGCCATGTTATTGCAACATTTTGATTTACATCAAGAAGCAAAAATGATTGAAGAGGCCGTGGAAAAAGCCCTTGAACTCGATATTGTCACTCCAGATTTAAACCCAAACAATACAGGAGTAACCACCAGTATGGTCGGTGATTTTATTCACGATTACATACTCCATCCGGAAGACAGGCACCTCAACAGCAAGCATGTTTATTTGGGTCAATCCACTATTATCTGATGTACTGACTCGATAAATATTCAGTCGCGCTTTAATGAGTTAGATCTTAATCTGAGCCGTTGCGGCTTCATTAAACAAGGCCCGAAGATTAAAATGACAAAGCCCCGCTAACGCGGGGCTTTACTTTTATTAACCATAAACAAAATGCAATATTCGAGCTATCGAAATCCACATTTATTTTGTACTGACGACCTTCATGGCCGTCATAGCTCCGCGCAATGTCTTACCTACTTTTTCAATAGGATGATGGGCAATGGCCTGGTTCACCTGTATTAAGGCAACATTGTCGGCTTCATGACCATAGGAACCCTGCCCTACATCCTGCGGCTTAACTTCTTTGGCCATAAAATCTTTTAAAAGCGGCTTAGCGGCATGATCGAATAAATAACAGCCGTATTCAGCAGTATCAGAGATAATACGATTCATTTCATAAAGCTTTTTACGCGCCACCGTATTAGCAATAAGCGGAAGCTCATGCAGTGACTCGTAATAGGCAGATTCTTGAATAATTCCCGCAGAAACCATCGTTTCAAAAGCCAGTTCAACCCCTGCTTTGACAAAAGCCATCATCAAAACACCGCGGTCAAAATAATCCTGTTCAGCCCACGGCCCCTCTTCGGCCTGTGTTTTTTCAAAAGCTGTCTCCGCCGTGGCAGCCCGCCAACTGAGCAAATCGTGATCATCTGCGGCCCAATCCTCCATCATGCGGGATGAAAAAGCACCCGAGATAATGTCATCCATATGCTTTTGGAATAAAGGTGTCCATATTGACTTTAAGGTCTCGGCTAGATCATAAACCCTTAATTTGGCCTCATTGGTCAAACGATTCATCATATGGGTAATCCCTCCGTGTTTTAAGGCCTCGGTCTGAACTTCCCATCCATACTGTACTTGGCGTGCAGCTTCCTCTGGCGGGGTCCCTAAAGCCACCATATGATCGAATATCAAAATAGATCCTGTTTGTAAAACACCGCATAAAATCGTTTGTTCTCCCATCAAATCACTTTTTACCTCAGCGACAAAAGATGATGCCAAAACCCCGGCACGATGACCTCCTGTGGCATAGGCATAGGCCTTTGCCTGGGCCCAACCCTTAGCCTGCGGGTCATTTTGTGGATGGACTGCAATAAGTGTTGGCACACCGAATCCTCTTTTGTATTCTTCGCGCACCTCAGACCCTGGACATTTTGGGGCCACCATAATTACCGTTAAATCTTCGCGAACTTGCATCCCCTCCTCAACAATATTAAACCCGTGAGAATACGATAAAGTCGCCCCCTTTTTCATCAGGGGCATGACGCGCTGAATAACATCAGTATGCTGTTTGTCTGGAGTTAAATTACAGACTAAATCGGCCTGTGGAATCAGCTGCTGAAAAGTACCCACTTGGAATCCATTTTCTGTGGCGTTTTGAAAGGAAGCACGCTTTTGATCGATGGCTTCTTGACGTAAGGCATAAGCGACATCCAAGCCTGAATCCCGCATATTGAGGCCTTGATTTAGCCCTTGAGCACCACAGCCCAAAATGACGACTTTTTTACCGGCCAAAGCTGAGATACCCTCTTGAAATTCATCAGCATCCATAAAGCGGCATTGGCCCAATTGAGCAAGTTGTTCTCTTAAGTTTAGGGTGTTAAAATAATTTGTCATGATTGATTTTTATACCTGGGCAAATTGTGCCAACAGGTCGGTTATGTTCATTTTTTCTTTAGTTACGGCAATGCGTCCTGAACGCACAAATTGCATGATACCAAACGGCCTGAGTTCTCGATACAATAGATCTACCTCGTGACGACGACCAGACTTTTCCAGGACGAAAAATTCACGGTTAACCGTCACTATACGGGCGTTGCTATCTTTAATAATGTTTTGAATTTGACGCTCCTCAAACAAAAGGTCACTTTTGATTTTAAAAAGACAGGATTCTTGATAAATGGTCTCATCATCAGTGTGATAATAAGCCTTAATCACTTCTACTTGCTTTTCTATTTGTCCGATAATTTTACGCATTTGTTCCTCGGTGACTTGAACCAAAATGGTAAATCTTGAAACCCCCTCAATTTCGGATACAGAAGAGCTCAGACTTTCGATATTGATATGGCGTCTTTGAAATATGGCCGAGATCCGATTGAGTAATCCCACATTATCCTCAGTATAAATAGAGACGGTGTATAATTTTTTTTCTTCTTTCATAACGGTCAATTTCTAGAGCATTAACTGAGTCTGATCTCAGATACTGAGGCGCCTGACGGAATCATAGGAAATACATTGGCTTCTGGCTCCACGACCACCTCTAAAAAATAAGGCCCCTCACAGGAGAGCATCTCTCCTACAGCATCATTTAACTCAGCTCTTTTAGTCACTTTTTTTGCTGGGATATGATAGGCATTTGCGATGAGACCAAATTCTGGATTGATGAGCTCGGTTGAGGCATAGCGCTTGTCAAAAAACAGCTGTTGCCATTGACGTACCATACCCAAAAAATTATTGTTCAAAAGGACAATTTTTACAGCAGCCTTGGTCTGAAAAATCGTTCCCAGTTCCTGTATATTCATCTGATACCCACCATCACCAATCACTGCAACTACAGTCCGCTCTGGAGCGGCCATTTTAGCACCAATGGCAGCGGGCAGAGCAAACCCCATGGTTCCTAATCCTCCTGAAGTAATATTACTTTTGGTGCGTTTAAACGCGGCATAGCGACAGGCAATCATTTGGTGTTGCCCGACATCAGTAACCACTGCAGCTTGACCCTCGGTGTGCTCATTGATGCTTCGGATCACCTCCCCCATGGTTAAACCTTCCTTGGTGGGAAATAAATCCTTGTGAATTATTTTTTCTTCTTCAATACTGTGTAGCTCTGCAAAACGCGCAAGCCACTCAGGATGGGTCTTTGCTGTACACAAGTCACGTAAAGCCGTTAAGGCTTTTTTAGCATCCCCGACAACAGCCACATCAGTTTTAACATTTTTATCGACCTCAGCGGGATCAATTTCGATATGAATAATTTTAGCCTGCTTGGCATAGGTTTCTAAATTTCCTGTGACCCTATCATCAAAACGCATCCCTACGGCCAAAAGCACATCGCATTCATTGGTCAGGATATTCGGGGCATAGTTTCCGTGCATTCCGACCATACCTACATTAAGCGGGTGATCCGTATCTATTGCCGATGCCCCGAGTATGGTCCATGCGGCTGGAATCCCCGTATGCTCGATGAAATCTTTTAGGGCCTGTTCTGCTTGTGAAAGAATGATACCCTGTCCCCAAACAATAAATGGTCGTTTGGCATTATTGAGCAGTTGTGCTGCAGACTGTAAATCTTCTTGTTTGATAACAGGCTCTGGAGTATAGCTGCGAATACCCGTACAAGGCTTATAACTAAAATCCAGCATTTCAAACTGCGCATTTTTAGTAATGTCAATCAAAACAGGACCCGGACGACCGCTTTTGGCGATGTAAAATGCCTTGGCCAAAACCTCCGGGATTTCTTCAGCACAGGTCACCTGATGATTCCATTTGGTCACCGGCGTTGAAATACCCACAATATCAGTCTCTTGAAAAGCATCACTACCCAGTAGATGTGCCCCAACTTGACCCGTAATGCAAACTAGTGGTGTCGAATCAATTTGGGCGTCCGCAATACCAGTTACTAAGTTTGTAGCTCCAGGACCAGAAGTGGCTATAGCCACCCCTACCCGTCCAGAAATACGCGCAAATCCTTGTGCAGCATGTGCTGCCCCTTGTTCATGACGCGTTAAAACGTGATGGATTTGATCGCGGAACTTATACAACTCATCATAGACCGGCATAATAGCACCTCCAGGATAACCGTAAAGCACATCTACGCCCTCAGCAATAAGACAACGCACCACGGCCTCACTTCCAGAAATTCTTATCGATTTTTCGGAGGCAACATCGGGCTTAACTAAGGTTTGTACAGACATAATCTTATTTTTAAAATTCGTCAGTAACACAACCCTTTGAGGCTGAAGCTACTGTTCTGGCATATTTATAAAGTACGCCTCGCTCAAATTTCAGCTTAGGGGCTTGCCACTGCGCTCTGCGCTGCGCTAACTCCTGGTCTGAAACTTCTAGTGTTATACTATTTGTGTCGGCATCTATGGTAATTTCATCACCGTCTTTAACTAAAGCGATGGCGCCGCCCTCTTGGGCCTCAGGTGTGATGTGTCCGACCACAAAACCATGGGTCCCTCCAGAGAATCGTCCATCGGTAATAAGAGCCACATCTTTGCCCAAACCTGCCCCAATAATGGCTGCTGTGGGCTTGAGCATTTCAGGCATACCAGGCCCGCCTTTGGGGCCTTCATAACGAATTACCACGACATCACCTTTTTTAACTTGCCCAGCACCGATGCCTGCATTGGCCTCATATTCACTGTCAAATACTTTGGCGCGCCCAACAAATCGATGACCTTCTTTCCCCGTAATTTTAGCTACGCTGCCCTCGGGTGCTAGATTGCCGAAGAGCATTTGTAGATGCCCTGTGGCTTTTATCGGCTGATCCATCGGTCGTATTACGTCCTGATTTACTGGTAGTCCCTGAACCTGGGCTAGGTTTTCAGCTAGAGTTTTACCCGTAACGGTCAAACAATCTCCATGGATAAGTCCTTGCTCGAGCAAATACTTCAACACCGCTGGAATACCCCCCACCGCATGAACATCTTCCATGAGGTATTTACCACTGGGCTTGAGATCAGCCAAAAAAGGAGTTTGATCGCTTATGGTTTGAAAATCCTTCAAACTAAATTCAATATTAGCGGCACGAGCAATGGCTAAAAAGTGCAGGACCGCATTAGTAGATCCTCCTAAAACTGTCACCAACCTGATGGCATTTTCAAGAGATTTTCGCGTTATGATATCGCTTGGCTTTATGTCCTTTTGTATTAAATCGTACAGGGCCGCACCAGCCTGATGTGCTTCCTCTTGTTTTTGAGCACTCAATGCAGGATTAGAAGAATTATAGGGCAGACTCATACCCAAAGCCTCAATAGCTGCAGCCATGGTATTGGCCGTATACATACCACCACAGGCTCCTGCCCCTGGGCATGCCTTTTCGATGACACTCTGATAATCCTCTTGAGATATCGTCCCTGCAACCTTGCTACCCCAGGCTTCAAAGGCCGAAACGACATCGAGCTTTTTTCCATTGTGACATCCTGAATCAATCGTGCCCCCATAGACCAAAATTGAGGGACGATTCAAACGAATCATAGCCATGAGCGCCCCCGGCATGTTTTTGTCGCAACCTACCACCGTCACTAATCCATCATAGCTCATAGCCTGAACCACCGTCTCCATTGAATCTGCGATTATATCACGTGAAGGTAAAGAATAGCGCATGCCAGGAGTTCCCATGGAAATTCCATCACTAACACCAATGGTGTTAAAAATCAGTCCCACTGTCCCACTGTCCTTGGTGCCTTGCTTGACTTTGAGTGCCAGGTCGTTCAGGTGCATATTACAGGGATTGCCTTCATAACCCGTACTGGCAATGCCCACCAAAGGTTTGTGGAAATCCTCCGCGGTAAAACCTATGGCGTAAAGCATGGCTTGAGCCGCTGGTTGTGTCGGATCTTGGGTAACTGTTTTACTGTATTTATTTAAAATTTGACTCATAGCATTTTTAAGTAGGCCAAAACTATTAATCCCATAAGTTTGACGCAGGTCATCAGCAGAACTCCAACATAAATTCAATCCTAATTAATTAGTTTTAAATATTTGATATACAGTGTTTTAAAAATATTTTTCTACGAAATCCAAAAGGTTAAAAATTTGCTAGTCTTTGAGAGAAAATGCCCCCAAAATTAGGCCTGCCTCACAATCCTGGGCGACAGTCTCAATCTTAATTCGAATAAATTTTTGGTTTTATATGAAATAGCTACCTTTGCGCAGAATTAAGAGGAAAGATTTGACTGATTGCAACCTCGCAAAAAAATGCTAAAGGCAGTATCCCGCCCGATTGCAGCAGTATAGGTCCTCTTCAAACATTTTTATTATGGCCTATTTGTTTACTTCTGAAAGCGTTTCAGAAGGGCATCCAGACAAAGTCGCAGATCAAATTAGCGACGCACTTATCGATCATTTTTTGGCATTTGATCCAGATTCTAAAGTCGCTTGTGAAACTCTAGTGACCACAGGACAGGTTGTCCTTGCTGGTGAGGTAAAATCACAAGTGTATCTCGATGTTCAAAAGATTGCCCGTGATGTGATCAATAAAATAGGCTATACCAAAGGGGCCTACCAATTTGATGGTAATTCATGTGGTGTTTTTTCTGCCATACACGAACAAAGTGAGGACATCAATAGAGGAGTTGACAAAGCTAACAAGGAAGAGCAAGGTGCCGGAGATCCAGGAATGATGTTTGGCTATGCCAGTAAAGAGACGGCAAACTTTATGCCTTTAGGGCTTGAAATCGCCCACAAAATCCTCTCAGAACTCGCTTCTATGCGCCGCGAAGGTACTGATATATCTTATTTACGTCCGGATTCTAAAAGTCAAGTGACTATTGAATACGATGATGAAAATAACCCCCAGCGTATCGATAGCATCGTCATCTCGACTCAGCACGATGACTTTGATGCCGATGAAAAGAAAATGTTGGCCCGAATTCAATCGGACCTAAAGACAATGTTGATTCCTCGAGTCAAAGCCTCAATGACCCCAGAGGTACAAAAACTCTTTAACGATCAAATCACCTACCACATCAACCCTACAGGAAAATTTGTCATCGGTGGCCCTCATGGCGATACCGGTCTCACGGGTCGTAAAATAATCGTCGATACTTACGGCGGAAAAGGTGCGCATGGTGGTGGTGCTTTTTCAGGAAAAGATCCGAGTAAAGTAGATCGCTCAGCGGCATATGCCACGAGACATATCGCAAAAAACATGGTTGCTGCGGGCGCCTGTGATGAAATTCTTGTTCAAGTGAGCTACGCTATAGGGGTGGCCGAGCCAGTGGGACTATTTGTCAATTGTTATGGAACCAATCGCACCGGACTCAGCGATGGTGCTTTGGCGCAAAAACTGCTCCATATATTTGACATGCGTCCAGCCGCCATTGAAGAGCGTCTTAAACTGCGTCAACCCATGTACCTTGAAACTGCAGCCTATGGCCATATGGGAAGAGCTCCACAGCGCGTTACCAAAGTTTTTGATCGACCCGACGGAAGCCAGAAAAGCCTAGAAGTAGATTTATTTACTTGGGAAGAATTGGATTATGTCGATCAAATTCGTGAAGCCTTCAGCCTTTAATTCAATTTGCTAAAACGCTTTAGGCTGAGCAGTGGCAGGTGTCGGAAATAACGAACCTAGCGCCCAAAAAAAATCGGCTAATTAATCAAATTTCAGATGTGGGTATTGACTCTGGAGTTTGGCCATGCGGTTTTGAAGTGCTAAGAGAAACTCCTGATGAGCCTCAGATTCTGGATGAATCGGTCTATGGGTTAATCCCTGCTGTATGCTGTGTATTTCTTTCAAGAGTGGATCCATAGAAGCCGCGATCCATTGGGCCTTAAAAAATTCCCATACAACCTCTTGTCCTTGATCGTTAGGGTGAATCAAATCACTTTTATAAAAACGATAATCTCTGAGTTGATCCATCATTAGCTCGTAGGCCGGAAAATACTTTGGCGGAACCTCACTTTGCTGATTTGCATTTATAGCAGCATGTAAGCCCGAAATCAAATGCGCCTTTCCTAGACTATTCTCTAGAAGACCATCCTTAATATGCCGCACTGGGGAAACCGAAAAAATCAATTGGGCCTTGGGATTGATGTGGGCCACAACTTCTGTAATGGCTTGGACGGCATTTTTAATTTGATCACAAGACAGCAAGTTCTTTTCAAAAAATGATCCTGGAAGTTTATGACAATTTCCTACTAACTTTTGGGTTTCCTTAAACTCATAAGCCCATGCGGTCCCCAGAGTGATCAGAATATGTGAAGATTGGGTCAAGTGCGCGTTGAGCAACTTTAAGTCCGCATTGGCACGGTCCAGAAGTACTTGTTTATCTGGTCCGGAATATTGGCCATGTAAGTCCAAGAGATAGTAGATATCCTTATGCTGAAAAACATCCGATGAATCAAACTCTTGTAAGGATAAGGCCCTTTTGATCAGCGAACTTATGGCCAAGGGATGGAATAAAACGCCCAATGGATTGAGCACGACAGGCCATTTAAAGTAAGCCAATCGCTGTCCCACAACCTCAGCAAAACAAGACCCCAGGGCCGTAATACGGGCCTTGGTATCGAGAAGGATCCCAGATGGGGCTGGCTCGATCTGGGTAAAGAATTTCATTTAAGCAATCATTTTGCGCGCCGCACTGAGCGCTTCTTGAAGTCCTTCTGGCTTTTTCCCGCCCGCAGTTGCGAAAAACGGCTGGCCTCCGCCACCACCCTGAATGAGCTTGCCAAGTTCACGCACTACAGCACCTGCGTTTAACGATTTACTCTTTACTAAGGCCTCAGATATATAACAGGTTAAAAGTGCCTTACCATCGCTGCTGCTGCCAAAAATTAAAAATAGATCATCGACATTCTGTCCCAAACTAAAGGCTAAATCTTTTTGTGCCGCCGGGTCCAAATCAACCATAGCCGAAATAAATCGCACCCCAGAGATCATCTCTGC
>JALRAI010000149.1 GCA_023258055.1 Flavobacteriaceae bacterium | reverse complement strand
GCTTGGTGGGATCTTCAGCATTACGATTTAACCGTTACTGTGGCTTTAAAGGACCGCAGCATTAGTGGACAGAATACCATCAGTTATAAGTCCATTGCCCCGTATGAAAGTAACTTGGCCCAATATCAAAACATAATGCAAATAGATCTTCAAGCCCCGATGAAAATTGATAGTGTCCTGCAAAATGGCCTGCAGCTTGATTTTATAAATGAAGGTCCCGCCCACTTCATTGAGCTTAAAGAGCCTCAAATAACCGGCAAAGAATATAGCTTAACTTGCTTTTTTTCAGGAGCGCCCATCGTGGCCGAAAATCCGCCTTGGGATGGCGGATTTACTTGGGAGAATGATGAACTTGGGCGTCCATTTATTGCCAATGCTAATCAAGGAATAGGGGCCAGTGTCTGGTGGCCTAATAAGGATCACCCCAGTGATGAGCCTGATCGCGGGATTGATTTAAAAATTAATGTGCCCAAACCACTAGTCGGGGTGGGTAACGGCCGTTTGATAAAAATAGACAGCAGCTTTTCAGACCATCGGCAGTTTCATTGGCGCGTCACAGCACCCATTAATAATTACGGGGTAAACATTAATATCGGCCACTATGCCGAGTTCTCCGAACAATACTCTGGTCTCGAAGGAAAGCTTGATTGTAATTATTGGGTATTAGACTATAATCTGGAACAAGCCAAAGCCCAATTTAGTCAGGTGCGAATGATGTTAGAGGCTTTTGAATATTGGTTTGGCCCCTACCCTTTTTATCAAGACGGCTTTAAACTGGTGGAGGTTCCTTATTTAGGTATGGAACACCAAAGTAGCGTGACTTATGGAAATGGTTATCGCAATGGTTATCGCGGAACAGACCTCAGTGGTTCTGGCTGGGGCATGACCTTTGACTTTATAATCATCCACGAATCAGGCCATGAGTGGTTTGCTAATAATATCACCAATAAAGATGTGGCCGATATGTGGATCCACGAAGGCTTCACGGCCTATAGTGAAAATCTATTTTTAGATTATTTTCACGGAAAAGAGGCCTCAAGTGCCTATGTCCTTGGCACTAAAAAAAGAATACTCAATGATCGTCCATTAATCGGCACCTATGATGTTAATCATGAAGGAAGCAGTGATATGTATTACAAAGGTGCCAATATTCTGCACACCTTAAGACAACTAATCGAGGATGACCAAAAATGGCGGCAAATACTCATTGGGCTCAATCGTGAATTTCGTTACCAAACCGTCACCACTGATCAGGTTGAAGATTATATCTCCAAAGCCTCGGGCATTGACTTAAAGACTTTTTGGGATCAATACTTACGTACCAATAAAATCCCTGTACTTCAGTACAGTATTGAGGAATCTGAAATCAAATTCAAATACAAGGATATAATTGATGGTTTCGATATGCCTGTGCGCGTGAAAATAAATGATGACTTGGTTTGGCTCTATCCCGACAATAATTGGAAAACTTACAAGGCGCAAAGTACTATAGAAACATTTGCCCTAGATGAAAATTTCTTAGTGAATCAGCAACTAGACAATCAAAATCGATAGTTGAGATTCAGGTCCCTAGGTCAATATATTTTATTAACTTTCTGTCTTGTAATTTTCATCTCAAAAACATGCGATTTACCTTAATTTTTGCCCTGGTGGCGAGCCTTTTTATTGCTATACCCAAAGCAAATGCGCAAACCATTGATCCTGAAATTTTTAAAGAATTAAAACCTCGTGAAATTGGTCCGGGCGGTATGTCTGGCCGGGTAACGGCTATTGA
>JALRAI010000148.1 GCA_023258055.1 Flavobacteriaceae bacterium | reverse complement strand
AAATCAGGCCGTATTCCTCAACAATAGGGTCGGGAATTTGCTCCATTGCGGCATCAGTATTATCTCCACCACAAGACATAAGAAGTCCAGCCAAGACCGCATATATTCCAAAAAAGATTTTTGTCATTTTTCTATAAATCATGCCCCCAATTTTGACGTTCTTCCTGGCTCCAGAGTTCCGGAAAAAATATACGCTTCTGATATTTTGGGTGCATGTATTTGGCCCAAGCACTTCCCCCTGTTGCTTCAGCCTTTTTCGCTCCACTATTTAAGTACTTTGCTGCCGTGCGATAATGCGCCATAACCCAGGTAATATTGACCGTGTAGTCATAATGACGCATGGCCTTAATCAATTCGGGATTTTTTTGATCTTCAGCGGGTAAAGATTTAAACTTAGCCGCTAGATTGATGGTGTTGTACTCCTGGGTAAAGGCCACAAATTCATCCCGATAACGCTCTTCGAAGGCCGTCAGCAGGTAGGTCTTTTTGCCGGTATCGTGATCCTTGCCCGCGGCCTGCCAATAGAGGTGTTCTAAAGCGTGTTCGTATGGGGTATTGCGATCGATGGTTTCGCGAAAACGCGCATCGATTAGGTTAATGAGCTCTGTAGAGGCAAATTCAATTTTGCGGTATTGGGCACTTTGAAATCCTGAAGCGGGCGCCAATGAATTTCTAAATTTCATATACTGCTCTACCTCCATGCCTTGGGTCATAATGTCAAAAGAAGTCGTGAGCATGTCAAAATAACGCGAAATTCTCAACAGACGCTCGGTAAAAAAACTAGTAGTCAGTGCCTTGTGATGCGCCACCTGCTCAATTTCCCAAAGAATCATTTTAAAGATCAACTCATTGATCTGATGATACATGATAAAGACCATTTCATCAGGAAATACCGTGCGCTTTGTTTGCAGACCCAGCAAAGCATCGACTTGTATGTAATCCCAATAAGTCAGCGGTTCTTGCTGGAGTAAACCCGAGAGATGCGTATCGAGATCTTGGCCTATGGCGTCGTATTTTTTTTGAAGATCCCCTAAGAGCGCCTCGCGCTTGCTTAAATCTTTTGCCATGATTATAGTTCCAAAATTTTAAAAGGATACTTCAAACCCTTGAATTCGTGTAATGAGGCCTTTAACGAGCCTACGGCTAAATCCGCCTTGATCAGCAAAGGTATTTTATTTTGATCATCACTGACCCAGACCGTGACACTCTCCTTTTCTTTAAAAACTCGTCCCCCTTCGACAAATGGACGAAACTTAAGTGTTTTGACCTTACCGAATTTCGTTTTCAGTTCTTCACGCCCTAAAAATTTCATGCGGAACTTATAACCCTCTTTGTCAAAAAACATATCTAAATCAACCGTCTCTCCCTCTTTAATCTTGTCAATATCTACAGAATTGCGCAGGTAGTAAAAGGCAGAGACTAAGTCTTGAGTCAAAGGGGTGATATCGGCGGTGACTTTGACGTTGTTTTCCTTATTCCATATACGAGCTGTTAGAGCCTCGTGATTAAAATCAATTTGAACGTCCTTAGTATATCCGCCCTCATTGATCTTCCTGATAAAACGAAGCGGCATTTGAGTAGAACGATCAAGATAAGTCTGATAGTAATCTTCGACATAAAAAAACCAGCGAGAAATTCCCGTGGTTCGACCCTCTCCCTGTATGTGATACACGGGTTTTTTATCTAAGGTTGAGGCTTGGACCTTAATCGAAGCGTATCCCGCTGTAACAAAGCCATAATGCACCCGAAATTTACACCATTCTCCATCTTTATAGGCACTCTGATCCTCTTGCGCTTGCCCGCCCAAAGTCAAGAGCAACAATACGGCCAAAAAGGGCCATCGCATT
>JALRAI010000147.1 GCA_023258055.1 Flavobacteriaceae bacterium | reverse complement strand
CATTAACGAGGGAGGGCAAAACTCATCAGCAGAGGTGCGCATCAGTGACGTGGTAAACCCAAAGGACATTAGCATTTACCGCAACCTGGCCGGTGGGGTAACTTCAGCTCAAATTCTGCACGGTTCGGCAAACCCTATTGGTGGGCAATCGGCCATCATCAAATTAAAATGGGGCGGATCTGCTCAAGATATGCTCTACAATAATGCCCCTAAATTCATAAAATTTGCGCTCGGTGAAAACGTCAAACAAAGTAACTGGAGTAGTTTTAGTCGCTATCCTCAAACCCGTATGGGGGTGGAACAATTATATGTCAACTATTTCAATCGGGCCCGTACTTACCTCGATCAAAAGAAAAGCGGCGCCCCATACCGCGTTGATGAAGAACTGGAAACTTTGGGTGAAATCCTCGAAGGCGAGCGCTTTATAAGCTGTCACAGTTATGTCCAAAGCGAGATCAATATGCTGATGAAGGTAGCGGAGTCTTTTGATTTTCGTGTCAATACTTTTACTCATATTCTTGAGGGGTACAAAGTGGCCGATAAAATGGCCGAGCACGGGGTTGGAGGATCGACCTTCAGTGATTGGTGGGCCTACAAATACGAGGTAAAAGACGCCATTCCCTTTAATGCCGCAATTATGGCTCGAGCAGGAGTCACTACAGCCATTAACAGTGACGATGATGAAATGGCCCGACGATTAAATCAAGAGGCCGCTAAAACCGTGAAATACGGAGGAATGAGCGAAGAAGAGGCCTGGGCTATGGTCACCATTAACCCAGCCAAACTCCTTCATCTAGACCACCGCACGGGCAGCATTCAGAAAGGAAAGGACGCCGATTTAGTGCTTTGGAGTGATCATCCACTTTCGGTCTATGCGCGTGCCGAAAAAACAATGATTGACGGCGCCGTTTACTTTGATATCGAAGAAGACAAAGCCATGCGTCAAGCACTACAAAATGAAAAAAATCAACTCATTCAAATGATGTTGTCCGATCAAAAGTCATCGGGAAATAAAGGAAGGACCCCTCGAAAGAGAGACCGAATTAAATTTGAATGTGAAACCATAAACTAATTGCTATGAACCTTAAATACACATTAACCGCATTTATTCTTCCTTTAGTTATAGGCGTTGGATTTGCCCAGCAGACCCCAGCGCCAGAGCAATCAGAGGCCATCACACTTATCGGCGCCACGGTTCATGTCGGTAATGGATCGGTCATAGAAAAGGCTCATTTGGTAATTGATCAAGGAAAAATTAAAGCCTTAGGGCAAAATGAAATCGCACCAGTAGGCCGGGTTGTGGATGTTTCAGGACAACACATTTATCCCGGGATAATCGCCCCAGTTTCTTCCTTAGGATTAGTAGAAATTGATGCCATTCGTCAAAGTAAAGATGATGATGAACTCGGGGAATATGGACCAAATATCCGTAGTCTCATTGCCTATAATGCCGAAAGTCAAGTCGTAGAAAGTATGCGGCCCAATGGAGTACTTTTAGCTCAAGTGACCCCTCAAGGCGGGGTGTTTTCCGGGACCTCCTCAATCGTCCAATTAGACGCTTGGAATTGGGAGGACGCAGCGGTAAGAACTGACGACGGCGTGCATCTGCACTGGCCCAACACTTACCGGAGAGGTCGCTGGTGGATGGGTGAAGATCGCGGCTGGAAACCAAATCAGGACTACGATAAACAGATGCAAACCATCACGGACTTCTTTGATCGCACCAAGGCCTACATCAGTGAAAAACCTGCGGTCCCCAATCAGGCTCTTGAAGCACTGATCGGCACCCTTAGTGGCGACAAAAAAGTGTATGTATACGCCGATGGAGCCCGTGAAATCATGGATGCGGTAAGTCAACTAAAGCAGCACGGAGTATCCGAAATTGTTCTGGTGGGCGGCTATATGGCAGATCAAATAATCCCATTTTTAAAGCGCCATAATATT
>JALRAI010000146.1 GCA_023258055.1 Flavobacteriaceae bacterium | reverse complement strand
AGGATTAATCAATAAATCCCATCTACCACTAAACTTTGAATTGTTTCCTGGAGATACTAATAAATCTATTTGTTCTGGTATTATAGTTACATTTGACGCACTTGGATTTAATCTGACATACATACAAACACCATATTGACTTCCAGAAACAGTAGAATTACCATCGTGAATACCTACTCTATCACCAGAAAATTCAAATCCACCTTCACTTATAACAGTTGAACAAATTTGTGTTAAATTACTTGTGCCAGAACCACTAATTTCATATCTTATTGGCAAATGGATGATCACACCATTCTCTAGGATCTCTTGCACCACCTAAATCATAAATAATATAATAAACATTCTCCCATTCTCGTATTTCTTCATTCCAGAGAACATCATTATCTTGCCAATCTATGTATATTTTTGTTGACATGACTATAAATAGAAAACCCCACCAAATAAATGATGGGGTTTGTCATAATTATTTTAGTTTTTTGATGCTTGCCAATCTTTTAATAATGCAAATGAAGCAATGTATTTAGGTTTTACTGTACTTAATAAGTTTACTGATTCAACTAATGTTTTTTTTGCGCCAACTGTATCATCTATGATTAAAATTTTTCCTCCATAAATTGCTTTATAAATATTTCTATCTATATTTGGGTTAAACTTTAAAAAGTCTTTAACATATCTTCTAAATTCAGGAGGAGAAACTGTTTTGATTTGAAATTCTTTATCTTTATTAAATAATTTTAAATTTCTTTTGAAATTTTTAAAATAACTTTTATTAAGTTCTTTTTGCCAGTCCGAGTACAGCAGCATTGATTCAGTCCTTCACAAAAAAATACCCGAATGTAAAGCATGTGACTTACGATATGGTTTCTTCAAGTGAGGCCCTTGATGCCTTCCAAGAAACTTATGGAGTACGCGCTCTAGCCGATTACGATTTCAGTAAAGCAGGAACTATTGTCTCGATTGGGGCAGATATCCTAGGCGACTGGCAAGGGGGCGGTTTTGAAGCAGGCTATGCTCAAAGCCGTATCCCAAAGGATGGCCGTATGTCCCGTCATATTCAATTTGAAGCGAACATGAGTCTGAGTGGAGCAAATGCCGATAAGCGCGTTCCTGCCTCCCCAGCACATCAAGCAGCAGTTTTAGGGTACATTACTGGCGCCAAGGCTTTGGCCGATGTTCCAGAGGCTGTGCGCCCAGCAGCTGAGCAAGCTAAAAAGCAACTAGAGAAAGCGGGAGATCGCGGTGTTCTGGTTTGCGGCTTACCATGCCCGAAAGCACAGAAAAAAGTATTGGATTACAACACATCTATCGGATCGGTAGTGATGGACGTAAACCGTCCCATCATGAAGTTTTCGGGTTATAGTACCGAAGTACAAAAAGTCATCGATGGGGTGAAAAATGGCACTATCCAGGGCTTGATTACCGCGGGAGTTAATCCGCTTTATGCTTTCCCTGACACTGATTTTGCTGCGGCTTATAAAAACTTAGAATTCACTTTGGCCTTTGCCATGCGTGCTGACGAAACTGCTTCAAATGCGAAGATGGTCGCCGCCACACCACATTATTTAGAGGCCTGGGGTGATGCTGAGTTGAAAAAAGGTCATTACTCATTAGTACAACCGACCATTCGTCCACTTTTTGATACGCGTCAATTCCAAGATTGTCTTTTGGCATGGACCGGAAGTTCATCCTCTAGTTATCACGATTATCTAAAAGCTTATTGGGAGGGTAATGTCTTAGGTGGTGCTTCTTGGAGTAAAGCCTTACACGATGGGGTGTTTACCAGTGACTTTAGCGCAGATTACGGGGCACTTCCTGAAACAGGAACCCCTGCAAGACATTTTGATACCGGTGATTCAATGGCGCTTTGCTTGTACACCAAAACTGGATTAGGAGATGGCCGTCAAGCCAATAATCCATGGCTGCAAGAGCTTCCTGATCCGATATCAA
>JALRAI010000145.1 GCA_023258055.1 Flavobacteriaceae bacterium | reverse complement strand
ATGGTAAAGCTGATTTGGCAGAGCTATCCGACCTGTCTGAAGAAGAGCAAGGTTTGGTTGAGCGCTTAGGTCAGATGATGGCCTTTGGCCCTAATATTCCTGCAGTCTTAGATCGTTTGAGTGGTGGTGTGAATTATTTCACCAACCGTTTAGAAAGCCATTTTAACCTCGCTACAGATTATCGCGCTGCCAATCTGGGTGATGATGCCAACGATTGGTCTTCCAAATATTACGGCAATAACGATGTCGACGGTCCAGATCCTAAAAAAGAAGATGCGCGCCACGGGACCCACGTGGCAGGGATTATTGCTGCAGAGCGCAATAACGGTATTGGAATGAATGGGGTGGCGGACAATGCCAAAATTATGGTAGTGCGCACTGTGCCTGATGGCGATGAGTATGACAAAGATGTCGCCTTGGCCATTCGCTACTGCGTAAATAACGGGGCTAAGGTCCTCAACACAAGCTTTGGAAAAGGATTTTCTCCACACCCAGAGTGGGTATGGGATGCTATTCGTTACGCCTCGGACAATGATGTACTCATTGTGAACGCGGCTGGAAATGACGGTATGGATTTAGATCAAAATGAAGTTTATCCAAATGATGTTCGTCCTGGGGAAACTCAAGAGATCGGCAACACTTTTATCACTATTGGCGCCTCAACCCCGGAATATAATGAAGGCCTTGTCGCTGGATTCTCAAACTACGGTAAAGAAAATGTGGATGTGTTTTCTCCTGGGGTAAAAATTTGGGCGACTACCCCGCTGAACACCTATGAATACCTTCAAGGAACCTCTATGGCTGCCCCTGCTGTGGCTGGAGTGGCTGCAGTAATTCGTTCTTATTTTCCTAAACTCAGCGCCGCTCAGGTAAAGCAAATCCTAATGGATAGTGGTGTTGCTGGGCCAGGACAGGTAATTTTAGGGGGTGATCCCAATACCAAAAATGATTTTTCAAATATTTCCAAATCAGGTCACTTGGTTAATCTATACAATGCGTTAATTATGGCCGATCAAATGTCTCGATAATCAAATAAAGACGGTTTAATGAAATTATTCTTTTCAATTTTTTTGGCTGCTTGCTCTGTAGTAAGTGGCCAAAATTCTTTTAGCTACTGGCAACAACATGTCGACTACAGCATGAGTGTCGATATGGATGTCACTAATTGGCAGTATACCGGTACTCAAAAACTCATCTACACCAATCACTCGCCAGACACTTTAACCCAGGTGTTTTATCATCTGTATTTTAACGCCTTTCAACCTGGAAGTGAAATGGATGTGCGCTCACGCACTATAGCAGATCCCGATCGTCGTGTGGGCGATAGAATCGCTGCTTTAACTCCTGCCGAGCAAGGGTTTTTAAAAGCAACTTCTTTGACTCAAGACGGAGTGTCTCTTGATTATTCCACTGAAGAAACCATCCTTGTTGTGCCCTTAAAAAAACCTTTGGCGCCCCATGAAAGCACCGTTTTAAACATGGAATTTCATGGACAGGTCCCTGTTCAAATCCGTAGAAGTGGCCGCAACAATGCCGAAGGTGTCGCTCTTTCGATGACCCAGTGGTATCCTAAACTCGCAGAATACGACAAGGACGGCTGGCACACTGACCCTTATATCGCTCGAGAATTCTATGGGGTTTGGGGTGATTTTCAGGTGTCTTTGAATATTGACAGTAGTTATGTTGTCGGGGGTACGGGTTATTTGTTAGAAAAAACAGCCCTCAAAGGCGGAAAGACCCGTTGGGTTTTTGACGCGCCAATGGTGCACGACTTTACTTGGGCCGCGGACCCTGAGTATGTGCATGATACTTACCCTGGGCCTAATGGTGTGACCTTGAATTTTTATTACAAAAACGATCCTGCCTTACAAGAAAATTGGAAGGCCTTACAACCGGTTACCGCAGAGTTGTTAGATTATTTCAACAAGGCTATTGGTCCTTATCCTTACAAACAATATTCTGTCATTCAAGGAGGTGACGGT
>JALRAI010000144.1 GCA_023258055.1 Flavobacteriaceae bacterium | reverse complement strand
CAGACAGTTTAAGGGCAGTGTTGACTTGAGCCCCACTGCTGAAGCTAAAGCATAGCCATAAACTCAAGACCCAAAAAAGTTTATTATTGCCTGTGTGCGGCTCCATTAATTTTTACGTAAAATGACCTTCTTATCGGCCAGCTCAAAGTCCAATCCAAAGGGATGACAAATTGATTTAAGGGCGACTTGTAAATCTTGGTGGGTAAAGCTCCCCCTAAATAGAGCAGAGTCAAACATGGGTGACAGTTGGCCGTCGTATGTTATAGTTATATCGTATTGCCTGGCCAATTCATCTAGGACCCTTGTGAGCGGTGCATCGTCAAAGCTGCTTTCTCCACGGATCCAATCTGGCCGTGCGCCCTGAGGCACCCTATCTTGCACAAGTAGTCCGCCCTCTATTCTCATGCCATTACCGGCACTGAGCATGAGCAGGGTGTCTGCAGTTTGAACCTTTACGAGCCCTTCGAAACAATGGACATAAAACTCATGCTCACGAACCTTGACATTAAATTCTGTACCCAAGACAGTGACGACACCTGAGCTCGTATTTACACTAAATGTGCTGCCTTTGGTTACGTCAAAAAAGGCCTCACCTTCGAGCTCAATAATTCGATCTTTGTTCCAGGACTCTGGGTCATAGCTCGCTTTTGATGCTGCGTTAAGAGAAATTTCTGAACCATCAGGAAGCGTCCATATTTGATGGGTTCCAGCCGGGGTGACCAAATCAATATTGTTTGGACTCAAAAAGAAATAAGTACCCAAAGCCAGAACAAAAACAGCAGCAACGCGCCAAATTACCTCGGGGGCGGGGCTTAGTTTAAACAAACGCCCGAAGATATTACTATCGTGTGATTTTTCTGATGCAGACGACTTTTGCTTAATGTGGTTTTGAATTACACGCCAATTTTTTTGCTGCTCAAAACCTTTGTACTTTATTTCAGTAACTTGCTGGCTGAGCGTGACAAGTTCGGCCGTTTCAGGGTCACCCTTGAGCGCTTGAATATCTTGTTCAGTCGCTTTGTGATTTAAAAATTTATCGAGTAATTTTTGATCCATTTACACTCAGGCTTTTAATTGTAACAGTCCGGGGAGAAAAAACCCTACCTCCCTTTTAATTCTTGAATTTCGCTGCGCAAAGTTTTTAATGCCAAATGCATGCGTTTTTCGACTGCCTTAACGGAAATTTCCAGGGCCTCTGCTATTTCGCTATAAGTCATTTGATCGATGCGATTCATCAAGAAGGCCGTTTTTTGTCCTTCTGGCAATGCCTCAATGGCTTTTTTGAGTTTGTGCTCAAATTCTTGATGTTCCAGCAAAAATTCTGGATTCTCATGTTCTCTATCAGAGATGGGCTCAGATTGATGTTTTTGAACTACCTTTAGATGAGCCACTTGATTTAAAAACTTTCTATTGGCTACAGTATACAGGTAGGACTTGGCTTTCTCCGGGGTAACATCAGCGCAATGATCCCAAAGCGTGATAAAAGCCTCTTGCACTAGGTCATTGGCCTGATCGATATCTTTAGTCTTGTAACGAATGAAATTAAAGAGTGCCTGACCCCATTTTTGGTAAATGCGGGAAAATACAGACTCCTCGCAAACGTTTTGGTCCATATTAATAGGTTAGGCAATCATAAAATTACAAAAAAACAGTTTAGAGGGTAGGGTAAGGAGATGTGAATCGGTTATATTAGTGTAACCACAAATTTTAAACCATGAAATTAATGAACTTTAGATTCTTATTTATCGCGTTAATGGCCGTGTTGACTATAACGTCTTGTCAAAAAGAGGAAGATGTTATTATCGATCCTACAGATAATTCGGAGTCTTTTAACGGCACCTCTAATTTTGCAGCCAACCTATTGAGTGCGACCCAAAACAATGGTTCATTGGACAATTTGATCGATGGAACCTCTTGTTTTTCGATAGATTTTCCAGTGGACGTTGTCGCAAATGGACAGCAAGTGACTTTGAATTCAATTGATG
>JALRAI010000143.1 GCA_023258055.1 Flavobacteriaceae bacterium | reverse complement strand
CGATTGTTTTGTCTTTTGTCTTGGTTGCTGGCCTCTCTTTTATCAGATCCCTTTGGGTTTGCAGAGTCCTCTTGAGGGTTTGAGGCCTTATCTGCTGCTTGAGGTGCACTCAATTTTTTCAGGGCCGCAGGGTTCGCTGCTTGATAATCTAAGATTTGATAAACGAGGTCTAATTTTTTTAAAGTGCGGTATTTTGGCACACCAAGCTCTTTGGCTAAATCCTGGAGTTCAGGAAGCTTTTTTTCTTTTAATTCAGAAATCTCTAACATGTAATAATTAATTCGTGAAAATGTATCAGTGGGTTGTGATAAAACTGATCGATAAAAAATTGTTGAAGTCTCAGTCCCCTAATGATGAAGGGGTTACTTGTAGTGGGACAATGATACAACATTATTTTGAAATTGGGCAGGATTTTTTTCGAAAAGAAAGTTTATTTTTGTGGCCACAAATGATTTAAAACCCATGATTCAACGCGTTCAATCCTTGTATTTACTGGCCGCTCTAGCCGCCGATGCAGGATTTTATTTTGTGGGACAGACAGAATCAAATGTAGCTTTGGGCCAGTGGTCTATGGCCTCGATCAATCAGACGATTCAGCTTGTGTTAATGGTGCTTATCGTTTGGTCTATTTTTAAATTCAAACAGCGTTTGCACCAATTTGTGCTCAACCGCTTGTCGATCATATTAAACTTTGTATTAGTGGGCGTTTTCGCTTATCAATCGCTAAACTTACCTGGAGAGGCTTCGGTCTCGCAGAAGGGTATTGGGGTTGTTCTTCCCATCATTTCTATCGTTTTTTTAGTGCTGGCCAATAAGGCCATCAAAAGGGATGAAGACCTCGTAAAATCTGTCGATCGATTGCGCTAACACCTCTTAGTATATCTATTAGTGCAAAAGACCCTCAAAACATGCCATTTTGGGGGTTTTTTATTTGAGGTCGCTGTGGTCTTATCGCTTATACTCTATAACCTCTAGATCCTTGATTTGTCCCCCTTCAATAGAAAAGCGTAGCATGGTTCGGGCTTTGTGAAAACCATGACGTCCGATAGCCCCTGGGTTCATGTGCAGATGGCCGTATTTTGGATCGCGCATGACCTTTAAAATATGAGAATGTCCGCAAATCACCAGATCCGGCTTGTGGGTTTCTATGGCTTTTTTGCTCAGGGCATTATACCGCCCAGGATAACCCGCGATATGGGTGATGTATACCTTAATACCCTCACAGTCAAAAATGAGCTCTTTGGGAAATTCACTGCGGATTGCAGCGCTATCGATATTGCCGTATACGGCCTTTAAGGGGGCACATTTTTTAAGGGACTCGGTAACTTCTAAGGTGCCGATATCCCCGGCGTGCCAGATCTGATCGGCCTCTGCGGCCCTTTTTAGGACGGTGGCGTCTATATCGGAGTGGGTGTCGCTGAGCAGCAGGATTTTTGGCATGGAATAAAGTTAATTCATTATTTGGAATGCCGGGTTTAGTGCTCTGACATTATTGCTTAAATTTGTCCTCCAGGCAGAAAACATGAGGTACTTTATCGAATTGGCTTATCAGGGAGCGGCATACAGTGGATGGCAGCGTCAGCCTAATGCCCCTAGTGTACAGCAAACCCTGGAAGAGGCCTTGAGTGTGTTATTAAAGTCAGAAACAGCCATAGTAGGGGCAGGGCGTACAGATGCTGGAGTCCACGCGCGGCAGATGTTTGCCCATTTCGATATCGAAGCTCCCTTTGATCCGCAGCAGCTCAAAGATCGATTAAATAGCTACCTGCCTGCAGACCTTGTTATCCATCGTATTTTTTCGGTGCCCCCCGAGGCCCATGCCCGCTTTGACGCCACGGCCCGCACTTATGAATACTGGGTCACCCTAGGCAAGGATCCATTTTTGTCTGCCGGGGCTTATGCCATACATCGAACCCCTGATTTTTATTTGATGAATCGTGTCGCGCAAAAATTACTGAGTCATCAAGACTTTCAGTGTTTTTCGAAATCTAAGACCGACGTGATGACCTATAAT
>JALRAI010000142.1 GCA_023258055.1 Flavobacteriaceae bacterium | reverse complement strand
GCGTATTGCTCGTACTCAACCCCAGAATACCAAGCGATGAATAACTCGGTAATATAGGCTACACCCACGATTGAACCAGTGATCATGATCACGATATTCATCAATTCGATGTGTTGGATGGTTATGTAATTTTCGAGATGAGATACCTTACGCATAATAATAAGCAAGGTATTCACCATAGCGAATCCTGAGAAAATAGCTCCTGCGACAAAATAAGGCGGGAAAATGGTGGTGTGCCAACCAGGAATAACCGAGGTAGCAAAGTCAAAGGATACAATAGTGTGTACCGAGAGTACCAGAGGAGTTGCCAAACCGGCAAGGACCAAAGAAACTTCTTCAAAACGCTGCCAATCCTTGGCACGGCCACTCCAACCAAAAGACAATATGCTGTAGACACGTTTCGTAAATGGGGTAATGGCCCGATCGCGAATCATTGCGAAATCAGGTAATAAACCAGTCCACCAGAACACCAATGAAACCGATAGATAGGTTGAAATCGCGAAAACGTCCCACAAAAGCGGCGAGTTAAAGTTAACCCACAATGATCCAAATTGGTTAGGAATAGGCAATACCCAATAAGCCAACCAAGGGCGCCCCATGTGAATGATCGGGAACAATCCTGCTTGGATTACAGAGAATATAGTCATGGCCTCCGCCGAACGGTTAATGGCCATACGCCATTTTTGACGGAATAAAAGTAGAACCGCCGAAATCAGCGTTCCTGCGTGACCGATACCGACCCACCAAACGAAATTAGTGATGTCCCATGCCCAGTTTACCGTTTTGTTGAGTCCCCAAACGCCAATTCCGGTGGAAATGGTGTAAATAATACACCCTAGGCCCCATAAAAATGCGGTAAGAGCGATGGTAAAGACTATCCACCAAGACTTGTTGGCCTTGCCCTCTACAGGAGCCGCTACATCGACAGTTACGTCGTGGTAGGTCTTGTCTCCCGTAACTAGGGGTCTTCTAATAGGTGCTTCGTAATGCGACGCCATATCTATAATTGAATTTCTTTAATTTATGCTTCGTTTGTATTTCTCACTTTAGTTTGATAAAAGACATTTGGCTTGGTGCCCACTGCCTCAAGTAAGTGATACATTCTATCGTCTTGTTTTAATGCAGCTACTGCACTGTGCTCATCGTTGATGTCACCAAATTGGATGGCACCAGTCTCACAAGCTGCTGAACAGGCTGTTTTGAACTCACCGTCTTTGATGGCTCGTCCATCGCGCTTGGCATCCAAAATGGTCTTTTGCGTCATTTGGATACACATAGAACATTTCTCCATCACCCCGCGAGAGCGCACTACAACATCTGGATTCAAGACCATACGGCCCAAATCATTGTTCATGTGGTAATCAAACTCCTCGTTTTCAGCGTATAAGAACCAGTTAAAACGACGAACCTTATAAGGACAGTTGTTAGCACAATAACGCGTTCCTACACAGCGGTTGTATGCCATGTGGTTTTGACCTTGGCGTCCGTGTGAAGTCGCGGCCACGGGGCACACGGTCTCACATGGTGCGTGATTACAATGCTGACACATAACCGGCTGGAACGCCACTTGCGGATTGTCCGCAGCTTGCTCCATTTCGGCAAATTCTGAAAGTGAACTGCCGAGTCCAGAAATATTGTCTTTTTTGTCTGCATCTGCAGCAAAACTCTCTTCACTAGAGTAATAGCGGTCAATGCGCAACCAGTGCATATCGCGACTGCGACGCATTTCACTCTTACCAACCACAGGAACGTTGTTTTCCGCATGACAGGCAATCACACAAGCCCCACATCCAGTACAGGCATTAAGATCTATCGACAAGTTAAAATGATGTCCGATGGAGCGGTCAAAAGAATCCCACAAATCAGCCTCTGGTGAGGTCACCGGAATTTCTTTGTGATCTTTTGATACAGTCGGTACCGCATTCCAACTTTCTTTGTCTTTAGTGTTGAATATTTCGAGGGTGGTTTCGCGAATAATATCACGCCCCATCATAGTATTATGTAACTGAATACAGGCGAAT
>JALRAI010000141.1 GCA_023258055.1 Flavobacteriaceae bacterium | reverse complement strand
ACCTCGTCTGTGGACAGTTATTCCGAGGAGCTCATTCAAAATGCCACGGACCGCATCACGCGTGGACGTACCTCTATAGTGATTGCCCACCGATTGGCAACCATTCAAAAAGCCGATCAAATTTTAGTCATGGAACAGGGCCAAATCGTAGAGCGTGGCCGTCATGCGGATTTGATTAAAAAGGAGCAGGGCCATTATAAATCCCTCTACGAGGTGCAGTTTCTCGCTGAGCCTGATACGGTGGGCTAAAAACACCCTGCGCTTAACTCAAGGCTGTTCTTATTGACTGAGGTCTTTGGCCAGTAGTTTTTCTAACTCATCAAAATCCTTGAATAGCACAAAATCACCCTCTTTGAGATAGGAGAGTTGTCCTGTTTCTTCTGAAACCACCAAACAGACGGCATCAGTTTTTTCTGTGATGCCCACTGCGGCTCTGTGTCTAAGGCCAAAGCGCGCGGGCAGGTTTGACTCGCTGGCCACGGGCAAAATAACCCGAGTGGCGGTAATGGTATTGTCCTCGATGATCAAAGCCCCGTCGTGCAAAGGGCTGTTTTTATAGAAAATACTCTCCAAAATAGGCTGGTTGACCTCGAGACTCATCACATCACCGCTACTTTTGACAAAATCTAAACTGTTGTTGCGCTGCAAGACAATAATGGCCCCGGTCCTAGACTGACCCATTTTTTGGCAGGCTTTTAAAATGGCGTGAATGTCTGTATTGAAGGCTGCGGTGGGCCTGAGTTGAAATCGCTTAAGGAGTTTGCGTCGCCCAGAAAAATTTGTGGTCCCGAGCATGAGCAAGAACTTGCGAATCTCTTGCTGAAACACCACGATCAAAGCAAACATTCCTACCCCTAGAAATCCCCCCAGTATCCGACTCAGGAGTTGCATCTCTAAAAACTCAGTGAGCTTCCAAGTGGCGTAAACCATGACAATCCCGATAAAGATATTGATAGCCACAGTGCCTTTGACCAGTCGATAGAGATAGAACAGCAAAAAGGCCACCAAAACGATGTCTACAATGTCTAAAATACGGATGTCGAATAGTTCCACTAGGAGTATTTTGATTTAAAGGTACTTAATTTTTTAAGGCATTCACTATGCGCACTACCTCCATAGCAGGGGCAACATCGTGGACCCTGAGTATGCTGGCGCCTTTTAACAGGGCGATGGTATTTGCGGCGCTCGTGCCATTAAGGGCGTTTTCAGGGTCTGTTTCCAAAAGTTTATAAATCATGGACTTTCTGGAAAGCCCCACAAGAATCGGGGTCTGCAGCAGCTTTAAGTGATCTAGCTTGTTTAATAGGGCATAATTCTGCTCTAGGGTCTTGGCAAAACCAAAACCGGGATCTACAATAAGATCATTGACCCCATGAGTTCTGATCTGCTTTATTTTTTTGGACAAATCCTGGGCGACTTCCATAACCACATTGTCGTAATCGGTTTGCTGGCTCATGGTCTGCGGGGTACCGCGCATGTGCATCAGGATATAAGGTACTTGGTTACGGGCCACAAGGGGATACATCTCTGGGTCTTGATCCCCCCCGGAAATATCATTAACAAGGGCGGCCCCAGCATCAATGGCTTTTTGGGCCACGGCGCTGCGAAAAGTATCTATAGAAATAATCGCCTGGGGAAATGTTTTGCTGATGGCCTCTATGGTGGGTATCACCCGATCTATTTCCTGCTGCTGAGAGACCTCTGCGGCTCCGGGTCTGCTGCTGTAGCCGCCCACATCGATAAAGCTGGCGCCCTGGTCGAGCATTTGCTCGACTTGTCGGAGCATGGCTGCGGCATCGCTATAGCGCCCACCGTCGTAAAATGAGTCTGGAGTTTGGTTTAAAACACCCATGACCCTTGGGGTACTCAGGTCGATCAGCGTGCCAAGGCAATTGATGGTCATGGTATTTTTTAAATTGATTTATTTGAGCGAAATTTACGCAAAATCTAAGATAAATATGTCCCTAACCGCAAAACAGTACGACCAAGTCATTCATATATGTCGCGACCTTTTTACTAAGAAAATGAGGGACTACGGCAGTGCTTGGCGCATCTTGCGCTTACCATCTTTGACCGATCAAATATTTATCAAAGCGCAGCGGATACGCGGTTTGCAGCAAAACGCAGAGCGCCGCGTGGATGAGGGAGAAGTTTCCGAGTTT
>JALRAI010000140.1 GCA_023258055.1 Flavobacteriaceae bacterium | reverse complement strand
AAGCGCCCCATGGGGTTTAATGTGGGTAAGGGTGACGCCACAGATATCAGCGCATTCGAGCATCAGTTCGAGTTGTTCTCGCAAGCTATCTTTAAGCTGATCATGGGGTAAATCCATAGAAATACGCCCGAAGTTTTGACGATCAGCATAAGAAGGATGGGCCCCGATAGCGACTTGGTGTTCCTGGGCCAGATGCATGGTTTTTAAAATGAGATCACGAGAACCAGCATGTGCCCCAGTGGCGATATTACAGCGCGAAATATAAGCCATGATCTGAGCGTCATTGGCCATGCCTTCCCCTAAGTCGCAGTTAATGTCCATTTAAAAAAGCATTTGTATGGCGCCACTGATGCCTTTGAATCCGACCAATAGAGTCACAAAAAATACCAGCCCTCCAAAAATATTTTGCCACCGGCTGTTCACAGCCTGCTTCATAAGTTCGGACTTATTGACTAGCCAAAGGACCAGTCCAGCGATGATGAAAATAAGGGTGCCATTCGCTACTTGCGCAAATTGAATTATGGTAATGGGTTTGATTCCAGTGGCCGAGAGTAATACACCAACAATCAAAACCAGGCGCCAAATTTGCTTGAATTTTTGGCTCTGATTATCGGTCGACCAACCCAAACAACCACAAGCCACATAGGCGGCGGCTATCGGTGCAGTGATGGCTGAGGTCAGGCCAGCGGCAAAAAGACCGACGCCCATGAGGGCTGTAGCTATGGAGCCGTACAAGGGTTTTAATCCTTCTGCTAAATCTGCCGCACTACTGATTTCTGTTATGCCAGAACCTGCCGCGCAAACCACGATGCTCATCGAAACCAAGCCCCCGAGTCCAATGGTCCAATAGGTATCCTTTTTGACCTGGGGCAATGCGGCGGAATCGATCCACTTTTTTTTCACCAGCGAGGCGTGCAAAAAAATATTGTAAGGCACTATGGTGGTACCTATCAGACCAATAACGGTCCAAAGACTTTGCTCTGGGAGAGATGGCAAAAGTAAGCCGCTCATTAATGCAGAGATGTTGGGTTGAATCAAAAAGACGGTAATCACAAAGGAAATGCTCATAAACAAGACCAGCAAGGTCAAAATGCGCGTTAGAATTTTGTCGCTTTTTTGTGAAAGGACAACATAGGCTATGAGCCCTAAAATAAGGGCGGTCAAATTCACCTCCACACCCAGGATGCTAAAATTTTGGGGCCCAATTAGCGCATTTAAGCCCAGCACACCACCGCCTAAATTTCCTGCTTGATAGGCTGTATTGCCCATAACTATAGCCAGTAGAATGAGCCAAAGCACGGGCTGTCGCCATAGAGAATTTCTGAGCTCACTCCGGAGCAGTTCTGCCAGACCACTTTGGGTGACTAATCCGATACGTGCCGCCATTTCTTGTAATACAATGGTGGCACCTGTAGAGAGTAAAACAGCCCATAAAAGGGCATAACCAAAATTCACCCCAGCGATCGAGCACAAAGTCACGGTTCCGGGCCCAATAAAGGCAGCAGCGACGATGATTCCGGGGCCGATATTTTTAAACGAGCGCAGCGCCATGTGTTGTTTTAGGATTGAGCGAGTGTTTTAACAGCCTTTATAAAATGATCTAATTCTGCAGTGGTGGTGAAGACATTGGGCGTGATGCGGCAACCGTGCACATTGGCGTAATCAATGGCAACGGTAAATACACCATGCTCATCCAGTAGTCTTTGGGCCATTACTCCAGGGGATAAATTGCTCAGGCCAATATTGCCGATACCGCAGGCGCGATGGGGCTCCCAAGGAGTGTTAATCACGACATTGGGAACATCCTTTAGGGCGGTCATCCAGTAATTGCGCAAAAATCGCAGACGCTCTTCTTTGCGTTTTAAGCCTATGCCTTTTAAATAGTCAATAGCGTCTTTGACCCCCAGGGTAATGTAGGCGGGATGTGTTCCAAGATGATTGAGCCTTAAAATATTACCGCGGTCCTCGATGTAATCCGCTAAAAGAGGCCAAAGCGCGGCAATGCGCTTATCCTCGATATAGAGCAGGCCGTTGCCTAGTGGGGCAGCCAACCATTTGTGCAAACTAGAGCCGTAATAGTCGCAGTTAAGGTCAGTTAAATCAAAATCAAAATGGCCCACGCAGTGTGCCCCGTCTACTAAAACCTCGACCCCATAGCTGTGGGCCATGTCGCAAATTTTTCTGATCGGTAGAATCTGTCCTGTAATGTTGATCATGTGACAAACC
>JALRAI010000013.1 GCA_023258055.1 Flavobacteriaceae bacterium | reverse complement strand
GATTAATAGCAGTCAAAATGGTTATGTAGTTACTAATGGAACTTTATATTCGGTTAATACCAACAATTATCCTCCTGGAACTTCTTTATATTTGTCTTCTAGTGGAAATTTCAGTGATATTGTTCCTGATGCTCCTTTGCATGAGGTTAGGTTGGGTAAAGTAGTGGTGCAAGGAACTACAGGAAGCATTTATGTAGACATAATGAATGGTTATGAGTTAAATGAACTTCATGATTTAAAGATCGTTTCTGCTTCAAAGGGAGATTTGTTGGTATATGACAACAGTCAATCACTTTGGATAAATTCAAAATCTTTGACAGGAAGTTATAGTGTTACAGGAAGTTTAACTGTATCAGGTAGTTCTACTTTCAAGAACATTGGACCTGCTGAATTTAGCGGATCTGTTACTTTAGATTCGTCTAGTATGTTGAAATTTGGTGGCGCCACATCATCATATCCTGCTTTAAAACGCAGCGGCACCGAATTGCAAGTGCGGTTGGCAGACGACTCGGGGTATGCCACAACGGCGGCAGGGTGCTTTACATCCCACGGGAGTATAGTTGACCCATCTAGCGGCGGTTACTGGATGCTGCGGCACCGAAACAGTGACGGAGGAGCATACTGGGGGTTCTCGCAAAAGAGCGGAGGCACCGGAGACATTCAAGTGTGGATTGAAGGTTATGCAAGAGCCACACTCGGTTCTCACATAGTGGTAGCTAACACGAACGGAGGCTTTAGCTGGTCAACCGGGCCGGGGGCCGCTGGCAACAACCTTTCAATCATCCGCGACACAACCGATGTGGTTGCCATCTACGGCACCACCAATGCCGCGTTGAGGCTTTACGGGGCTTACACTGACGCCTCGAACTATGTCCGCGCTTCACTGGCGGCGACTTCTACGGCGGTCACGTTGAGCGCCGAGACTGCGGGAACTGGGGCTGACAATATCACGTTGACTTTCACGCAAGCAGGTACAGGAGGATTCGTCTTTACCGGCCACGGTAGTATAGGAGTTGGAACGTCCCACAACATGAGTCTGGGTCTTGATTCCAACGCAAGTATAACGTCAGGGACTTACAATGCGTCCTTTGGTTACAGAGCAGGCAAGGATTGCACTACGGGATACAGCAACACGGCGATAGGCAACAATGCTTTAGAGAAAAACATCACAGGAGCTGAGTCTGTCGCTGTTGGTCAAGGAGCTGGTTACTCAAATACGGCGGCGACATCTACCAGCGTAGCGATAGGTGTTTCAGCGTTGTTTGCGGGCTGTTCCTCATGTGTCGGAGTTGGCTATCAGGCGTTGGGCTTGCTTTTTGACGCTCCATTGAATATAGACTTTCCTCCATATGGCGGCAGTAAACAAGAGTATCTAGGCTATTTTCGACCCTATTTTGCTCTCGAGACTTTTGAACCTGCCCACAACTCCATTCCCCAGCGCGCAGGGCGAGAACTCTTCATCAATCTGATCAAACCCTAAGTGACCAGCTAGAAAGGTTCTGAAAAGCCTTGAACGAAACTCCTTTGTAACATTAGTTACCTCAACGTTAGCATATTTGGGCTACTTTTAAAGACTAACCAATTTACGATCAAATATGAATTCTAATTTTGACATGCTCATCATTGGCGGTGGGACTGCAGGAATTATGACCGCAGCCCAGATGCTCAAGAAAGACTCCAGCCTTAATATTGGGATAATTGACCCAGCCGATACGCACTATTACCAGCCGGCTTGGACCCTAGTGGGTGCCGGGACCTATGATTACAAAAAAACCGCGAAACCGATGGCGGAGGTTATGCCCGATGGCGTAACATGGATTAAGGATTTTGCCACAGGATTCGATCCAAAAAATAATTTAGTGCACACCAAAGCTTCAGGAGATCAACATTATGAGTTTCTTGTCGTTGCTCCAGGATTAGTTATGGAGCCCAGCATGATTGAAGGTTTACCAGAGGCCCTAGAAAAAGGGATTGCCGTGAGTAATTACACCGATCCGGAACGAACTTGGGAAAAACTCCAAGCTTTTGAAGGAGGGAACGCCTTGTTTACTCAACCCACTACACCAATTAAATGTGGGGGTGCACCACAAAAAATTGCCTATCTAGCGGCCGATTATCTGCGCAAAACTGGGAAAGCTTCAAAAAGCAATGTCATCTTTGCAACCCCAGGCAGTGTCATCTTTGGCGTTCCTGAAATAAAACGCACGCTTATGCGCGTGATTGATCGCTACAATATTCACTTCAAGCCTTTTTACGCGCCCTATAAGATTGATGTGGAAAAGAAAATCGTTCATTTCAATCATACCGCGCCCGAAGATAATCGTTGCGTAATTAATGAGAACAACGCCCTGGGAGAACGCATGCACGGTGAGACAGACATTCAAATTCCATTTGACTTTTTGCACATCGCTCCGCCACAGGCCGCGCCAAAATTTGTCCGTGATTCTGAACTGGTCAATGAGGCCGGATGGGTAGAAGTAGATCATAACAGCCTGCAGCATAAAAAATATCCAAACATTTTTAGCTTAGGCGATGTCGCTGCGCTACCGACAGCAAAAACTGGGGCCGCTATTCGCAAACAAGTCCCTGTAGTGGTGGCTAACATCCTGTCCTTGCGAGCCAAAAAAGAAGTTAAAAACTTCTCTTATAACGGGTATTCGTCTTGTCCATTGGTCACTGGCTATGGCAAAATGGTTTTGGCAGAATTCGACTATAAAAACAATTTTACGCCAGATCCAAAGCTGAAACAAATGTTAGTATTCAACAGCGCCAAAGAACACTGGCGTCTTTGGATGCTCAAAAAGTTTATGCTGCCTTACCTCTACTGGAATAAGATGCTCAAAGGTAAGGACGTATAAACTACAGGCATTCTCATGATGCTTTAGCTGCGTCCTACATTTTATAAATCCAATCCGCTGGGTTCAGTTTTTGCGTATTCTGATAGACAAAAAACTTGAGTAAAGTTTGTCCTGTTGTCGGATGAGTAAACACCGTACCCAGCGGTTGTTTTGCAAAGACCCTCTGGCCTTTTTTCACCTTCACCTCAACTAAGTTATTATAGATTGTAATGAAGTTTCCATGGCGCACATATACGGCTTTATTCGCGCCTTTGAGCTGTTGAATCTGTAATACTTCTCCAGCAAAAACCGCCCTTGCATCGGCGCGTTTTTCTGTGATGATTTCCACGCCATTATGATCTTGTGTTACGTTTGGAAATTGAGGGTGTTTTCTTTTGCCAAAAGGGGTGATAACCCGGCCCTTAGCAACTGGCCAAATCAGCCGACCTTTGTTGTTTTTAAAATCCGCGGCCAAGGCTTCCGCCTCAGGGGTTAACTCAAAAGTTGCTGATTTAGTAGTTCCTCCCGAGGCCTTATTAGCCGCAGCAATGGCTTCTTTAATCAAGCGGTCAATTTCACGTTCAATACGTGTGGCTTCCTTTTGTCGCTCTTTAATCTGAGCGGTATAGGTTCGCTCATCTTTTTTAAGTTCTGCCAAAAGCCCCTGTTGATCTTTGCGCTCCTGGTCCAGTTTGGCCTTGGCCGCGCGACTCTCTTTCACCAGCTGTTCTTTTTCTGCTTTTTGCACAAGCAACAGCTCGTTTAAGGCCCTTAAATCTTTTTTTCGCTCTTCAATTTCTAAACCTTGAGCCCTGCGAAATTGACTGTACTGCTTCATGTACTGCAATCGCTTGTAGGCCTGAAGAAAATTCTCCGAGGATAAAATAAACATCAGTTTACTCTGCTCTGAACGGCTTTTATACGATTGCACAATCATCGCGGCATAGTCTTCCTTTAGGCGTTTGAGCTCCTGCTGTAATTGATCTAGAGTATTGAGGTTTTTGTTGATTTCTCGCGTGAGATAATTGGCCTGCTGATTGGTCAGTCGGATCAAACGCTCTCTAGTTTGTATTTTTTGATCTAGGCTCTGCACCTTGGTGAGTAGTGAACTTTTTTGATCCTTGGTATCGAAGAGTAGCTCATTTATAGAGGCGATTTCTTTTAAAATCTCTAGACGTTGCTGTTCTAAAGCCTTCTGTCGATCATTTTGCGCAAAGGCCCCCGGCCCCAACAAAAGGGCCATAAAAAATATCATCCATTGGCTAAGCGCTGTTAATCTCATGGGGTAATCGATTTGAAGCCTTCAGGAATCGCATAACCAAAGTTAAGCCTTTGCAGTAAGTCAAATTGCTTAAAATTCAAGCTGATTTGTGTCTTGCTTTTTGGTGTATTTACCGACAGTGTCATTTGCTGGGGGAAATACTGACCTGAGTTTTGACTATAAGAACCATAGCTCAGTGAGGCAGTGGTAGGCATTACCCCCGAGGCAGCAAGTTCAGCACTTTTGAGCCTAAAATTATCTGGACGTATAGCGTTGGTTAAATTCCAGCCTAAACCCGTGTCTATGGGTCCTAAAACATAACTGTCCTTGTCGATGAGTTGAGGGGTATTGCGCCCCATACCCAAAACCGATTGCCCCAATAGTATATTCTGTAATTGCTCCAAAGTCACCGAAAAACCAAGCCAACGAGAAATTTCAGTCAATGGTCCCTTATAATAAGACTTATTGAGCATTTCGTAATAAGAAACCTCATCTTTAGTCACTATAGCCTTGGCCAAGGTCACTCCAAAAACTGTGGCCTTCATCCATATAGTGTCCCCACTTTTCATGCGCAAGGACACATTAATTTTTTGCTCTTGATCCTCGGTTTTATACACGAGCTGTGCGCGTGTGGCTAAATATTCAAATTCAGGATTGGTCTGTTTGTGCGCCCTGATAACTTGTGCAGTGGTCCATTTAGGATTAGGCCTGGTACTGCTCAAATCGGCCGCAGTGCGACAACCGACAAGCAAAAGTCCTGCGCTAAAAATCAATAGAATATTAGACCTAAATTTTATCATTGACCTATTTTATCCAACCACAATTGTGCTTCTTTTTCTTTTCCTAACGCCAAGTAAATAGCAGAGGCTTCGGTGCAAAGAAGGCGGAATTGATTTGATCCTGCTAAGGTAAACTCTAATCCGGACATTATTTGCATTTCAGCCAGGTCCAGCATATCCGAGTAGCGATACCCACGGGCCACTAAAAGATAACACCAGGGGTCTGCGGGATAAAGTCCCAAGGCCATTTCAGCATACGCCAATCCTGAGGGATAGTCTCCGCTGGCATAAGCCACACTCGCCAAAAGCAGTAGGGCATCCTTGCTGTTTGGTTCCAAGGCCAAGGCCTTTTGACCGTGGTTTTGAGCCTTCTCGATGTCTAAGCGATCCAAAAAATACCGACCTAAAGCCACTTCGACAAGTCCGCTTTCAGCCCTCTCTAGTTGTGGAATCAAACGTTCGAACACCTCTTGATATTGTTTGTCCGGGGATTGTGCCGCAAAAGCCTCTACAGCCTGTGCTTTTTGAATTGGCGCCAAATCTTGAGCACTAACAATAAGCGCCATGAGCTCAAGGGCCTGATCTAATGCCTGAGCTTGAAGTAATTCCATGAAGCGGCGATAATCCTCTGGATTAAACCCTGTATCCAAGGCACTATTTTGCTGTTGCGCATTTCGTTTTTGCAATTCTAAACGAATCGACTGCAACTCGAGACTTGAGCCCCAAGAATGAGTTATACTGTCCAAAATTACTTGTGCACGTTCCAAGTCACCGGTCTCCATGTTGAGTTTGATTAGATCAACACAATAATTTTCATCCACCTTTGAAAGGGCTTTGACTACTGTGAGCGCTTTTTGATACGCCCCTTGTTTGTGGTAGATGTCGTATAAGTTAATTTGAGCGGCCATTTTGAAATCGGGGTGAATTAAGGCCTGCTGATAGGCTAATATCGCGCGGTCAAAATCTTCAAGCAGGGTAAAATTCTTTGCTTGCTCGTAGGCTATGGCGCTTTTTTGCTCCTGGTTTAATTCTGGTATGCGCTCAGCCGAGCTCAAAGCCCTTAAGGCCAAGTCAGGGTTCTCCATGGCCCGGTGCTTTATGGACTCAAAATAAAAAGTTTTAAAGCGTTTTAAATTCGATGCCGCCCTTAAGGCTGTACTGTCTTTTTGAGCAAAAATTGCAGGGCTAACTATGATCCATAGAAAAAGTACTATGCGGCCTTTTCCCTTCATACCATTTGAGTGTAATCGCCTAGACTAACTTTGGTAAACTTTCCGTCAAAAATCACATGGTTGCCAATCATGGCCTGATTCAGTGTCGCGTTACTTATTTTGGTGTCACTTTGAATGATACTCTGCTGTATTGTTGAATCTTCTATCACAGTGTTGGGCCCTATGGACACGTAAGGACCAATTTTACAGCCGCGCAAGACCACCCCATCGCTGATAAAACAAGGCTCAATAATCTCGGTTTGCTCTAAAACCAGATTTTGTCCGCGCATGGGCAAGCCATCTTGATGCATAAAACCAAGCATTTTTGTATTTGTCTCTACGGTAATGTCCTTATTGCCGCAATCCATCCAGTGGTCAACAGTACTGGTTTTAAATATCTTGCCCTGAGCCATCATGGCCTTGATACCATCATTGATTTGATATTCGCCCCCATGGGTGAGCCCCTTGTCAATAACCTGCTGAAGCTCTGTTTTCAAGGCGCCGATATCCTTAAAATAATAAATGCCGATGACGGCTTGATCACTGACAAAGTCTTGAGGTTTTTCAACCAGGTCTGTGATATGTCCCTGATCATTTAGCGCCACTACACCATAAGCTTGAGGGTCTTTGACTTTTTTAGTCCAGATTACGCTGTCGGCAGATTTGTCTAAATCAAAACTGGCGCGGATCAAAGTGTCCGCATAGGCCACTACCGCAGGGCCCTCTAAAGAGGGTTCTGCACACATTATAGCGTGTCCCGTGCCCTTGGGGTCCAATTGGCGGTAAATTGACGGTTTGGCGCCTAAATCACGCGCTAAGTCCTCGAGTGCACTGACCACCTCCGGACCAAAAAATGCAGGGTCTCCTAAGACAAAGGCGATTTCCGAGATGGGCTCTCCAAGCAATGAGGCTATATCTCGAACCAGCCGATGGACTATAGGCATTCCTGCTACTGGAATTAGTGGTTTAGGTACGGTTAAAGAGTGTGGGCGTAATCGGGACCCACGGCCCGCCATTGGGACAATTATTTTCATGATGTTTTATTTCTTATATCGTCAATTTTAATTTTAAAACAATGCTTTATTGAACCCCGGTACTGCCAAAACCACCACTGCCACGCTCGGTCTGAGATAACTCATCTGCAAAGGTCCACTCAGCGCGCTCGTGTTTAGCGATGACTAATTGGGCTATCCGATCTCCGTGTTGTACCGTAAAAGCGGTGTCGGATAAATTAACCAAAATCACCCCAATTTCTCCACGATAATCCGCATCGATGGTCCCTGGCGCATTGAGTACGGTAATGCCATTTTTGGCGGCTAAACCACTGCGCGGACGCACTTGCGCTTCATAACCCGCGGGCAACTCGATGAATAAACCGGTTTTGACAATCGCTCGTTGTAATGGGGCCAATTTGATTGGCTCTGGAGTCACAGCGCGCAAATCCATCCCCGCTGAGCGCTCAGTCTCATAGGCTGGGTCTGGGTGGCCTGATTTGTTAATTAACTTTATGTTCATGATAAACAATAGGTGTTTTAAAGTTGATTCTATGCCTCAAATAGGTCTTGGTTATTTATCACTGCTTTCCTGGATAGGCCAAAACAGGTTTCAGCACAATATCTTGAATCACAAAATAGTAATCCTGACCCTCTTTTTCATAAACCAATACGGCATGATCCGGCAGGTTCACTTCCTTTTTCCACAGGGCGGGCACCGTACAGCTTTGAGGCTCCAATTCAGACTTGTTTGGCTGGCTAATATAACTGGCGCTAAATTCATCAGGCTTACTCGATCTGCTGATAATGGGCGCTGTCTGTTGCATATAGCACAATGATTTAATGTGCACTGCGCTACTTGGTGGGCTGAGTTCAAAACTAAGACGCATCCCTGATGGACCATCGGAGGTACCAGACACCCAGGGCTGGGCTTGGGCCCAAATGAGCTCAAAAGGCGCGTCTTGTTGAACCGTCTCCTTGCCCATGGCGCAGCCTGCAAATAAAATCACCATAACGGCCCCACAAAATCTCCATAAATTCAAACGCCCAGAAACGCCCTTAATCCTTCGCACAAATTGCATTTAATCCAATATTTGTCTTGCATAAAGGTATAAAAAAACCTCCCCAATCAGGGAGGTTCATATGGTTTTAATCAATCGCTATTCAAGCCGGTTTAAGCCCTAAAACAGCAATAGAGTGCTTATCCCGCTAAGGCCTCAGCGCCACCTACAATTTCGAGTATTTCATTAGTAATCGCCGCTTGACGTGCCTTGTTATACTCTAAAGTCAGGCTGTTTTTTAATTCTTTGGCGTTATCAGTGGCCTTGTGCATGGCCGTCATACGCGCACCGTGCTCGCTGGCAACACTGTCGCGAAGTGCTTTGAACAATTGAGTCTTAAGACTTTTTGGAATAAGCTCTGCTACGATTTCCTCCTGAGAAGGCTCAAAAATAAAATCGGTATTGCCCGAAGTTTCGCCTTCTTGGGCCTGAGGCTCCAAAGGAAGGAAATTTTCATTCATGACGATTTGCGTAGCCGCGTTTTTGAACTTATTATAAATCAAAACGATCTTATCGTACTCCCCTGCCTTAAACTTATCCATAAGTTGCGTTGCCAAAGCCGCATTTGCCTCGTAATTCAGATCATCAAAAATGGTGTTGTCGTTAAAAACAACCTTGCCCGACTTCTTAAAGGCATCATTCCCTTTTTTACCCAAAGTAAAGAAGTCGACTTGTGCCTGTGCAAACTGCTCCTGAACACGCTTTGCTTCTTTTACAACATTACTGTTAAAAGCCCCCGCAAGACCGCGGTTAGAGGTGATCACCACCGCCAATACTTTTTTAACGGGTCTTTGAGCAGTAAATGGGCTATTCGCCTCACCGTCCAATGCAGCGCTCAAATTTTGCAACAGAGCACTCAAAGTCTCAGCATAGGGGCGCATAGCCACAATAGCATCTTGAGCCTTCTTTAGCTTTGCCGCAGAAACCATTTTCATGGCACTGGTAATTTGCATGGTAGAGCCTACGGACGAGATTCTATTTCTGATTTCCTTTAAGTTAGCCATGTGTACTTACTTTTCTTATCGTGTTGAAACGCTTATTTGATTCTTATATGAAATCCTTAAACTAGGTTTAATAACGCGATGACAAGTCTTTAGCAACCTGTGTCAAAACATCGATTACCTCATCGGTTAATTTACCAGCCTTCAAATCATCTAAACTAGCGCGATGCTTAGTGTTCAACAACTCAATATAATCTCTTTCGAATTCCTTTACTTTTTCCACAGGCACATTACGCAACAAATTCTTTGAACCTGCATAAATAATGGCTACCTGATCTTCTACAGTATAAGGGTCGTTTTGTGCTTGTTTCAAAATTTCCACGTTGCGCTTACCTTTTTCGATCACATTCATAGTCGCAGCGTCTAGATCACTACCAAACTTGGCAAAGGCCTCAAGTTCACGGTACTGAGCCTGATCCAGCTTTAACGTACCTGCAACTTTTTTCATGGATTTAATCTGAGCAGAACCCCCTACACGAGATACAGAAATACCCACGTTAATCGCAGGACGAACCCCTGAGTTAAACAAGTCACTCTCTAGGAAGATCTGACCATCGGTAATCGAAATTACGTTTGTCGGAATATAAGCCGAAACGTCTCCTGCCTGAGTTTCAATGATCGGCAAAGCGGTAAGCGATCCACCACCTTTTACTTTGTCTTTCAAAGAAGCTGGCAAGTCGTTCATGTTTTTAGCGATATTGTCATCGGCAATAACTTTGGCCGCACGCTCTAAAAGTCTTGAGTGCAAGTAGAATACATCCCCAGGATAAGCCTCACGCCCTGGAGGACGACGCAAAAGCAAAGACACTTCACGGTAAGCTACCGCTTGCTTAGACAAGTCATCATAGATAATAAGGGCTGGACGTCCTGTGTCGCGGAAGTACTCTCCAATAGCCGCTCCAGCAAAAGGAGCATACACCTGCATCGGTGCAGGATCAGAGGCATTTGCCGCTACGATAGTTGTATAAGCAAGAGCGCCTTTATCTTCTAGAACCTTGGCGATGTTCGCCACTGTAGAGGCTTTCTGCCCTACAGCCACGTAAATACAATAAACAGGCTCTCCGGCATCGTAAAATTCCTTCTGGTTCAAAATGGTATCGATACAAACAGTTGTCTTACCTGTTTGACGGTCCCCGATCACAAGCTCACGCTGTCCGCGTCCTACAGGAATCATCGCGTCGATAGACTTAATCCCTGTCTGTAGCGGTTCGTTAACTGGCTGACGGAAAATTACCCCTGGGGCTTTACGCTCTAGTGGCATTTCAAAAGTTTCTCCTTCAATAGCGCCTTTACCATCAATAGGTTGTCCTAGGGTGTTTACCACGCGGCCTACGATCCCTTCACCAACATTAATCGAGGCAATACGCTGAGTACGTTTTACTGTAGCCCCTTCTTTAATTTCTTTAGAAGGTCCGAGTAATACCACCCCAACATTGTCCTCTTCCAGGTTCAAAACGATTCCTTCAAGGCCGTTTTCGAACTCAACCAATTCACCGTATTGTGCATTAGACAAACCATAAACTCGCGCGATACCGTCTCCTACAGTAAGTACTGTTCCTACCTCATCAAGTGAAGCAGTAGACTCAAGTCCGCTAAGTTGTTGTTTCAATATTGCTGATACTTCAGCTGGATTTACTTCTGCCATTGTTTTAGCTATTGTGGGCTAGGCCCATTGAATTATAAACTTTTTCTAAATTCTCTTTTTATTTTTTGGAACTGATTCGCGATGCTGGCGTTATACTGTAAGTCCCCAACACGCAATATAAATCCACCGATGATATTGGGATCAATTTCAGTGGTCAGTTCGATGGTATTGCCTCCGGTCATCGCTTTAGCTTTGGCCACGATTTGCTTTTCTAAATCGGCGGTCAAAGGCGCTGCAATAATTACTTTGGCCATTTGAATCCCTTGGGCTTTGCGGTATAAATCAACAAAGGCTTGGGCCACTTGACCCAATAAAGCCACTCGTTTGTTGCTGGCCAATAAGCCGAGCAAATCTGTCGTCTCTTTGCTGGCTCCTGAAAACACACTGCGCATAACCTTTTCTTTATCCTCTGTCTTTACCACGGGACTGCGCAATACTGAACGCAAATCCGCGCTTTGCGCTAGAGTCTCCAAAACGCGCTGCATATCCTGCAAAACTGCGCTGACCTGATTTTTATCTTCGGCCTGGCTCAGTAAGGCTGTAGCGTATCTCAATGCTGCTCTATTCCCTGTCATGCTTTTAGTTTAAAGATGAATCCTCTAAAAGATTCTTCACCAATTTCTGCTGCTTATCGTCGTTTGATAAATTCTCTTTAACCACTTTCTCGGCGATTTCTAAAGATAAACTCGCCACTTGATTTTTTAAATCGGCAATGGCTGCTTTTTTCTCGCTGTCAATAGCTGCTTGTGCTTGAGCGACCATTTTATCGGCTTCTACTTTGGCCTCATCTTTAGCGTCGCTGATCATTTTGTTTTTGATCTCACGAGCCTCTTTCAGCATGGCGTCACGCTCTGAGCGCGCCTCCTTTAACAATTTCTCATTGTCCGCCTGCAAATTGGCCATTTCTTTTTTGGCTTGCTCAGCAGAATCTAAGGCATCTTTAATGCCTTGTTCACGCTCATTGACCGCATCTAAAATGGGTTTCCAAGCAAATTTTTTCAATAATAAGACTAAGGCAACAAACAAAAGTGTTTGCCAAAAAAACAAGCCTACCGAAAATTCTCCTAATAATTTTTCCATAATCACGGCCCGAAAAACGGGATATTATTTTATTTATCGTGTCGCCCTTTGGGGCGTGGGTTGCATTAAACTACCGCCCCAACCAACCGTTGGGGCAGCAGAAAATTTTGTCAATTAAGCGGCGAAAATCGCTGCGAAACCGATACCTTCGATCAAAGCCGCTGCAATAAGCATCGCCGTTTGAATCTTTCCGTAAGCCTCAGGCTGACGTGCGATGGCCTCCATGGCTTTACCACCAATTTGACCGATACCGATACCTACACCGATAACCGCTAAACCTGCACCTACAATAGTTGGAATAGTCATAACTAATATTTATTTAAATTAAACATTCTCTTTAATTACAAGTGTTGTACCTCTCCGTCGTGCTCTACAGCATGATCGTGGCTTTCACTTGCGAATCCAAAATACAAGGCCGACAGCATGGTAAAAATATAGGCTTGAAGCAATGCCACTAACAACTCTATTAAAGAGATGGCAAACGACAAACCAAAACCAAGTGGTCCGGCAATCCAATTTTGGAATATATATATCAATCCGATCAAGCTTCCCAATACGATGTGGCCTGCTTGCATGTTTGCGTACAAACGAATCAGTAGAGAGAACGGCTTGATGAAAATCCCTAATACTTCGATAGGAATTAATATTATGTACAATGGAATTTTTGCCGCCCAAGGCATTCCGTGGCCGAGTGGGTCAAAAATATGCTTCCAATAATCTTTGGTTCCTGTAAGATTAGTCAACAAGAAAGTAATGATGGCCAGTGCTGTGGTTACAGCAATATTACCAGTGACATTGATGCCTAGTGGGGTCAATCCAAAAAGGTTCAAAAACCAAATAAAGAAAAATACAGTCAGCAAATACGGCATGTACTTTTGGTATTTCTCTTCCCCAATATTTGGAATGGCGATATCGTCGCGAATGTAAAGTACAATCGGCTCAAAGAAACGCCCAACGCCCTTGGGAATGCTGCGATTTTGCGCGTAAGACTTGGCTAAAGATGAAAAAATCCAAAACAACAAGATGCTTACCACCATAATCATGAAGACACTTTTTGTGATCGAAAAATCAAGCGGCGCGACATTGGTTACATGATGCTGATCATCATAGGTAAAAGTCCCTTCAGCATCCGTCTCATATATTTTATAGGTGTGGCTGTCAAGTTTAAAGAATTTACCGTTTGAAGCCACAACTGATTCTCCGTGATGCAAAGCACTTGACGAGAAGACATGCAAACCATCTGACCAAAGAATTACAGGTAATGGAAATCCTACTGAGTGATGGTGACCTTGATCATCTGTATATGAAAACAGGCCAAAATCATGAGTGTCTAGGTTGTGGTGCTTCACATAAGCACTGACTTCGCTCTTTCGATCTTCCGGGGTATCTGATTTCTTTTTGCTGTCCGAAGCCCAAAGGTTTAGGGCGCTAAAACACACAAAAACAGTGAAAAATAGTGCGGTTAAATGATTTTTTTGCATCCGTCGTTATGTTGATAAACTCTTAATAAAAATCGCGGCAAAAATACCACTATTGATTAGAATCTAAAAGGAAAAGGGTGGTTTTTTTGACCGGCGTAATTTCAAGCTAAATTACAGAGCATTAAGGCGTTTGGCCAAAATCCTTAATTCCATCAACAGACAGCATAAATAAGGCACAAAAAAGGACGTAAATTCTGCCGATGAGGTGATGCCATCCTGTTTAATTTCTGGCGCAATCACAGCAAAGAATAAAATAAATTTCAGGCCGCTTACGCCAATAAAGGCCCAGCCCACATAACTTGATTGACGCGCCAAAAGATAATCGGCTAAGGAGATAAGTCCTAGGCCCAGGCCCACATTGATTCCATAGGATTGCAACATAATCGTAGACCAGAAATCCATAGTCAAAGCACTGCGCACTAAGGCGTGCAGGGCAAAAAATAGCAGACTAATCCCTACAAAATAAAAAACTGTGCGCCCTGAATTTGACATAAAAAAGAGTTGCTGAAATTCTAGGTGTTAAGTTTATTGGTTTGGCGCACCACAAGATAGAGGGCTAAAGCCACCCCTACAAGGGTGCCAATCACCTCGGGACCTTTTGAGGGAATGGCCCAATGCTGTGCGCTCCACAAGCCCAGGCGATGACCGAGAAAGATAATGGCGCCCATCTCAAGACCAATCCCTGAGAGGGCAAGCCAACGCTTCCAAGAGTTTTCTTTGGACGGCATACTTTAAAACGGGTAGGGTAATAAAAACAGAGGAAAGGCCTAAGCTGAGGTCGCCTCGGTGGATTCAGCTTTTTTCAAGCGGTGCTGGCGATCAAACAAATTAGCTTTACTCGCCACGGGCGACTCTTGATTAGCCCCCATGCCTTCTTGCATACTGCAGGTTCCATTAAAAATGGCTCCCGGTTCAACCGATAGCTTTCCGACCACAACCTGTCCTTGAATTCTGGCAGAAGATTTAAGGGTCAAGGTACCACTGACATGTAATTCGCCTTCAAATCGGCCTTCTAAGTCTGCATCGCCGCAAACGAGTTTTCCTTTGATAAACCCCGATTTTCCAAGAACTACTTTGGAGGGCTTGTCTAAAGTGCCCTCAATAGTACCATCGATACGAAAAAAGCCTGTCGAGGTAATGTCCCCGACAAGTTTTGTTCCTTCGTTTATTCTGTTTTGACTGACTGAAGGTTCCATAAATTGCTTTTGTTTTTTATCACTGAACATGGCTTTGCGCTTTACTGTCCTGAGGGATTAGTCTCAACACTCTGAAGGTCAAGATAATCAATTAAATTTTTATGCCACTGTACCACGCGATAATTTTCGCTAGAAATCACAAAATATGGACGATTTACACCATAGGAGGGCTCCGCAGCTAAAGTTTCGGCAAAGCCTTTGGCCCCTAATGGCGATTTTAATCCATGAATAACTATAAATTGTTCCTCGGGAGAATAATAGTCTTGAGAGACTTGTAATTTTTCTTTTGGGAAATTATCTAAAACCGCTATTGTGGTCTGAAGATATTCACTAGCCTCCTGGGATTGCTCACTGTCAAAACGATAAACAATCTTGTATTGGTCGCCTTGTGATTTAAATTCTGCCGAGGCCATCGAGGGCAGCACACTGCCGTATATCTCCTGTGCTTGTTTGCCTTCCTCTGATTGTGGGTAGGTCAAAGCCACAAAGTTTATAGCTTTTTTATAGGCCTCAAAGCCCTCAACATACATCAGGGTTGTGGCCTTTAGAAGCTCAAATTTTGGCAAAATGTCATTGCCGGCGTATAAGTTGATGTACTCATCACACAAGACCAAAACCTCTTGATAGGCCCCTTGTTCAAATTGTTTGTAGAGGGCCTTGTATTTAAATTCTGGACTAGAGGAATCCGTAGCCAATTGAGTCTGTGGATTTCTCAAGATTTCAGCATAACGCGATTCCGGGTGATTCGTGATGATGTCCCTTTTCCAGGATTCAGCGGCCTGTCTATTATTCAGCACCTCGTAAATCTTATACAAGTAGTATTTTGAGGGCAAAACCAGTCGCTCCTGAGGGGCATAACTCAAAAGGGTCTCCAATTTATCGGCCGCACGAGTGTATTCTCGGAATTTCTCTTTGTAGACCAATCCCAGTTGATAATAGGCAAAGTTTCTGGTCCGCTTTAAGGAATCTATCACCAGAGAATCTGTCGGTATGCGTCCTATATAAGTATTGGGGTCCATGATGGTGCGGCGCTCGATGGCCAAACCTTCTTCCTCGGCCTCCAACTGATCAGCCCCCGGGGCAATGCTGCCTTTGGTGGCGTTACGCCAATTGTCTTCAAGTCCACGATTACCCCAAATACTGCGAAATTCTTGTTTGCCGTAAGCCACTGTGGTACTGTTGTAGAAGTAGAAGGTCGCGCCACTGGAGTTTTTCCCTGCCTTTTTGGTATAAAATTCGTTGTTCTGTTCCCGCTTTTCGCGCTTGGCGGCCGCGATGGAATCTTCCTTGGCGGCTGCGATTAATTTTTCGGTATAAGCCGTAAAATAAGCCAATTGTTCCTCTGGACTCATGGCCACCAGTCCGAGAATTGAATCGTTCACTGCAGCGATGCGTTCATATTTGATAACGTCTGAGAGGTTTTCTCTGCGCTTTTTCATGCGGCGCCAAGCGCGTGAGTTTTCCTCTAAGAAAGTCAATGTGCTATCGTAATAACTCCCTGCCTTTTGATACTCGGCCAATTCAAAATTAATGTCGGCCAGGGTACTGTAATTATTGGCCTGAAGTTGACGGTCCTCATTGTAAAACTTAATGGACTTGTTGTAATAGGCCACCGCTGTGTCTATATTATTCATGATGCGATAAACATTACCGGTCTGGTGAAAAATGGCATCGCGAAATGGCCGGTTTTCTCGATCACGCCCTAAGTCCCACAACAATTCTTTGAGGACCACAGTGTCGCCTTGAGCGTAATTGAAGTTTTTGACTTGCTCTAAAAACGAGCGCACGTAATAAGCGCGCGAAGTGTTGCGCTTAAGGTCGATAACCTTTTGAAAAGCGAGGTTTGCACTATCGGGCTGCTCGAGCCTATTGTGAATTTGTCCCTCGATAAATCTGTAGCGGCCTTGTAATTCTTTGTCCTTGATCATGCTGGCGGCCATTTGGATCATGGGCAGGGCGGCCGATAAAGTGTCTAAATTAATATAGGCCTGAGCCATAATGGCCGCGGCATCTGCTTTGTCTTGGTCGGTCAACCCCTCTTTGCCAAAAAGTTCGACCAGCTCTTTAATGGCAACCTCCTCATTGCCCAACATAATATTGCTCTTAGCCTTCCACATGCGCGCCTCATTAATGCTGTTAGAGCTGGGGTATCTGTTGAGAATAAAATTAAACGCATCGATGGCAGGAACAAAGCGTTGACTGTAATAACGCGCCTTTCCCAGCATCATATACGCCTCATCTATCTGAGGATTATACTCTTTGCCGTTCAGATAAATTGAATGCTTTTGAATAGCCTTTGCGGCTTTTTCTTCCGCGCGATTGAAATTAGGGTTGCCCTTTTCTCCTGGCTTTAAGATGGCCTCTTTGATTTCAAACCGCTCCACGGGAAGTACCTCCCAATAATTATCTCGGTAAGTGGTCGCGAGCTCTTCATGGCCGTCAATAAGGGCCTCGCCCCCATTGTACAGCGCGTTGAATTCTGCGGTTACTGCATGAAAATTACGGGTGACAAAAGTATCCTTCTTTCTCGAACACGAAACGAGAACCACAAGCATCAAAGCGAGCACAAGTATAGGATGAAGTCTTTTCACTGCACACAAGATTATAAAGACGCTAACTCTAAATTTAAGCCTTTATTATGGGGTTATGCCCAAAGGAGGGTAAAAATACCATTCTTTTTGATAAGTGCCCGATTTTAGGATTAAAAATAGGGGATTATCCCCCTCAAGACGACCCTTTTAACGCCCTGAATTTGTATTTTTGAAAAAAAATTGTTCATGTCGCAAGCTGTAAATTTGACCGTTGCTAAAAAACGGGCACTAACCCCGAATTCTGTAGAACTGAGTTTTACAGTCCCCGATGACCTCAAAGCTAACTTTAGCTTTAGAGCAGGTCAATATTTAACCTTGTCTCAAGAAATTAACGGTGTAGAGGTCCGGCGTTCGTATTCCCTTTGCTCTGCACCCCATCAAAACCAATGGCGTGTTGGCATTAAAAAAATCGACAATGGCGTATTTTCCAGCTGGGTGCATGATCAACTCCAGCATGGGGATACATTAAAAGTCTTTGCTCCTGAAGGTAATTTTACCCTGCAAACCTCAGCTCAAGACCAAAAGCATTACTTGGCCTTTGCTGCAGGAAGTGGCATAACCCCAATTATGGGGATGATTCAAGAGGTTTTATTCCAAGCCCCTGAGTCAAAATTCACTCTGGTCTATGGCAATCAATCGCCCCAGCAGACCATGTTTTTAGACGAGTTAAACGCCTTGGCTCAAGCACATCCAGAGCGATTGAATATGATACTTTTTTATTCTCGCGCGGCTGAGCCCGATGCGCGCTTTGGCCGAATTGAAGCCAGTACAATCAAACATTTATTCCAAAATGAACTGGCCGGAATCACTTACGATGACTACTTCCTTTGCGGTCCGGAACAAATGATTCAAACCCTTAAAGAAATTCTTCCGCAGCAGGGCGCCAAAGCCGAAAATATTCACGACGAATTGTTTTTCAGTGCCCCAGTGGTGACCACAGAGGTCAAAGAGGGGCAATGCGCCTTAACCATAATACTGGACGGAGAATCTACACTCTTGCATATTGACAAAAACACTCCTTTGCTGGATGCGGCACTCGATCACGATTTAGACCCGCCGTATTCCTGTCAAGGCGGTATTTGTAGCTCCTGCATTGCGCGGGTGACTTCAGGCCAAGCCCAAATGATCAAAAATCAAATTCTCACGGATGGTGAAGTGGCTGAAGGTCTTGTCTTGACTTGCCAAGCTTTAGCCCAAAGCGATGAACTCACTGTAGATTACGACGAGGCCTAGGCCAATATTTCCTGGACCTTTAAAAGGATATCGCCTACAGGAATACTGCGCATGAGCTCACTATATCCCTCGGGTAATTTATTGCCATATACTGAGGTAGGGAGTTTAGGATACTGACTGCGATCGGCGTACAACTGTCTCTCTGGCCCTTGGCCAAAAGGCATAAATCCAAGGCTGGGGTGTGTCGCGCCCCATAAGGTGAGCACAGGGGTCCCGAAATTCGCAGCCAGATGCCCATTGCCGCTGTCCATGGCAATCATTAAATCAAGGTGGCTCATAATTTCTAGTTCTTGGGCAAAAGTCCATTGCCCCGCCAAAACAGCCGTCCCTTTTATGGATTGTACCCTCTCCTCTAGCTGCCGTGCCTCCTTGCCCGGAGCGCCAAAAAGCAGCACTTGGTGGCCTTTTTTTGTCAGTTCCTGACAGAGTGCACCAGCCAAATCCAAGGGGTAGGTTTTCCCCGGATAGGCCGCAAAGGGCGCAAAGCCGATCAACGCCCCGTTTTGGGGTCTAACTGAGTTTAAAAATTCCAGGACGCCGGTGGTTTGATTTTTATCCAGAGCGTCATTTTTTATGGGAGTTAAGTGCCCAAGGTCCAGATTTACCATAAGCCCAAGTGCCCTAAAACCATCGGCATATCGCTCATGAGTGCTCATGAGCCAGGGCGCCTTGGGGTCAAAGTCTTTCACGCGCTGCTTTTTTTGAGCCCTCCCTTTGTCAAAGGTGTGCACGGCAACCCCTAACAGGCGCATATAAGTTCGAAGTAATTTGGTGCGCAACACATCGTGCAGGTCCAAAAAATAATCCGGATCTATAGATTTTATGCCACGGGCAAGGCGCCAAAGTCCCCGGGGACCTGAGTGCTTATTTTTTAAATCCACCGCCTGCACATTGAGTCCCTTAATGGATGAAAAAATCGGTATAAATTGCGGGCGAGTAAACAAGGTAATCTGAAGCTCGTTTTGGCGCAGCACCGCGCGCAAAACAGGAAACAACATCGCCACATCGCCCATGGCAGAAAATCGCACGATGGCAATATGTCTGGGGGCTCGACTCACGGTTTATTTTTGGCTGCGCAATACCGGATTAAGCTCGTCGTCATTGTACATCTTCATCTGCTTGTACACTTTCATATACTTATCCCCAGAGGCAATGTCTTGAAGAAGCTGTTCGATGGCTGTACTCAAATCATGGCGCTGCTCCACAAGCACGTCCAGTTTGGTTTGGCATGCCGCCCTATGCTCAGCACTGGCCTCTGAGCGCTCGGTTTCTTGTCGCATGTGATAGATTTTCAGGGCTAATATAGAGAGGCGGTCTACCCCCCAGGCTGGGCTTTCAGTGTTTATGGTTGCCGTATTTTTTGGATGCACCTCCTTGTATTGTTCCAAAAAATAACTGTCAATATACTCCACCATGTCGGTTCTGTCCTGATTCGAAGCGTCAATTTGACGCTTAAGGGTCAAGGCCGCTACCGGATCAATTTGAGGATCTCTGATAATGTCCTCATAATGCCATTGCACGGTGTCAATCCAACACTTACGATACAAAAGATGGTTTAAGACCTGGGTTTTGGCATCGAATGGATTTTCAAAGGGCTGATAAGGATCATCCGCAATGTGGTACTGATTAATGACTTGTTCAAAAATTTCAAGGGCGTTCTTTGTAAACATATAGGCAACTTTGCCACAAAGATACTTTATTTTAAAAGGAGTTGCGTCAAAGGCAAGGCCAAAGGCAATAGGGCCAAAAGTTCACGCAGTAAGGCCGGTTGTCGCAGCTCCAAAATATTGGCATAGAGTATGGCGGAAAGCGGAAGGGCAAGCCACATAAAAACCTCAACTTTTTGGTCAGCGCTAAGCCCAGCAATCACAAAAACCATAATTAAAACCCGCCAAATCCATTGGAAATGTGCCTGGCGTATGGTCGTCCCTTCCCTGTAGGCCAAAGGCAATCGCACTAAAGTGGTGAGCAGTAGTAAAAACCCTGTGCCGAGGCCTAGCTGCAACCACATTTCATCGGGCCATGACCAATAAATGGGTTCTAATTTTAAGGAAGTAAGGGGCAGAGCGCCGCCGTAGGGGCCGCCAAACTCAGGAAAAATAACGCCTAAAGCCAAGTAGATTAACCATAGACAAAGTGCAGAAAACAGGGGAATTAGATAAAAACGCCAGCTATTTTGATTCAGCTGATTTAAAGCCATATAGAGCGGGAGCAGCATCCATAGAAACCAAGGATAGATTGCAGAGATTATTACAATCCACAGCGCGGCATCAAAAATCTTCTTTTCTAAATTTTGTTCGGTAGCCATACTCATAATTCGGCGTAAGGCCAGCAGCGACAAGACTAATGCCAAGGATTGAAGCCAGTTACCGAGTTCCACTGCCGCGGTGATTCCGCAAAAAAACCACCAAAGTCCGTAATTGTTGGGCTGGGTTAATTTATTTTTTCGAATGACAAAGTCAAGCAACAATAGGGCAAAAATCAAGAGTCCTGATTGCGCTAAAAGTCCCAGTCCTTGCGCCCATGTTGGGAGGGCTAAACCCAAGGCCCACCATCGAAGAATCAAAACAAAAGGTAGGGCCGAAGCCAGCAGCAGGTAATTTGTCGTTTTAGAATTGCCAAAAAAGCTTGTCAACATAAGCCCTATTCTCTATTTTTGTCGTCTAAATATAAGACTTATGACTTGGAAAGGTTTTTTTGAAGGCATTGAATCTTTAGCTGATGCGCTTTTATTTACTCCGCTTAATGCAATCCGAGAGTTTGAATTAAGCAATTGGTGGGGCGCCAACTTCATGACCTGGATCTTTATTGGGGTCTTTTTTGCGGCCTTTTATTACTGGATGAAGCAATTGGCTCAATTTAACGCCAGCGGAGAGGAAGACCGAAGCCAAACTTCTCATTCATTCTTGGGCGACTCTTAAAGGTCAAAGCCAATATCCTTTCGATAATACATCTTATCAAACGAGATTTTACTCAATGTTTGGTAAGATTTTTTTATGGCTTGCCTGAACTCCTCATCCAGAGAGGTAACGGCCAAAACACGCCCCCCACTTGTGACCACATCTCCTGAATCAAGGGCGGTTCCTGCGTGAAAGACCACTCCTTGATCAACTTGGTCTAGTCCGTGAATGGTTTTACCTTTTTCGTAGGCCTCGGGATAGCCGCCAGAGACCGCCATTATGGTCGCTGCTGACTCCTGGGTCACCTCAAGAGTCATTTGGTCGAGCTGACCATTTGCTGTCGCCTGAAGTAACTCGAGCAGGTCTGTTTTAATTCGAGGAAGAACAACCTCTGTTTCAGGGTCGCCCATGCGGACATTGTATTCAATAACAAAAGGGTCGTCCCCCACTTTAATCAGGCCGATAAAAATAAAGCCTTGATACACTAAGCCTTCTTTTTTAATCCCCGCTACAGTTGGTTTTACAATACGCGTTTCGATTTTCTCCATAAAGTCCGAACTGGCAAAAGGCACAGGAGAAACAGCGCCCATACCCCCAGTATTTAATCCTTGATCTCCCTCGCCAATACGCTTGTAATCCTTTGCTGTGGGCAATACTTTATAATTTTGTCCGTCGGTCAGCACAAACACACTCAGCTCGATCCCATCTAGGAATTCTTCGATCACGACTTTGGCACTGGCCGCACCAAATTTTGCGTGGGCCAACATGGCCTCGAGCTCCGATTTGGCCTGGTCTAAATCCTGTAAGATCAGTACTCCTTTACCTGCAGCAAGCCCATCGGCTTTGAGTACATAAGGCGGGTTTAAGGTCTCCAAAAAAGCCTTGCCCTGGGCTAAGGTTTCTTGAGTAAAGCTGGCGTAAGCCGCTGTGGGAATGCCATGTGCTGACATGAATTCTTTGGCCCGCTCTTTACTGCCTTCTAGTGCGGCACCCGCCGCAGAGGGCCCAATAATCATGATTTGTGCAAGCTGATCATCACTCTTGAAATAGTCGTAAATTCCTTGAACTAATGGGTCTTCTGGGCCGACTACCACCATGTCGATATTATGGTCGAGAACCGCTGTTTTTATACTTTGAAAGTCTGTAACCCCAATGGGTAAATTCGTCGCGATTTTTGCGGTACCAGCATTGCCGGGAGCCACGTAAAGCGCTCCACATTTTGGGCTTTTTGCAATTTGATGGGTAAAGGTGTGCTCTCGTCCGCCAGAGCCAAGGACTAAAATATTCATCGGTGTGCTTTTGGCAAAAATAAAGGTTTCCCCTTAGAATCGCGGCTTGTTCACAAGCGAAATTAAATGCTTATTTTGCAGCAACTAAAGCGTTTTTATGAGTTGGTTCGAAAGAACACTTCAAGTTAGCGGTTACCCCATAAAAAAGGCGGAGCAGGATTACCTACATCTGATGGCTTTACCCGCAGAAGAGCTGGTTAACTGGATACAAAATCAGCGCAAAATCATATTGCGGCACCATCTTGAAAACTCAGTTTTTTATCAAAGTCTCGTTCAAAATCACCTGGGCGATAAAGACCCCAAATCGGCCAAAGCCATTGAGAACTTAGTTTTAAAAGGCCCAGAATCCCTCTCGACACCAGAGCTTGAGCTGCTTTGGTCTCGCTTGCCGATTATGACAAAAAGTGACTTACAGCGTCCACTTTCTGAGCGCTATGCCGCAGGGTACGGCCCCCGCAATACGCACAAGCACAAAACCTCTGGCAGCAGTGGTCACCCCTTTGTTTTTGTCAAAGATCGATATTCCCATGCGTACAGCTGGGCAGAAATTAAGCAGCTTTATCTAGGCTGGGGCATAGCCCTTGGGGTCGATTTAGAGGCCCGATTTTACGGTATTCCGCTACGCGGTTTAGCCCGTCAAAAAGAGCGGCTCAAAGACAAATTAGCCCACAGACAACGCATGGTGATTTTTGACCTATCGGACACCAAGCTCGAGGCTATGCTCAAGCGCTTTAAGCAATATCCTTTTGCTTACCTCAATGGTTATACCTCCTCGATTGTTCGTTTTGGTCAATTTTTAGCCCAAAAATCTATAGTGCTCAAAGAAATTTGTCCTACACTTAAGGCCTGCATAGTCACCAGTGAAATGTTATTTCCTGAGGACAAAGCCCTGCTGGAAAAGGCTTTGGGCGTTCCTGTGATTAACGAATATGGGGCCAGCGAATTAGGGGTTATTGCCATGGCCGACCCGTCTGGCGCTTTGGCGGTAAATCAAAGTTCGGTTTATCTAGAACTGGTCGATGACTTTGGGCGAGCGGTAGCGTCTGGTGCCACGGGGCGTGTTGTTTTAACCGCACTGCACAATAAGGCCCATGCCCTTATTCGCTATGATATTGGGGATCTCGCTCAGTGGGATACTCAATCTCTACCACACAGCCCAAAACTCTCTGTACTATTAGGGCGCACTAATGACATGGCTGATTTGCCCCAGGGCAAAAAAGTGCCCGGACTCACCTTTTACTACGTCACTAAAGCTGTGATCAATGATCAAAGCCCTGTGTCGGAATTTGTGGTTGAGCAGCATCGAGTGGATCACTTTGTGATTCGATATGTGAGTGAGCGTGTCCTTGATGAAAAAGAAGCCCAGCAGATACAAACCGCGCTGGAAGACTACGTGGGGGCTGGACTAAGTCTGGATTTGATCCATGAAGCCGTCCTTGATCGAAGTAAGCGCGGAAAACTGCGGCAGTTTTCTAATTTAATCCCCTAGGACTAAGGGCTCCCTGCCCATGGCTTGTATTACAGCCGTGCTATTGAGCTGTTTTTTTAATATAGCGAGGCCGTACAAAAAAGTAAGTGGCAAAAAACACCAACAACCAAGCCATGGATTTGATCCAAGAATAGCCCAAGTATTGACGATAAAAGGCAAAGTTATGCCTAATAAGCCCCCATTTTCGGGCGCTCATTGAATCGGCAGTCACTCTATAGGCGGCTAACACCTCCGTCATACCTTTTGCTGGTTTGCCACTTAATTCAATGGCTTTATGCCAAAGGGCCCAGTCCTGACGCTTGCGCATTTCTGGGGCCAATAGCCGGCCGACTTTGTCTACGGCATACATCCCTGTAAGATTGCCGATAAAATTATTTGTTTTCTGCTTGGCAGCACTGATCTCAGGCAGGGCATGAATTTCAACCCCTTTATCCTTACCTTGGTAATCTATTTGCTTATAACTCGTATAACTAACCCCTAGATCATGCTTTTGCATAAAAGAGGTTTGCCGCTCGAGTTTCTCCGGCATCCATAAATCATCCGCATCGAGAAAAGCGATAAAATCTCCTGAAGATTTCTTGGTAGCGTAGTTGCGACAAAAGGAAGCGCCTTGGTTTTCGCCCATCACAAAGACCTTAATTCGGGCATCTTGGCTTTGGTGTGCTTCAGCGTGCTCCAGGCTGCCATCACCAGAGGCATCATCGACAATTAAAAGTTCCCAATGGGGATAAGTTTGCGCCAGTACGCTTTCTATGGCCGGCCCGATAGTGGTGGCATTATTAAAAGCGGGCATAATGATTGAAACAAGCTTTTGGCTCATAAATCAGTAGGCTTTCTCTTCGCCGCGCAGGGCGTTATAGATCGTTTGGAAAACAATTTTTATATCTAAAAGCAAGGACCAGTTCTCGAGGTAAAAAATATCGTATTTCACTCGGTTGATGATGTGATTGTCGTCTTCTACCTCACCTCGAAACCCGCTGACTTGGGCTAGGCCAGTGATACCGGGCTTAATGAAGTGCCGCACCATGAATTTGTCGATTTTCTCGGCGTACATATGGGTGTGACTTACCATGTGTGGGCGAGGTCCTACGGCCGACATCTCACCTTTGAGCACATTAATAAACTGAGGGAGTTCGTCAATACTGGTCTTGCGTATGATCCGCCCGATACGGGTCACACGAGGGTCATTCTTAGAGATTTGATGCAGGTGGGCCTCTGGATTAGGGCGCATGGAACGAAACTTATAACAGTAGAACTCTTTGTAGTCTAATCCGTTGCGCTTTTGCTTAAAAAAGATAGGGCCTTTGGACTCTAGCTTGATGATGAGGCCCAAAAGTGGGGTGAGCCAAGACAGAATGAACACTATGATAAAAATAGCTAAGGCCACGTCAAAACTTCTTTTGACAAACTTGTTGAAGGGTTCGTCAATGGGAATCTTACGCATCGAGATAATAGGCAAATATCCGTAATAGGTAAAGTCCAGTCGCTTGCTGTAAATGTCCTTATTGTCCGGCAGGAATTTTAAAATTTTAAGATTGTTGTCAGCGTAATCAATGAGCTGATTCATAGTGGCATTGTCTAACTGGGCCACTGAGGCGTAAATCTCATCGATTTGATTTTGGTCAATGTAATCCAGACACTGCTCCAGGTTATAGGCCTCTTCTCCGGATAAATTGAAGGTTTTCAACAGGACATAACCGTATTCGGGTTTTTCTTCAAAAAACTTACGCAACTGATCGGTCTTTTGGTTGAGCCCGATAATCACCACGCGTCTTAAGTTTCCTTTAAGCAGTATGCGGTATTTTTTCAAAAGGTAGTAAATCGCGATTTTGGCCAAAGTAATCAAGGCCATGACCTGAATCACATAAATCAAAATATCCCAGGGTGAAGTGGCGATGTCGCGATAAAACCCAAAAAAAGCAAAGACCAAAAGCAAAAATAGCGCGCCTTGCTTGAGTCCCAAAGACAAAATATTCGTAGTGCGCGTGAATCGATAAATCTCGTAAAAATTAGACCGCAAGGCTATGGCAATCCACGCAAAAGAGACAAAGAGCACATAGTTTAAAAAGACGTAATTCTCCTCAAAAAAGGGGGCGGCGAGCAAATGAATGATCCCTAGATCGATCGCGTAAGAGATCGGCCTTAAAAACCCTGAATATCGTCCTGTCTTATAAATCATTTAGTGCCGGTTATGGGCCGAAAAATCTTTGTGTTCACTGCGATAGAGCTCTTCCTCGGTCAAGCCTTTAAAATAGGCATAGGTTTTTTCCATCCCTTCGGCCCGCTCAACTTTGGGCTCCCAGCCCAAAACTTCCTTAGCCACAGTAATGTCTGGTTGACGCTGCATGGGGTCATCCTGCGGCAGTGGCTTAAAGACTATTTTTTGATCCGAGCCTGTAAGACGTACAATTTCTTTGGCAAAATCTAGGATGGTGATCTCATTAGGGTTCCCGATATTCACAGGATCGGTATAATCGCTGAAAAGCAATCGGTAAATGCCCTCAACCTGATCATCGACATAACAAAACGAACGGGTTTGACTGCCATCTCCAAATACAGTAATATCCTCTCCGCGGAGGGCTTGACCCATAAAGGCTGGGATTACACGACCGTCATTCAGGCGCATGCGTGGGCCGTAGGTGTTGAAAATCCGTACAATCCTTGTTTCTAAACCGTGGAATCGGTGGTAGGCCATGGTAATA
>JALRAI010000139.1 GCA_023258055.1 Flavobacteriaceae bacterium | reverse complement strand
GATTGTGATACCAGATCACATCGCTCTCGATAATTTCACCCGATCTCGGATCTTTCACGCTAGGGCCCACGGCATTTCTGGTGGTCGAAGCCACATAGCGCACTGTAGAATAACGAACGTCCTCCGGCGAAAAGTCCGGGTCCTCTTCAGGGGTCGGAGGATCTTTGGCACTAATGGCATTTTTAAATCCCGCGGACTCAAAAGTCGCCTGCCAATCTTCTATGCCTTGCTTGAAATAAGGGCGCCATTTCATAGGTGTGGCAGGATCCAGATAAAAAACAATCGGCTTTTTCGGCTCCACGAGTTCGCCCCGTTTATAGGCCTCTGGATCTTTGGGCTCGAGTCGCCATCGCACAGCCACCTCGAACTCGTCGGATTTTAATGCCGGCGAAGAATAATCAATTTTTTTAAGGCTAAACCAGCCCACCCTTTTGTCTGAACGGCGCATTTGCATGGGTTCTTTGGGCAGTAGCACTAATGAATGGTTCACCTGGAAACTAAAGGTACTGGTTCGATTACCGCGCGGGGCTTCACCTACCTCAAAGGTCAGAGTGTGCAGCACCTCAATATTTTGCGGGAAGCTGCGACACTTCTCTATAAAGGATCTGCTCTTGTCTTGTCGGCCGATTTTATACTTCTTTTTATTGGCTTCACTGATTAGGTTAAATCCCGGTGAATCCTCAGAGAAGTAGTCACTGACGTCAATAAGTGAAACGGCCTGATTCGGGTCATCTTCAGAATCGTTTTCTAAGTCAAAAGCCGCTAAAATTGGGGCAAAATTATTGGCCTCTACCGACTGGGCAATAGGATCGTTTTCATCAGCTGTATTGACAAAGGAGTGCTCGCGTAGTAGCACTCGACCCGCACTTTTTTCAAAGCGGACGATACGCTCAGCCGTTTTACTCCCGGCGTTAACATAACCAGAATAGTCAGCCGGAAGCTGGGCAAATCGGGTCACCATGAGTAAATCTCTACCCAAAATACTATCGGGGATTTCCCACATGAGCTTTCCTTTTTCGGTCGCGAAATAACTGTTGATGAATCCGCTCGATTTAGGGTACCAGGTATGATTTGGGCCAGTGATTGTATCCGATTCTTGTCCAAAAACGACAGTACAGCTCAAGGCTAAAAATAATAGACTAAGACAATTTAATTTTTTTGTCATGAATTCACGGGTTTAAGTCCAAATCGCTATGGTCGCCATTAAGGCAAATCCCAATAGGATGGAAATGAGTTTTGTGGTTTTTTGCGTGTGGTCCTCAAAGAGTTCCGCGATGATTTCAAGAGTGGCTATATAAAGAAAAGTCCCGGCGGCGAGGGTATCAAACACAGCTTCAAACATCACAGAGGTCCGTCCGTCTTCTAACCCACTGACCACACTGCCTAAAACTATCCCTAGTGGTGTCATGCATGCAAAAAACATGATGGTCCTGCGAATTAAGCTTGGGGCGCACTGGGCGTTGACCATATTCAGGCCTAAAGCAAAAGCCGCGGATCCTTTGTGGGCCACAATAGCGATCAAAATCACCAGCCCTGAGAGAAAACCTTGCTCTAATCCCAGAGACATGCCGGCGATTATCGAGTGGATAGCCAAGACCAAAAACAATATGGCAGGAAAATTATTGGACTCCTTGACCTTCTGCGCCGCGTCATGACCCGAGAGGCCTTTGTCGATCATCATAATCAGAATAAACCCTAGTGCCGCGGTAAGCAAACCGTAAGGATAATCCCCGGCTAAATTGAGACTCGAAAAATTATCCAAACCATCGGGCAACATGTGCAGAAATCCCGCGCCCAAAAAAACGCCTCCGGCAAAAGCGTTGCCGATATTTAGGTTTCCTGGATGTGCTCGATCAAAACTTGGACGCAGCGTGAGTAGTCCGCCCAAAATACCTGCAGCAGCGATGATCAAAATGGCCGCAATTTTAAAAGTTAACATGAGTTCTTGCGATTGGTTGGTGTTTTAAATATAAGGAAAAGCATTTAGTGAATGGCCCAGAAAGAGAATCTTAGCTATCTTTAAGTCGACAACCACAATAACACTAGGCATGGACAAGCGCAGTTTTCTCAAAAAAGCATCGGTACTTGGCGTTTTACCGTTTACCTATCCGAAATTCTTTGGTCCAAGTACTGAGGCCCCTGAACCTATCGATTCAAATGGCCCCTTTTGGAACAACTCAGAGGCCCCCTCTGATTTTTGGGATTCCATCCGCAGTCAGTACGCTTTGACTTCAGATTACATCAAC
>JALRAI010000138.1 GCA_023258055.1 Flavobacteriaceae bacterium | reverse complement strand
GGCACAGGACTCAAAGGACTCACAGGAATTAAGGCCCAGGGTTCTGGCTTATTTAGACCCTTACTGCCTTTTAAACGCGAGGAGATTTTGGCTTACGCGCAAAAAAATGGATACACCTGGCGCGAAGATCGCTCTAATGAAAGCGATGATTACCAGCGCAATATCATTCGCCATCATATCAGTCCTGGTTTTAACAAACTCGAGCGCCCTTGGGATAAAAGCCTAGCGCAAACCCAAGATTATTTAAATCAGGCCCAAACCCTACTTGAAGATTATCTCGATCAGATGGCAGCAGAGGTGATTACCACTACTGAGGACGGCCTGCGTTTAGATTTAGAGCGCTTGCAATCCTATCCAAATCATCAATTGCTTTTGAATGCTTTGGGTCGAAAGTACGGAATTAGGCCAGGGCAGGATATGGGCCAGCTTGCTCAGGCTCATAGCGGGGCTCGGCTTTATACCAAGACCCACGAACTGCTCAAGGATCGCGAGGTGATTTTAATCAATCCTATTGATGATTCAGAGGTTGTTGTTCTGGCGGATCAGGAAAAAAAAGCACAGCGCTCCGAAGTTCAAAACGAATCACCAGAGCAATGGCTGATTACGGGTCAAAGCCAGGAGCAAAACACACCCATTAAATTCAACTTTACCCCAGTGGATTATGTCGAGGATTCTGGCCCTGATGTGATTTTTGTGCCCACCGCCTTGCTTGAGTTTCCTTTAAAATTGCGCCGATGGGAAAAAGGGGATGTTTTTTATCCTTTTGGTGGTCCAGGAAAAAAGAAAATAAGCAAGTTTTTTAAGGATGAACGTTTATCTTTAGTCCGCAAAAATAAAACCTGGCTTTTGCAGTGCGGTGATCGCATTATGTGGGTGGTTGGTTTGCGTGCAGATGAGCGTTTTCGCGTTCCTGAGGCGTGCAGTGCCATCACAAAGATTAGTTGGCATTCAGCAGAGTAACCTAATTAAAAACTAACGCAGCATTTGGCCGATATATTGAGCAACAAACAACCAAAAAGAATCACTAAATAACCATGAGATTACGACTTCTATTTATTCTGAGTTTTTTGACAATTCACACTTTTGTGCATGCTCAGGAATTTATCAATCCCGTACAATGGTCTGTTTCAGTTGTGCCAACCGATAAGGGGCATGACCTGATCATGACTGCTAAAATTGATCAGGGATGGCACCTTTACAGCCAAACCCAATTTGGTGATGAATTTGAAGGCCCCATCCGCACTGAATTTTATTACAATGCTTCAGATTCAACTTATGTACTGCAAGGTCCGACCCAGGAACCCGAGGTAACCCCAGTTTACGATCCAGTTTTTGAGCTTGATGTTATTTATTTTGAAGAAGAGGTTAGTTTTGTGCAGCCCATAAAAATTATAAACGCCCAAGGAAATACGCTAACCGCTGAGGTTTATTACTCGGTTTGCGATGCGGAGAAATGCTTGCCACCAGATACCAAAACCTTTACACTCAATCTGGCTACCCTTGGTTTGGTTAAAGAGGAGCTTGTGCTTACAGAGCGCGATATGCTATTGTCCGAGGCCTTAAAACTCGATTTAAAAGGGGCCGAAAACTATACCCCAGAACAGGAAGAGGAGCAGGGACTGGGCACCATTTTCTTTTTAGGCTTTATCGGAGGTTTATTGGCGCTACTCACTCCGTGTGTGTTCCCAATGATTCCCCTTACAGTATCGTTTTTTACCAAAAGTGCTCAAAATAAGGCTACAGGTACCATCAAGGCCATTACCTATGGGGCCTTTATCTTTTTGATTTATGTACTGCTGAGTATTCCGTTTCATTTATTGGATTCTGTACAACCTGAAATCTTAAACAACATCTCGACTAACGTTTATCTCAATGTGGCGTTTTTTGTGATTTTTATCGCTTTTGCCTTTTCGTTTTTTGGGTATTACGAATTGACCCTGCCTCAGAGCTGGAGTGCCAAAATGGATGATAAAGCCAATCAAGTAGGCGGATATGTTGGTATATTTTTTATGGCTTTGACCCTGGCGATTGTGTCTTTCTCTTGTACTGGTCCGATTTTAGGTTCTCTGCTCGGTGGTTCCTTGACCAGCGATGGGGGTGCCATTCAGCTCACTGCAGGTATGGGTGGATTTGGTTTGGCATTGGCCCTGCCATTTGCGCTTTTTGCCCTGTTTCCGAACTGGCTTAATGCTTTACCAAAAAGTGGAGGCTGGCTTAACACAGTTAAAGTGGTCTTAGGATTTTTAGAAGTAGCCTTGGCCTTTAAATTTTTATCCAATGCGGATCTTGTAGAACATTGGGGGCTGATCAAACG
>JALRAI010000137.1 GCA_023258055.1 Flavobacteriaceae bacterium | reverse complement strand
ATCGCCCCTTCAAAATGATGGGTTGTGGGGGTTACTATGTCGATAAAGTCGCAGGCAGCGATTAAATCTTCTGGTTGCGCAAAGTATTTATAACCTAATGTTTTTTCAATGTCTAAGGCTGCTTGGGGGTCGGCATCATAAAACCCCACCAGTTCAAATCGCTCACTTTGTTGTAGTAATTTTAGGTGAATCTTTCCCAGGTGGCCTGCACCAAATACTCCGGCTTTAAGCATGTATTTTGAATTTGAACAAAGATACCGATTTTAGCTAAAAATAGCCGGCTAGGGCGAGGCAAAATCGTCAGTTGTTTCTTAGTTTTGTTCAGGATTTAAGACAAAATATTTCCGCTCTATTCAACCCCTGATGAAGGATTCGTTTATTCACAAAGGCAAAAGAAAGCAGCTATTGGATCAATTAAGGGCCAAAGGCATTGGCGATGAGCGTGTGCTTGAGGCGATGAATCAGGTGCCACGACATTTTTTTATGGATAGCGGTTTTTTAGACCACGCTTATAGTGACAAGGCTTTTCCGATCGCTGCCGATCAAACCATTTCACAGCCGTATACCGTCGCCAAACAAACCGAGTTGCTCCAGTGTAGTCCAGGGCATAAAATATTGGAAATAGGAACGGGTAGTGGCTATCAAAGCGCGGTCCTTGTGGCTCTAGGGGTACAGCTTTATACAGTGGAGCGTCAGAATGAACTGTTTAAAAAATCATCCTTGCTGCTCAAAAAAATGGGATTCAATCCCAAAAAAATAATCTTTGGGGACGGCTACAAAGGTTTTCCCGATAGTGCGCCTTATGACGGGATCATCGTCACCGCTGGAGCACCATTTGTTCCGATGCCCTTATTGGCACAACTAAAAATAGGCGGTAGATTGGTTATTCCTTTGGGTGAAAAGGATCAAGTCATGACTCTATTTCAGCGGATTTCAGAGAAAAAGTTCGACAAATCAACCCATGGCCCCTGTAAGTTTGTCCCTTTATTGGCCGATAAAAATTAGTGCAACAGCCCGGATTCACACCATGAGGTCAAGGCACAAGACACTCAAAGTTTTGACGACCTGACTAGGGTAGAGCCCCAGTTCCGGAGCGCCTTCACAAAGGTGGATATAGCGCAAGTTCGCATGACCCGCAATGGATCTTACCAAGGGGCGAATCTCCTGTAAAGACAGACCCACGGGGCTTTGTGCGCTGCTGCCCATATCGGCAATAACATCCAGATCAAATTCCAATCCAAAGTGATCCTCAACAATGGATTCCTTCCACTTGGCAAAAAGCTCATTTCTGTGGGGTAATGGCGTATCTAGCCACTTATTTAATGAGAGATAGTCAATTGTTTTATTCTCTTGATGTTGGGACTTGTGCTGCTTAAAGTTGATGTGCTGAATGAAGTTTGATATCCCTGGAGAAAGCGTATGCTCGTGAAGACCAAAAATACCGTATCTGCCAAGGTGTTTTTCCACTAGGGCTCTTTGAAACCCATTGCCACTGTGGCGATAGTCATCCGGGCGCAGATCAGTGTGTGCGTCTATATTGAGGCAGTGCATGGATTGATTGAGCCCCTTGGCGCTCCCTTTTAAAATTCCAAGAGCATTGTTATGACCCCCGCCTATTACCACGGGAATAAAACCTGCGCTTATCAATGGCTCAATGACTGTTTCTACCCGATGATCTAAGCTTGTAATAAGCTCATCAAAGGTCTTTTGGTCTTCAGGATCGCTCCAATTTAATTCCGCCCCTTGTTCCATGAGATCCTGACAATCAATACTCCCCAAAATAGCAACTTTATCCGTTGGGCTATTTTGTGCCGCCGCCATGGAGCAAAAGTGACTCAAAAAAGCCGCCCATGTTTTGGCAGCACCAGGACGGCCTCCATTGGCTTTTACCCCCAAGTCCTCGGGTATTCCGATCAGTAAGTATTGGGCATTTGAACGCTTGAGTTGTGGCGCACTTGTGATGAGCTCTAGAACCTCCCCTAGGCGCGGTTCACCGCGCCTTTTGACCGTAATTTGATCGATGTACTCGGGATTTATGTAATTCAGGTATTTCACAAGAGGCGTCCGTTTAAAATAACTTGGTCAATATGATTTTGACCAAAATCATAGGGGAGGTGACTGAAATCCTCTAAGGGATCAGTCAGGATTAAACTGGCTTTTTTACCGCGCGTAATTGATCCGTGCGTGGCCTCTAAACCCATGGCATAGGCTCCATTTATGGTTGCGGCATTCAGGGCCTCGGCTGGCGTCATTTTCATACGCATGCAGGCCAAAGACACAATTAAGTTCATATTACCCGATGGCGCAGAGCCTGGATTAAAATCAGTAGCTATAGCCAGAGGTAAACCTCTATCGATTATCGCTCTCGCTGGAGTAAAGGGGATGTCTAAAAACAAAGAACACCCGGGTAAGGCCACGGGCATGGTCTGACTGTTTTCCAGGGCCAATAGATCTTCCTGAGTCATGTGTTCCAAATGATCCACACTCAG
>JALRAI010000136.1 GCA_023258055.1 Flavobacteriaceae bacterium | reverse complement strand
CATATGTTCCGGATATTGAAAAGATTGCCCAAATAGTGCTTACAGCTGTTCCCGGAGTACGGAGAGATCAAATTGTTATTTCTATTGAGCCATATGTGGAGAAAACCTTTTCACTTGATACGATGGCGCGGCGCATGTCGTTGGTCCAGGGCTCGGCGCCGAAGATGCCGATCTTCAGCGAAGAGGCGCGCGGGTCCAGCCCCTGACGGCGGAACTCGTCGAGGATCGCCAGCATGTAGCTTGGCGTCACCATGATGATCTCGGGCTTGAAGTCGTTGATGAGCTGCACCTGTCGCTCAGTCATGCCGCCGGAGACGGGGATGACCGTGAGGCCGAGGCGCTCCGCGCCATAGTGTGCGCCCAAGCCGCCGCATTATTGACATGGATCATTTAAAGATGTTCTATTAAAAACGTCCGTTTCGTCTGGAGTGTCTGAATCTACGATGGTCAATTTACTTCCTCCTTCTGTGGCCGTTACTGTTATGGTATAGGAGTAATCTAAATTTCCTTCAAAATACTCGATATACAACACGAAGCTGTTTTCATTGACCTCGGTCAACTCGCCTGTATTTTCGATTAAATCAGTATCGCAGTCTGTAAAACCATCCTCTTCGCCATAGTATGAAATGCTTGGTGACATTTCATTATTGAATTGTAATCGGTAGATATAATCAGGATATGGCTCGTCTTCCTCCCAAACAACACCATCATATTTCTCAAAAAAGGTCTGGGATTCTGTTGAATCGTCTTTACTGCAACTTAAAGTTGCTGCAGCCAAAAAAAGGAAAAGTAGTTTTTTCATTTATTTAGTTTTTTACAAACTTTCTCTGGGTTTCATTCACCCCATCAGATATTCTGATCACATAAACTCCATCCACTAAACCTGATACATCAATTTTATCAGTGTTATTAGTGAAAAGAACTGGCTTGCCCAACATATTATAGACAGTGGCTGAAAATTGGCTTGCTGCTCCTCGAACAAATAAGTAACTATCCGTTGGGCTTGGATAGAGAATTAACGCAATATCTAACAAATTATCTTCTGCTGCAAGCGCCTCACATTCTGCCTCATTTTCTACGAAGTTGGAACTTTGGTCAACGTTTAGCCAATTCTGGGAACTATATTCTATATCATCAACGTAGATACAAGTTAGATTAGGGTTGTTAAGTGAATTAAAATTATCAAAGCCAAGTATATTGGTGTTATTTCCATTTCTAACATCTAAACTTGTAAGCTGATTTGTATAACACACTATCCAAGCGAGTGACGGATTATTGCTTAGATCAAGACTTGTAAGTTGGTTTCCGTAACAATATAATTCATTTAAGGCGCCATTGTTATTTAAATTTAAACTCGTGAGTTGATTTCCGCCACAAGACAAAAAAACCAATGCGGGGTTGTTGCTTACATCGAGACTTGTAAGTTGGTTTCCGTAACAACCTAAATAAGTCAGGACGCTGTTATTACTAATATTTAAACTTGTGAGTTGATTTCCGGCACAATTTAAATGTTCCAAAGCATCAAAATCCTCAATACCTGTTAAGTCAGAAATGTTTTTGGCCTGAACATTCAGGAGAGTTACAGCATTAATATTTGCAGTAGGCACAGAACCATCTAATGGTGCCGTGTCATACCCCAAATCTATCAAGGCTTGTTCAAAATTAGGGTCTGGAATCACAGTGGTTTGACAAAACGAAAATGATGAAATACCAATCGCCAGAAAAAGGTTTAGTAATTTTTTCATAGTGAATTTTTGGCTCAATATAGGAATATTTGATTAACCATCAAATTAAAAGCGCCTCATAATGAGAGTGTTAGATAATACAAGGCTTTAAACAGCTAATTTTTTTTATAAACTATTGGCCTATGAAATAGAGACAAATAATATCCTCTATGTTCCAGGATTCTTTTTCAATATTTCTATCAGTTTTTCGCCATGACAATTGTCTTTGATTATTAGGAAGTCGGAAAACATCATGTCTTCAAGAGCCACACCTATGAGAAATATAATAACGGCATATAGCCATAATTTACTTTTAATATGATGACCGATGAGAAGAATAAAAATGATGAAAAAGCAAATCATCCAATGATGAATATGGTAGCAATGGTTGGAAAATATTGCGATTATTTCCTGCATCCTATCCGCATTACCCGCGTAGTTAATTAAATATGTCATCGAAAATCCAAAAAGAAGTAACCCGACATAAATGAATTTATGATATTTTGTTTTCATCTTATTACTGTGTTATTTACGATATAGCTTTCATTGTAATTCTAACTAAATATAACACTATCTAAAAATAGGCCGCGTGCCGAGCGGCGTTGTTCTGCAAAGCAATCTATTTTTATTAATTTTAAGTCGAACATAACCCATATACTTTAAACAATGCATCGCTCAAATCAAAAATATGGTCGTATATCGGCCTTGATAAGCTTTATATTAGTGCTCTGCCTCAGCTCGTGTGAGGATGAATTAACTTTTGGACCCATTGGTTTTGGCACAGACCACTCGGGTAGTTTTCG
>JALRAI010000135.1 GCA_023258055.1 Flavobacteriaceae bacterium | reverse complement strand
GAGGTTATGTGTGATCCACGTAGTGAACCACAACCCCTCTAACGGACACCTTCTTGGTATCCGCCCCTTTCTTACACTACACTGACTTTATCGCCAGCTTCGTGTAAGGTGACAGAAAACTTTCCTTCTGACACGTCCTTCCCACCTCTTTAGGTGGAGGGACGCAGTTTAACGTCGTGCCCAGGACGTGGGATGCATGTGCAGGCTGGTTGGTTGTAAGGAGTGACCTGTACAGTCACTCCCTGATTCACGTAGGCGGTTGGCATGTTTTACGCCCTCAACCTCTCGAAGTCTCTCGAGGTTTCGGTCCGAAAACCTTTTACCACTACTACCACATGTAACCAACCTACCACATGCAAAGCATACAGCGAAAGTGCGCACAACTTTTTCGATTAAGTCCTCTATTTGGTCAGTTGTGAGCAGTCCTTTTCCAGATTCCGACTGCTCCGGCCCCCCGTCTAAATCTAGTAGGGGTATGCCGTCATGACATCCGAGCATATTGATCAGTTTAAAGCCTTTTTGTTGGATCTCATCCGCCCACAAAAGCAGTGGTGATTTGTCTTTGTTTTCTATGGTGTGGATGATCAGCCCAGGCAAGAAAAAGTCGTAGATGGGAAAGCCTTGAGCGCTCACTTGATCATGAAGGTGTTTGCCGTATTGTGCATGAATTTCTGGCAAGACTTCAAGGGATAAGGCTTGAGCCATTTTTTGAAGTCGCCCCAGATACTGCCATGTCTCGGGCGTGTTAAAAAAATTAGAGGCGCCAACTGCTTTATGCAAATAGGCAAAGGCGTCTAGTCGTACGATTTGTCCGCCATACCCTTTGAGTTTTTCGAGGGTTTCTTGATAATAGGTCCAAACTTCTGGCCCATCAGCATTGAGATCCATTTGGCCGAGCAAAGTAAGGTGCTCACGAATCAGGGGAACAACGTCCTTTATTTCATAGCCCAATGCTATTATTGCCTGAGTTGGGTTTTCTGCATTAATGAGTTTTTGCTCGATGGTCCTGTGCAGGATTTGAGCTTGCTCAATTGTTATTGCCAAATCTTGACAGGCGGCCTCTTTAAATTCTTCTAAGAGTTTTATCTTTTGATAAAACGTATTCCAATAAGGTCTAAAACTGTGATCTGGAAAAGGGATTTGTAACACAGGTAAGCCTGGCTTACGGGTGAATAATTTTTCTTTAAACTCGGGTTTGGGCACAATCACACCTTGCTCATTCAGGGCACCCTGTCCTTGCCAAAAGTCATTCCAGTCGATGAAAAAGTTCACAAAAGGGGATTGATCTCCCAGGGTCATGAGACTCTGAAACTCAGGTGAGCCAACGGAGAGATGATTTAAAACAATGTCGAGTTTTAAACTAATACCCATGGATTTGAGCTGGTTTAAATCATTATCTTCTGCTAGGGTCTTGTTTAAATTGTAATCAATAATAGAAAATCCTCGATCTAAGTCTGAGTTAAAAATCGTGGGCAGCAGGTATAAATTTTCAAACACGCCCTTAAATTCTTCACGGGCCAAAAGTTTGACCAGATAAGCCAGGCTGCCCCCAAGGCTATCGGGATAGGCATTGAGGATTAAGCCTTTTTGAAGCTGATTTTGATTGATCGGTTTAGGCATGAATTTCTTTAGGAATATAACCTTGTGGCCAAACCTGGGCTATTTGGCTGTTTACCCATTGTAAAAAATGCACATCCTGCTCTGAGAAGGCCTCAATTTGATCGGAGTCGATATCTATTTGACCAATATTTTTGTCCTGGAGAAATAAGGGCACCACTAATTCGGATTTTACACTCAAACTACAAGCGATGTAGTTATCCTGTGCTTTTACATCAGGCACTAAAAAATAATCATTGGACTCAGCAACTTGTCCGCAAATTCCTTTGCCAAAAGGGATACAGGTATGGTCTGTCGCACTTCCAGCGTATGGCCCTAGATGAAGCGTTTTTTGCTCAGAGTTGGCAAAATAAAAGCCGACCCAGGTGTAATGGGGTAGGGTGCTTTGTAATAAATCACAAAGCTTTTGGAGTTTTGTTTCAAACAATTCCGTTTCATTTTGCAATAGCTTTTGGACGGCTTCCCTTAGCGCTTTCATCACTCAAATTTTATGTAAAGGTATTTAAATATTGCGTTATGGCTACGGATAAAATGGGATTCCTAATGGATAAAAAATTAACTTTGAGCTGATGACTGATTTGTGGAAAATTTATCGACCTGTTTGGCAATTCTTGCTGGTGTTTTTTGGCACCTATGGTGTAATGAGTGGACTCTATTTTTACGCCCTTGATTTTTGGGCTGAAAATGGACTAATGGTTGATCCAATCACAAACCTTGTGGGGCAGCAGGTAGAGTATTTACTGACTTTTTTAGGGTTCAGCGCCCAAATAGCCCCTTGGGAGCAAACAGGAAATTTAGTCATCTCAGTTGTGGACACCCCAGTGGCTCGGCTTGTTGAAGGGTGTAATGCCGTGAGTGTGATGATATTATTTATGGCCTTTGTTGTGGCCATCCCTCAAAGAATTACTCATACCTTGAGTTTTGTAATTTTGGGTGTTTTTCTTATTCATATA
>JALRAI010000134.1 GCA_023258055.1 Flavobacteriaceae bacterium | reverse complement strand
GGATCCTACACTTTAACCTACACGGTCAGTGACAGTTCAAACAATACGAGTTCTGACACCCGTATTGTCAATGTAAATGAAGCCAGCAACAGTGTTATTGTTCATCAGGAGTGTTTTGAAAACGGCTGGGGTGATTGGATTGATGGCGGTAGCGACTGTCAGTATTATTCAGGGACTTGGAGTCCTGAGCCCACATCCTCAATCAGAATTAGGGACAACTCCGGAGTTAGTTCTTCGATGACGCTCAATAGTGTTGATTTGTCGGCCCATACCACTTTTAGCGTACGCTTCTTGTTTGTCGGAGTTGGCATGAATAACGGAGAAGACTTTTGGCTCAGAATCCAAGACGGTAATGGATCGTGGATCACCTATGTGGCCTATGTGGCAGGCAGTGACTTTAGCAATGGCACTGTTTATGAGGCGATCGTGACCTTTAATACGGCGAATTTTAACAGCCCGAACAATCTGTCTTTCCGTTTTCAAAATGACGCCTCGAGTAATAATGACCAAGTTTACATCGATTGTGTGGTGATTACTGGTGACCCGGCTTCAAACCTAATGGAGGGCATTGTGCCACTGCAAACGCGTGATTTTGCAGATGAATTTGGAGGATCTGAATACGATGAGCTGACCATTGCACCAGTTCCTGCCCAAACCTTCATCAATATTGCGATGTCGGGCTTAAGCCAGGAGGCAAGTTATTCGATTTACTCTGTACTTGGGCAACGCGTGATGCAGGGTAAAGTGGGCGATGGCAGCATCGATGTTCGGGAACTTCCATCAGCGCTCTATATGATTGAGGTCACCGATGATGAAGAAACCCACATTAAATCCTTTATCAAGGAGTAGGTTTAAAGCAGATCAAAAACCATAACATTTAGTCGTGTTAAAGTAAAAAGCGGGCCCATCGGGCCCGCTTTTTTTTGTAAGACGAAATGGTTTAAAAAAAAATCAATTTAACCCAGCCTGCTCAAGCATATTATAAGCCTCTTCTATATAAACGGGAATATCATCACCGAAGTCACGACTTTGCCCTCTTTTAGAATGCAAATGACCTAAGCGAACAATAATTACATTATCCTTTGGATTGACCATAACATATTGACCGAGATGCCCTTTCATCATAAAGAAGTCTTTCCCCATGTGGGGGTGCATCCACCAGCCATAGCCATATTGCGGGGAGTCTTTAAAGCGCGGGGTAATACTTTTTTCCACAAAAGCCGTGTCCAAAATTTGTGTGCCCATCCAATTGCCTTTGTCCTTGTATAGCTTGCCAAAGCGTGCAAAATCTAGGGCGTTTGAGGCCAGACAGCAGTATGCTTTTTCGATGCCCGATTCCTCAGAGTCCAGCTGCCAAAAGGCGTCGTGCTCGGCCCCTAAAGGTTGCCAGAAATACTGGGTAAGCTGCTCACTTAAGGTTTTGCCATTGGCTTTTTCCAAGACCATACCCAGGAGCTGGGTATCTCCACTGGCGTATTTGAATTTTTGTCCGGGCGTGTCCACGACTTTGAGATTGAGAATCACATCGCGCAGGTGATCGTCGAAATAGGCCCGTGTAGTAATCGAAAGCGGAGAGTAATAGTGCTCGTCCCAGTTAGTTCCCGAGGACATGGAAGATAAATCTCCTACGGTCATTTGCGCGGCTAGCCCCTGAGAAAATTCTGGAAAAAAGTCTCCGACGGGTTGATCTAAACTCCTAATTGTACCATTCATAATGGATTTTCCCAGCAGACCAGAGACCATGCTTTTTACCATAGAAAACGAATTGGTATTCGAACTATCCGAATAGCCCTGGTAATAATGCTCGTAAAAAACACTGTCATTTTTAATCACCACAAAGGCGATGGTGCCCATTTCCTGATGTTTTTTTTCAAGGCGATCAGAAGCATTACTCGTGTTGTACCCCTCATGTTTTGGCCAAGAATATTTCACAGGGCCCGCAGGAATGGTTCTGTTGTCAAACTCGTGGTAATCGTCCAAAAAGGCCGTAGTATGCCCTTTTAGATAAATGGTGCGCACCGCTTTTAAAAGATAATCGGTGTTGGTGGCATAGGCCAGTACGATAAGGCCTGCGACAAGTACCCCTATAGAAGTGATGATTTTTTTGAGCATAGTTACAGCAAAATTTAATTCATAATATGGTTCTCATTTGGGATGAGGTCGGTATGCCTGAACACAGTAATTGCCGCAGCACTGACTGATAGTGGCAAAACAATAATGACCCCTACAAATGGAATCAGGGCCAGCAAGTTAAAAATAAATCCATTGCCGACAGCTAAGCCGCGATGTTGATTCATAAAGCTTTTGCTTTGGCGGTAATTAAAAAAGGCTTCAAGACTGTAATCTAAATTACCAATACCCACAAAATAAGCCTGAATCAGCAATAATAAAGGAGTGGTAATCAGGCCAAAGGGCGGAATAAAACTCAGAATAAACAGCAAAAGGGTCAAAGCGATTTCCCGAATTAAATTGCCCAGATTAAGGCGCAAGCCTCTCCAAAGTAAAGCCCAAAATTGATGATCATTATTAGGCCGGAGTTCAGGGGCATAATGGGTCCTAATGCGCTCTGCCACCCCGCTCATAAACGGGGCGCTTAGGGCCAAAACAATATACTTGGTCATGATGAATCCGAGAAACAAAACCCCTAAAGACCCGAGCACCCCGCCGAGGCCCTGCATGAATTCAGCCCCAAATTCCCAGGGCCAAAAGCCTTTGAAGTATTCTGTGGC
>JALRAI010000133.1 GCA_023258055.1 Flavobacteriaceae bacterium | reverse complement strand
ACAATTCTCGATTGCTCAGCCAAAGCCTGCAAAATAGATTGTCTGATCCACCAAACCGCATAAGAGATAAACTTGAATCCTCGAGTTTCGTCAAATCGTTGGGCGGCTTTAATGAGTCCTAAATTTCCTTCATTAATGAGGTCAGGAAGGGTAAGTCCTTGATTCTGATATTGCTTGGCCACTGAGACTACAAAACGCAGGTTCGCTTTGGTGAGTTTTTCTAGAGCACGTTGATCTCCGGCTTTTATGCGCTGTGCGAGTTCCACCTCTTCATCGGCGGTAATCAAATCAACTTTTCCTATTTCTTGTAAGTATTTGTCGAGTGACGCGGTCTCTCTGTTGGTGACCTGCTTGGTAATTTTTAACTGTCTCATGAAGAATTATCGAGTGAGGTTTAAAGTAGTCATGTACTCAGTTATACGCATGATTTTAAAAAATGTTACAAAGCCTTTGTATTTTTTTGCGAAATAGTGAAAAAAAAAGAGGGGAAGACTTCAGGCTCATGCTCGGCGGTAACAATAATTAGAGCGCAAATAAAAAAAAAGCCCTGACCATTGGGGTCAGGGCTTAATTAATCTAGGCTTTTGGCCTAAAAGATTGTGGGGTAATTAATCCTCGCTGTTGTTGCGATCTGAACGATCGTCGCGGCGCTGACGACCATCACGGTTACCGCGATTGTCGCGTCCCCCGCGTTGATCCCTTCCGCGACCACCAGAGCGTTTGTCGTCACGCGGTGGGCGCTCTACATAGCCCTCTGGTTTTGGTAAAAGAATCTTGCGCGATACTTTGTCTTTTTTGGTACGAGGATCGACTCCCATGTATTTCACGTCAAAAATATCACCCATATTGACTACATCTGTGACGTTTTCAGTGCGTTTCCAATCGAGTTCTGAAACGTGAAGTAAGGTCTCATTTCCTGGCGCTTCGTTGTATTCAACAACGGCACCGAAATCAAGAATCTTAATGACCTTTACCTCGTAAACACTTCCTACCTCAGGTTTGAAAGTCAAAGAGTCGATTTTGGCCAATACCGCATCGATACCCGCTTGGTCGGTACCAAGAATTTCTACAATACCTTCCTCAGTCACCGGATCTTCATTGATCACAATAGTGGTTTTGGTCGCTTTCTGTAGCTCTTGAATGACTTTTCCGCCAGGTCCAATAAGGGCCCCGATGTACTCATTAGGAATAGTGGTGGTTACCATTTTTGGCGCGTGCGGCTTAACGTCGGCATTTGGCGTGGCGATAGTGCTCACGAGTTTGTCCAAAATGTGCAGACGACCATCACGAGCTTGTTTTAAGGCATTGACAAGGATTTCATAAGATAAACCTTTGACCTTAATGTCCATTTGACAAGCGGTGATACCGTCGGCTGTACCTGTTACTTTAAAGTCCATATCACCTAGGTGATCTTCATCCCCAAGAATGTCAGACAATACCGCGTATTTGCCGTCTTTGCCTGAGATCAGACCCATGGCAATACCAGAGACAGGCTTTTTCATTTGTACCCCAGCATCCATAAGGGCCATAGTACCACTACACACGGTGGCCATAGAAGAACTTCCGTTACTCTCGAGCACTTCAGAAACCACACGTACGGTGTAAGGACAATCTGCAGGAATCATTCCTTTAAGGGCGCGCTGCGCTAAATTTCCGTGACCGACTTCACGACGAGAGGTTCCACGTATTGGACGTGCTTCTCCGGTAGAGAAAGGAGGGAAATTATAGTGCAAATAAAATGTTTCTTCACCTTCATATGAGGGCATATCGATTTGATTGGCCTCTCTTGAAGTCCCTAAGGTCACTGTGGCTAGCGCCTGAGTTTCCCCGCGGGTAAAAATAGCTGATCCGTGAGTAGAGGGAAGATAATCCACTTCACACCAAATCGGGCGAATGTCTGTGGTTTTTCTACCATCTAAACGCAATCCTTCATTGAGGGTTAAATCGCGTACTGCTTCTTTTTCAGCTTTACTGTAATATTTTGAAATTAGCCCGCCAAAGTCCGCGAGCTCTTCTTCTGTAAAGCTCGCTTTTACCTCTTCTTTGATTTCACCAAAGGCCGCGCTTCGCTCGTGCTTGCTCGAACCTGATTTAGCCACTTGGTATACTTTGTCGTAAACCATGTCGTGAATTTTTTGGGCTAGTGCCTCGTCTTCACGTTCTGGAGCGTATTCACGTGTAGGTTTTTTACCGACCGCTTCTGCCAATCGAACCTGTGCGGCACACTGAACTTTAATGGCTTCATGAGCCGCTTTGATGGCCTGGGTCATTTCTTCTTCAGAAATTTCTTTCATCTCCCCCTCAACCATCATCACTGAGTCTTCTGAGGCACCGATCACCATATCGATGTCACTTTCCTCGAGTTGTGCGCGGGAAGGGTTGATGATAAATTCGCCATTGACACGTCCTACGCGAACTTCAGAAATAGGACATTCAAATGGGAAGTCCGAAAGTTGAATAGCTGCAGAGGCCGCTAAACCAGCCAATGCGTCTGGCATTACATCCTCGTCGTGAGACATGAGTTGTATCATGACTTGAGTCTCGGCATGGTAGTCCTTTGGGAAGAGTGGACGCAATACACGGTCCACGAGTCGCATGGTTAAAACTTCACCATCGCTCGGACGTGCCTCACGCTTAAAAAATCCTCCAGGATAACGTCCCGAAGCCGCAAATTTTTCGCGGTAATCTACAGTTAAGGGTAAAAAGTCTACATCGCTTTGCTGATAGTTAGACACTACAGTACAA
>JALRAI010000132.1 GCA_023258055.1 Flavobacteriaceae bacterium | reverse complement strand
CCTGGGCATAAAAATTTAGGCTCAGTAAAAGGAAGGTGGTAAAGCAGTGTCTTTTCATAAATTGTCGCTTGTGTTTTTGTAAAATGGGCCACCAAGGTAGTCGAGAATTCGAAATTATTTTCCGAATAGTTTAGCTTAGACTGCTGAAAACTCTCCAGAAGTAACCCGACATTTTCTATGCGTTGGATGTATTTACTTCTTCTTTTTGGGCCGCATGTATATCCGCAGATTAGGCTTCAAGGACGTGTTATTGACGCCAAAGGTGGGCGGCCAATCTCCAATGTAATCATAAGAGATTCCTCGAGCAGTGACCTTAAGGCCATCAGTGACGCAAAGGGCTTATTTAAAATTGACATTGCGCAGTGGGAATTGGATGTGCACGCAAGAGAATTGAATGAAGCGCAGAGTTTACCGGCAGTTAGGGCCAAAAGGGCCGACAACAAGGACATTAATGGGGGGCTAAAGATTTTGACCCTTATTGCCGAACACGATAATTATCAAACCCAGCTAATACCTGTAGACATAAATCAATTAGATACGCCCATAGTGATTGCCTTACAATGGCGGATTCAAGATCATTTAGAGCAAGAGACCACGTCCGGGATTTCTGAATATGATGACTTTTTCGATCAGGCCATTATCTCTGGGCCATTAAATGCTTATGGAGATCCGGTTACTCAAGCTGAGCAATTTGACTTTGGTGCAGTGTTCTACAGCCCTATGGGGGCTAGCCGCATCCAAAAAGGCCTGGTCTTTCAGGGCATGGACTTGCAGGATCCTGTGAGTGGCTCCATGCAGTGGAGTATGCTCACAGGCTTAAATCAAGCCATGCGCTATCGCAAAAATCAAAATCAGTACGATCCCGAAAGCTCGGGTTTTGGTCGATTGGGCGGGGTAACCTATGTGGGTGTTCGACCCGATGAATTCAACCCAGGACTCAGAATGAAAGTGCAGACGGGCAACCGAAGTTATCTGTGGGGGTACAGTTTGCAATATATTATGCCCAAACAAAAGGGTTGGTCGGTGTTAGCACTGGTTTCGGCGAGAGATGGTTTGAGCGGCCTTAGCCAAGGCAATAGCTATAAAGCTTTAGGGGGCTTAATGGCCGTGGAAAAGCAATTTGACTCAGGCATTAGCCTGGGGGTTTTAACGGCCTATACTCCAGTTATTAGAGGTATGACCGCACCGCTGACTCGTGAGGCTTTGGACTTAAAAGGGCACAGATATAACCCTAATTGGGGCTGGCAAAACAATACTTGGCGAAACGCAAGAGAGCGATTTAGTCGACTTCCTCTAGGTGTGGTTAGTCTATATAGTCCTAAGAGTTTAAAGAGTAAATGGGCGATTCATTTGGGCGTCATCGCGGGTGATTTTGGTCAAAGCCGACTGAATTACTCCTCTGGAGCTAACCCACTGGGCAATCATTACAGCCAGATGCCGAGTTATTTTTTAAACCAAGAACCGCTTTCTGCTTATGATTATTATCGGGCTTATACAGCCCAGCAAAAATTTGAGTCTGACGGACAAATCTCATGGCCTGAATTATACACCGCAAATCAGCTAAGGCCCCAGGGCGACAGCCAGTATATTATTCAGAATCAAACCAGCAGACTTTTAGAATATCAAGCGCGCATGGGTTTTAGACGCAGGATAAAGAAAAGTCAAAGTTTAAGTCTTTCATTATTTGGCCGATGGTCACGACAACAAAACTTTGCGGAGATATCAGACCTGTTAGGAGGTGAATTTTACTACGATCGCAATAATTTTTATCAAGGCCTTGATCCATTCGGGGCGTGGAACAATATTGATTCCAGAAATAAACCCCTTTATCAAGGCGATAAGATGGATTACGATTACAGCTTGACGGCTTTGATGCTGGAAGCTTTAGTGCAATTCGATCAAGAATTCAAACAGGGTAAACTAAATTTAGAACTGGGCTATACAGGTGCGACCTCGAGAAGGGTGGGACATATGCGCCATGGAATTTTTAATGAGGCTTACGATTCTTATGGGGCTAGCGACCGACAATGGCATCGTGGGATTAAGGCCAAAATACATTGGGCGCACTATTGGTCTACAAAACTCAGCAGTCAACTCACGGGTGTATACGATCAACAACTACCCCTGGTGGAACAGACGTTTATTTATTCTCGATACCATAATCAGAGAAATATGATTCAGCGGTCACCGCAGCTCACGGGCTTATTTGGTCAGCTGAGATACCAAACATTAGGGCTCGATTTGGTGGTTAAACCATTTGTCCATTACCAGAAAAATTTACGCCAAAACGGGTTTTTTTATTCTGATCATGTGCGCGCGGCCATGGGCCAAAGCGGACTGGTACAACAGCATCTGTCAGGGCTAAGTCAATTAGGCATTGGGCTGCGATCTGGCATTAAATGCGCCATTGGAGAACGATTAACTTGGTCTGCTGTTCATGTATATAGTCGGCATGAGTATATCGGAAAAGCGCGTCTGTTTCTCGCGGGCACTAATCTCATTGAGCCCCAAAATGGTGTATTGGAATCGAGCTTTCAGGACAGGACGTATAATTATGTGATTTCGGACAGGAATCGCTTGGGCTCCAGAGATGTTTACTTAGGTGGATATAAGCCAGCAAATGGTCCTGCGCGAGTGCTTCATGCGACTTTGACTTATCGCGATCCTTCTTTTTGGTGGGCGGGTTTGGTTTTATCTCATTTTTCTGATCGATATGTGGCAATGAGTGCCTACAGGCGTAGTGAAGATGCA
>JALRAI010000131.1 GCA_023258055.1 Flavobacteriaceae bacterium | reverse complement strand
AACAATGCACAAGTCATTCAGTATGAAGAGACTTATGGTGGTCCTTATAATCATGCTCCAGCGGTAAGCAACGAAGGTGGCGGCGAAGCTGTAGATGCGAATTTTGGCATCAGCGCATACCCTACGTTTTGTCTAATTAACCCAGATAACGTGATCATCAATACAGACATTTGGCCTTTGACTGGAATTGAAACCTTTGAAGCGGCGTTCCCGGCAGACTTTAATCCAGCGCCGATGCAGTGTAATGTTTTGAGTATTGTAGAACAAAACGAAATGGACATCGCCATTTATCCCAACCCCGTAAACAGCCATGATGCCTTGCATGTTCGTTTGTCTCAACCACAGAGCGGAACCTTTACTGTCCACAGCACCAATGGGCGCGTATTGCTTCAGGGCTCAATTTCAGGGGACTCGGTGGATATTCCAGTGCGTTTAGCCTCAGGCACTTATTTCCTCTCGATTGAAGGTGACAAAGGAAGTGCCAATATGAACTTTGTGGTACGATAGGGAGAAAACTTGAGGCTCAGTAAAGGAGCTTTTTCATTCGTATGGGCTTATTTGCCAGTAATGAGTTGTATGCATTATTTTTTCGGCCTGACGATGTTGTGTTTTTTATAAAATTTATTTCTTTTTCGGGTCCAAAGACCGTAACGAACTAAATTATATGGGGTTGCAAAAACACCGACGATAAAGGCACTTTGCCCTACAGACGTCGCTTTGTTGTCTGAAGTCAAACTCAGAATACCTCCTGTGAGCACAGCGGCCGAGGCGATGAGGTAGGTTTTGCTTTTTTTGACCTTAGCATCCAAAAATACTTTTCGCTCTAATTGTATTGGAGACAATGCACTTGTTTGGGCTATAGCAGAAAAACAAATGAGAAAAGTAAGTTTAACGAGCAGTAGTTTTTTCATTGTATTTATATTTCTCCTTAAAAATAACATTCTTTAGCAACACCTCAACTCAACCCATTCTAAATTCATTTTAAGATTAACTGTCTCACAACTGTCTGAAAGTTGCTTAAAAGGAAGATTCTAGGCATATTAGGAGTACGTTATTTCAAACAAAAAAGCCCTGCATCACTGCAAGGCTTTAAAACTTCGGTGGAGAAGATGGGACTCGAACCCACGACCTCTTGACTGCCAGTCAAGCACTCTAGCCAGCTGAGCTACATCCCCGTAAAGTGTTTGCGAAAATAATAAAAAATCCCGATTTACCACCAAACAGCTGTCATATTCCAAAACTGCTCAAACTGGGACCTAAAGACGCGCGTGAACCTCAATTCTTTTGTAATTTTAAGGCATGATCCGACAAGCCGTCAAAGCTGACATCGCGCTTTTATTAGACCTCACGCGTGCCTGCGCCAGGCATATGATCACGCAAGGTATTTATCAGTGGAATGAAGTTTATCCTAATGAAGCGGCTTTTTTATCGGACCTCAATCAGAACTCACTCCATGTTTTTATCGCTGATGATAAACCTGTGGGATGCGTTTCCTTCTACACTGAAATGGACCCCGAATACAAAACTATGGATTGGCTCGTTCCTGAATCCAAACATCTCTACGTGCACCGTCTGGCCGTGCACCCTCAGCATCAGGGGCAAAATATCGCCAGAACACTAATGGATTTTGCAGAAGATCATGCCCGTGAACTCGGTTGCGCCTCGGTCCGACTGGACACCTTTAGCCAAAACCCGAGAAACTTGAAGTTTTATAACAACAGGGGGTATCAAAAAACAGGCGGCACCCTCTATTTCCCTAAACAAAGCGAGCATCCATTTGTGGCCCTAGAACTGCCTTTGAGTCATTAACGCACCAGTGAAAAATAACCGGTGTATAATGCACCGTCATGAGTTTCGGCTTGATACCAATACCCATCAGCGGGCATCTCAATACCCCTGTAGCGACCGTCCCATCCGGGCTGATCTGGACTAAATCGGTAAAGCGTTTTGCCAAAGCGATCAAAAATCGTGGTCCTTAAAATCGGCAGTGGATTAATCAAGGGTGGTTCGTAGGCCCAAAGGTCATTGATCCCGTCTTCATTAGGCGAAAAATAAGGCGGAAAGCCTTTGGGGGGAAAACGAAGACGCACCAAGTGTTCAATGGTCCCACACCCATTCAAATCATTGATATAAATAATCAGATCGCCATCAGGCAGGCCGCTAAAAATAGGTTCTGACTGAAAGTTTTCGCCATCCAAACTGTACTGGTAGCTGCCTGGACCACTCACCAAAAGTTCCACAGAAAAACTATAGCCTTGACGCGTCACCAGGGTTTGGTTTACACTGGCAGGCCCCGAAAAAGAGACGCTAAACTCTTTGATGTAAGTGCACTCTATACTCTCTCCCGCATAAGTAATAGTGTTAAAGGCCTCTAGGCGGTAATTGCCTTCTTGATATAAATCAAGCCCGCTTTCCTGGGAAACCAAAAGCTCGTCAGAGCCCTGCTCGCGATACCATCTATAGCCGTCGGCCACCCCAGGGGCCTCAACGCGATAAGGAACTTGATTGTTACAGATGCCTACTTGATCTGGAAAATCGATATCCGGATATAAAGAGGTGAGCTCCCCGGTGTCGGGGTCGTAAAACGGCCCACAGCCCAAAATGGTCGAAAATGATTCTTGCAAGCATCCCAAAGCATCGCCGGCCTCATTAAACGGCACTATACTCACGTAATAAGTGTTGTTGGACTCAAAATTCAAGACAAAGGTGGCGTTATCGGTAAATACACCCCCGTCTAAAACATCGGCGTTAAAAGGAGAGCTCCCAATATAGAGTCGATAACCTAAAGCCCCGGGT
>JALRAI010000130.1 GCA_023258055.1 Flavobacteriaceae bacterium | reverse complement strand
GACCCAAAAATAAGCCCAAAACAATCAGTGAAGTCCCGAAATAAACCCATGGGGCCCATGGATGCTTGGTCAGGGTTTTAATCCCTTGGTAGGCGTAAAAATCTACCAAAGCGTAAAACAACAAAAAGATAATCCAGCGCATTTTTTTTGACAAATATAATCCTGCACGGATAAGTGCCCACTTCCTTTGCGTTTTTTTAACGTCTTTTTGTAACTTGAACCAATCAACTGAGCCCATGAAAAAAATTATTTGGCTGTGGCCCCTGCTGATCATCAGCGCTTGTAACCTCGATAAGCCTCGCGCAATTAAAGCTGACTTTGACCCTTTAACTTATGTCGATCCTTTTATCGGCACTGGAGGTCATGGCCACACTTTTCCTGGAGCCACCACGCCCTTTGGGATGGTCCAATTAAGTCCTGATACGCGATTGGAAGGCTGGGATGGCTGTAGTGGTTATCACTACAGTGACCAATATATCTATGGCTTCTCCCACACCCACCTGAGCGGAACGGGGGTGAGCGACTACGGGGACATTCTTTTAATGCCGGCTAGAACCAAATCCTGGCATAATGGCGCTGAAGCCCCGGGGGGATATCGCCAGTATTTTGACCACAAAAACGAAAAAGCTACTCCAGGATTTTATCAAGTCTATTTAGACAGCCTAGACCTGTTAGCTTCGATGACTACCAGCCCAAGAACAGGGGCCCACAAATATGAGTATTCACTGCAACACCCTCAGTTGCTGGTCATTGATCTGGCGCATCGCGATGAGCTAATCTCGGCAGAGCTTGAACTGGTAGATCCCTATACACTTCGCGGTCATCGACACTCAAAAGAGTGGGCCGAAGATCAGCGCCTTTACTTTTATATCAAATTGTCTCATCCCATTAAAACAATAAACCGTGAGCCAGGTCAAACTTTAGAGGAGTCTCTGGATTACGAATATCGGGATGACCTAAAAATGGCCTATTTGCGCTTTGACAATCTGGAAAACAGCCCTGTCGAGGTCAAAGTGGGTATTTCAGCTGTAGATTTAGAGGGGGCCTTTGAAAACTACCTCGCTGAAGCGGCAGGGAAGAGTTTTGATCAAATGCGTTTTGAGGCAGACAAATTATGGAGAGATCAACTGCTCAAAATAAAAATAGCCGCAAAAGAGCCCAATGATTTAACCAATTTTTACAGTAGTCTTTACCACAGTATGATCGCCCCTAACCTTTATCAAGATGTCGATGGGCGCTATCGTGGGATGGACTTAAAAATTCACAGAGATACTACTTTTAATTACTATACTGTATTTTCTCTTTGGGATACCTTTCGCGCAGCGCATCCCCTTTACACCATTATTGAGCCCGAGCGCAGCGTGGATTTTGTGAAGACTTTAATGGCCAAATATGATGAAGGTGGGATTATGCCTATTTGGGATTTAGCCTCAAATTACACGGGTTGTATGATTGGTTATCACGGAGTTTCGGTTATCGCCGATGCCTACCTCAAAGGACTCGATGGGTTCGACGCTCAAAAGGCACTTGAGGCCATGAAGCACAGTGCCCTTCAGGATCATTTAGGCCTTAAATCCTATAAGCAGCTCTCCTATATCCCTTTAGAAATTGAGGGTGAAAGTGTCTCTAAAACCCTTGAATATGCTTATGACGATTGGACCATCGCACAAATGGCCAAAGCCCTGGGACAAGACAAAGACTACGTCTATTTTATGGAGCGTGCCCAAAACTACAAAAGTGTCTTTGACCCGCAGACTGGATTTATGCGCGCTCGAAACTACAATAGTTGGTTTAGTCCCTTTGACCCTTATGAAGTAAACTTTAATTACACCGAAGCCAACGCTTGGCAGTATCGATTTTTTGTACCGCACGATGTTGAGGGCCTCATTGAGCTTATAGGTGGCCCTTCGGTTTTTGAAAGTGAGCTCGACAAGCTCTTCAACACAGGGTCAGCCACCACAGGACGGGATCAACAAGATATTACCGGATTGATCGGACAGTACGCCCATGGCAATGAACCCAGTCATCATATGGCCTATCTCTATCATTATGTACAAAAGCCGCACAAAAGTCAAGAACGCATACGCCAAATCCTAACTGAGCTTTATCACCCCACTCCAGATGGTATTTCAGGAAATGAAGACTGTGGCCAAATGAGTGCCTGGTATATTTTAAACAGCCTCGGACTTTATCCCATGGCTCCAGGCAACCCAGAATATTTATTGGGCAGCCCTCTTGTGGATCGGGCCGAAATTCAAGTCGGCGATGAAATCTTCAATATTGTGGCCTATAACAATGAGCGTAATTATCCATATGTACAGTCCGTCAAACTCAATGGAGAAAACTGGGATAAGACCACTATTCCCCACAGTGCATTAACCCAGGGAGGAACCCTTGAATTTTATATGGGGTCGGAGCCAAGTGATTGGGGGAGCTCGCCTGAGAACAGCCCGCATTCGCGACTTGATTTAGGGCCTGAAGAAATTTTAGTGGTCCCGCCATTTATCAAATCAGGCAGTACAGCGATAAAAGGGAGCACCAATGTAACGCTCGGCCATATCGACGATGAGGTCGAGATCTTTTATCGTTTGAATGGGGCCTCGGCCAAAAAATATGAAAGTCCCATAACACTGACCCAGGATGCTACTTTGAGTATTTATGCAGAGAATGAATTCGGTAAAAAAAGTGCAGAAATCACCACTCGATTTATAAAGATTGACCCTTTGCGCCGCTTAACCCCTCGGACGGCTTTTGCCAATCAATACAGCGCAGGAGGACCGAGCGCCTTAATTGACGGTTATTTTGGGTCCAATGATTATCATACAGGGACCTGGCAAGGCTATGAAGGGGTGGATATT
>JALRAI010000012.1 GCA_023258055.1 Flavobacteriaceae bacterium | reverse complement strand
CTGCCTTTATCGTGGGCTACGGTGCAAGTTATGGGCACGTCCTTTGGGACTTTGACAGATCAAAACGGCAAGTTTTTCATTGAAAGCAATAAACTCAAAGGAGACCTGCGTATCAGCTATATTGGCCAAAAGCCTTTGATTGTATCTCAGAATGAAATAAAAAATAATTATTGCCCTATTTTCTACAGTCAAAATGATCCCACCACTCTTGAAACAGTAAGTATCGGCCGTTTTCTTACTACAGGTATAGTACAGCGTGGTCAAGGTAATTATGTGATCAATACTGAAGCATTTGGTTTACTTCCAGGACAAACACAAAATGATGCCCTGTGGTTTGCTCAGGCGCTTCCGGGTATTGAAAGCGGCAATGAAACGGTTTCTACCCTTAATATTCGCGGAGGCGCCAATGACGAAAACAATATCAGCTGGGAGGAAATTCGCATGTACCAATACGGTCATTTTTTTGGGCTACTTTCGGCCTTCAACCCTTTTTTAAGCACAAAGCTGGAGGTATACAAAGCTCATGCCCCTGGAAAATTTAGAAATTTTGTTTCGGGAAGTATGAATATCAGCAGTAGTGATGACCTGGCGGAAACCACCAGATTTACTTATGGTATTAACCTATTAGACACCCAATTTGCCGCAGACATTAGGGCGAGTGATCGACTTGGGGTTAAGCTGGCTGGGCGAACCTCATTCAGCAGATGGTTGCCGACACCTTTGTATGAAAGTTATTTTGGACGGATGTTCCAGGATACGGAAATCACCAATAACCAAAGCAATAGCGCCTACGAGCAAGTTGACTTCAAAGAACAATTTTACTTTTTCGATGTAGGGGGTAAAATTAATTATCATCTAAGTGAGCAGACCAAAGTCAAATTAGCCTTTATGCTCATTGAAAATCACTTTGAATTTACAGAAGCTTTGGGGGCCATTGAAAAAATTAACAAGGTCGAACAAAAGTCCAATGTTTTTGGGCTTTTTGCCGACCACCGATGGTCCAATGGCCATAAAACCTCGGCCAAAATCTCAGCAAATCAATATAGCTTACAAGCATTAAATCAGGAATTTTTCAGCAATCAAACCCTAAAACAAGATAACAAGGTCTTGGATTTAGACGCTTGGATCACCCATGAAGTCTCCTTGCCCCTTCATAAATTCAAGGCCACCTATAATTTTAACGAAATCGGTATTGGCAACAAACAAGAGGTCAATACACCCTTGTTCTTCTCTTCTAAAACCGAGGTTTTGCGCAGCCACATGATGTATTTGGACTGGAAATTTAGTCCGACTACTCAGCCCTTTACAGTTTCGATTGCTGGGCGGGCAAGCCATTATCCCAAATTAAATCAAACCCTGGTTGAACCCACATTACTGGGGCAATATAAATTAAGTCAGAATCAAAGTTTAAGTCTGTCTTACGAACAAAGACATCAGGCTATTGGTCAGCGCGTGGACTTACAAAGTGATTTCTTAGGCATTGAAAAAAGACGCTGGTCTTTGGCCGATGGGCAGACCAAACCTCTTCGTAAAGGAACGCAGTGGAACTTTGGCTGGCAATATAAAAATGCAGATCTCTTGCTGAATGCCTCAGCTTATCAAAAAAATGTAACCGACCTCAGCGCCGAAAGTCAACTTTTTCAAAATCAATTTCAATTCCAGAGGGCATTGGGCGGGTATAAAACCAGTGGCATCGAGTGTGCAGGACAAAAATCTTTAGGTGATTTTGACCTTTGGATGAGTTATACTTGGGCACAAAACAACTATAATTTCTCAGACTTTTTACCCGCGGAGTTCCCCAACAATATCGATATTACCCATCAATTTAAATGGGCACTTAATACGCGCATCAAACAAGTCAAATTGTCTTTAGGGGGCCATTGGCATAGCGGCCTGCCTTATACCGATACCACTGGAAGTTTAAGCATCGATGAATTAGGGGCTTATGTTCCAGAATATGAAGCACCTAACGACCTGCGTCTAGCACCCTATTTTAGGATGGATTTTGCCGCAGAATACCAATTTTGGTCACAAAACAATATCCAATATCAAGTGAATCTCGGTCTGTTGAACCTAACAGATCAAGAGAATATATTAGGCCGGAGATTTCGTGGCGGTCTAAATGCCTCAGGCAATCCAGAAATTAGCACTATTGACACCTATAGCCTTGGGTTCACGCCTAATTTAGCGTTTAAAGTCAGTTGGTAAGTTTGCTACATTTGATCCGGCACCTCGATACCCAGTAAACGGCAAGAAGATTGAATCACCTGTCCCACCTTATCGGCTAAGGACACTCTAAAACTCAAAACAGCATCCTCACTCGCCCCAAGTATGGATACGTTCTGATAAAAGGCATTAAACTCCTTAACCAGATCATAAGTATAATTCGCGATGAGTGCAGGACTGTAGGCTTGTGCTGCTTCTTGAATCTTATCGGGGTACTGCATCAAGGTTTTAACCAAAGATTTTTCTTTATCCGCAAGGCTCAAATCAGTCCATTGATTGTTGCCCAGGGCTTCAGCATATTCACTTCGGGCCCTGCGCAAAATGGATTGAATTCGGGCATAAGCGTATTGTATAAAAGGTCCGGTATTTCCCTGAAAATCGACACTCTCCTCAGGATTAAAGAGAATACGCTTTTTGGGATCTACTTTTAGGATGTAGTATTTCAAGGCCCCAAGACCTATTGTCTTATACAGCTTGCTGCGCTGGTCCTTTGAAAGACCTTCTATTTTCCCAAGATTCTCGGTAATCTCTTTGGCGGTTTGCTGCATTTGATCAATTAAATCATCGGCATCAACCACCGTACCTTCTCTTGACTTCATTTTACCTGAGGGCAGATCAACCATACCATAACTGAGGTGATATAAATTTTGGGCCCATGAATAGCCTAAACGCGCGAGTATGATAAACAAGACTTTAAAGTGGTAATCCTGTTCATTACCCACGGTGTAGATCATCCCGTTGGCCTCTGGATAATCACTCATACGTTGTATCGCCGTACCGATATCTTGGGTCATATAGACAGAGGTACCGTCACTGCGCAACACTAATTTTTGATCTAGGCCCTGTTCGGTTAAATCACACCAAACCGAACCATCCTCTTTTTTGTAAAAGACACCACTAGATAGCCCCTGCTCGATGTCCTTTTTCCCCAGAAGATAGGTGTCGCTCTCAAAATAATTTTTATCAAAATCCACCCCCAATTGTGCATAGGTCTGGTCAAAACCATCATAAACCCACTGATTCATTGTCTTCCACAATTCCACAACTCCCGGGTCTCCCTGTTCCCAAGCGCGCAGCATCTGCTGAGCCGCTTTTATAGAAGGGGCCTGAGCCTCAGCCTCTTCTTGAGTCATTCCTTGCGTCATGAGCTCTTTTTGCTCGGCTTTGTATACCTGATCGAATTTAACGTAGTAGTTACCCACAAGTTTATCGCCCTTGAGCCCCGTGCTCTGGGGAGTTTCGCCATTTCCATAATTCTGCCATGCCCACATACTTTTACAGATGTGAATACCGCGATCGTTGATGATTTGAGTTTTGTAAACCTTATGGCCTGCTGCTTTTAAAATTTCGGAAACAGAATAGCCCAATAAATTATTTCTTATATGCCCCAAGTGCAGGGGCTTATTCGTATTTGGTGAGGAATACTCAACCATAAGCGCACGGCCACTTGGCGCTGCATGACCAAATTCATCCGTGGCGAGAATTTGTTCAAAAGCCGAGAGATAGAAGGCATCGCTGAGGCTCAAATTCAAAAAACCTTTAACCACGTTGTAGGCAGTAACCTCAGGTAGATTAGCCACAAGATATGCGCCAATTTGATCACCAATGGTCTCCGGGCGCCCTTTAATTACTTTGAGCATGGCAAAAACAACCAAAGTGATGTCCCCTGAAAAATCCTTCCGTGTCGCTTGAAATTCAATAGGTACCACTGTGCCGGGATATAGATTTTCTATAGCCTGGGTCACGCCTTGGGTCAAAAAATGCTCAGCCTTCATCATTTTTTATTTCGCAAGTTAAAGGGGTCAAATATAAGTCAAAAATACGGCTTAGGCCACGATTTCCAGGCCTGGAGTGATGGTCCCTCAGGATTTAGGCAAGAACACCTCTGCCATCATACAACGGGCACTTCCGCCGCCACAGGTTTCGATTGTTGGAAGGCTTGCCGCCACTATTGCTCCGTGTTTTTCTAATTGCTTTTTTTGATCCAGGGTCAAGCTCTTTAAGGCGCTTTGACTCATGACAATAAGCCTATTTTCCCCATGGCCGATGAGCTGTAACATATTCCCAGCAAATTGGTGCATTTGCTCCTGGGTTATGTCAATAATTTCTTTGCCGTCCGCTTGGAGTTGTGCCATGACAGTTTTGCGCTCTTGAACATCGTCAATACAAGAAAGACAAATGACGGCAAAGGCTTCACCCAGACATAGGATAACATTAGTGTGGTATACGGCTTCTCGCTTTTGGCCGACAGTCTGATAGGCCTTAAACACTACTGGATAATAATCAAAATCATCGCAAAATTCCAAAAACAATTCCTCATCTGCTCTCGGGGACAAAGCGCAATAAGCCGTGTGGTTTTCACGATCAAGAATCATACTGCCTGTCCCTTCTAAAAAAACACCCTCTAATTCAGCATCGGTGTAATCCATTATATTATTGATGACAAAACCATGCTGTTCTACAGCTTCAAGTACTTCCTCTCGGCGCTCGCGACGACGATTCTCAGCAAACATGGGATACAGCGCTACACGGGCATCACTGTGAAAGCTAATCCAGTTGTTCGGGAAAATTGAATCGGGGGTATCCAAGGCTGGGTCATCTTCCACTACTATAACGGTAACTCCTTTATCCCTGAGCAGCGTCACAAAGGCATCAAACTCTGCTTTTGCCTTGTCAATGACCTGTTCAGGAGATTGTCCTAATGAATTTTGGAAATAATTATTAACCGCCGTCTCTTCGTTCATCCGAAAAACCGCTGGGCGAATCATTAAAATGGTATTGGTTATCTGCGCCATACATTTCACTTTTTGTCTTTGAGACCAAAATCCCGCACTGCAAAAATAGAGTTTTGAAAGGGCTTTTAAATATATTTTTACGAAATTGCCCCGGCATACTAATCAAGAACAATCGAATCAATTATGGCATTACAAGAAGAGTTTGAAAAACAAGGGGTGTGGTTATTTAAATACCGCAGTAATCTTCCCATCATTATCCTAGTTTTGGGCTATGCTCTTTACTGTTACAAAGAACTAAATCCACAGGCCTATTTTTTGCAAGGCGACCAGCTCTGGTTTGATCCCTATTTCGAAATGATCTGTTTTGGCGTTTGTACTCTTGGTCTATTGGTTCGGGTCTACACCGTGGGGCATACCCCAAAGTTTACCTCTGGACGCAATACAGAAGAGCAAGTTGCTGAAACGCTAAATACCACAGGCCTTTACTCTGTTTTGAGACACCCACTTTATTTAGGAAATTTCCTCATGTGGTGGGGACTGGCTTTACTTACGGGCAACATTTGGTTTAACGTCTCCTTTATCCTGTTTTATTGGCTGTATTACGAGCGAATTATGTTTGCGGAAGAACAATTTTTACGACGCAAATTTGGTGAAAAATACACCAGCTGGGCCGAGGGCGTTCCCGCCTTTATTCCTGCACTGGGTCAGTTTGTAAAACCAAACCTGAGCTTCAGCTGGAAAAAAGTACTGAAAAAGGAGAAAAATGGTTTGTTCGCTATGTTTATCCTTTTCTGTTTATTTGATATTACAGGTGCCTACTTAAACGGTGGAACCTACCGCGATGGAAACCTTTTCTTTATCTATGGAACTGTTTTAACTGGACTCAGTTATGTGGTGCTTAAATTCTTAAAGAAAAAGACTCAGGTTCTAGAGCAAGAAGGACGTTAATGCAGTGATTTAACAGTCGATAGTCTTTGCTAAATCTGACTATGCTCTTGAAAGTGGCATGGTACTGCAACGCAGTAATCCTTCTTGTTTGGCTATTTCTGAATAAGGGATTTCTTCTACAGTAAATCCATGTAATCTCAACCAAGAATTCAATCGCGTGAAGCCCTCTTCCGAAACGATAACCTCTGGGCTAATAGAGAATACATTGCAATTCATGTGATACATTTCCTCTTTATCCACATGAAATAAATTTTCTGGCCCAATAAAGTCAACCAGCCATTGATATTCCTCTTCGATTAAAAAACCCTCTTTATGAATGATGGCCTTGCCCTTACCAATGGGTTGAAAACAACAGTCTAGGTGCAAAGCATTTTCACGAGGATCAAAATTTGATTTTTTTAAAGAAAATGAAATCACCTTTTTGTGCGGAAAAAGTTTTTGAAGATGCTCTACCGCAGCCATATTGGTTCGGGCGGTAATGTACTTTCTATAATCCTTGTCCTTAAAGGTCCCCACAAATATATAATCACCCCAGGGCATTACATCCCCGCCTTCAATATGAGCGTGCTCTGGAAAGCTTATAATTTTTTCTGGGTCGATTTGATTCATTAGAAATTCCAAGGCTTCAATTTCTTTAGATCGATCCTCTAAGATATTGGCAATTATCATTTTATCTTCGATAACGAAGGCAATATCCCGAGTAAAAATCTGATTGTAGTTTTCGATGATTTCTGGACGAAATACAGTAACACCGTACTTTTCCAGGACATGAGCAAAAGCCTCCATTTCTTGAATCATGTCCTGCTCTAAAGGATAAGTCCCTGCTTTGATGTGTTCGGCAGACTTTGGATCGTAGGCATCCTTGAGGTCTGGCGTCGGGCCATTACTTTTGGCAACGCCTAAAACAACCGCTTTTAGACGACCTATTTCATCATGGATGTTTAGATCAAATGCCATAAAAATATTAATGGGGTATGCCTCGATTAACGATAATCGATATCCTTAAACGCACGCAAGGTAGCTCCGGTATAAAGCTGACGCGGGCGACCAATGGGTTCTTTGCGCAAGCGCATCTCGCGCCATTGAGCAATCCAACCAGGCAAACGACCTAAGGCAAACATTGGTGTAAACATTTGTACGGGGATGCCTAGGGCTCTATAAATGATTCCCGAATAAAAGTCAACATTCGGATAAAGCTTGCGATCTACGAAATAGGGATCACTTAAAGCTTCCTTTTCCAAACCTTTGGCGATATCTAAAACAGGATCTTTGATCCCTAAGTCCTCTAACACCTCATCGGCTGCCTTTTTGATAATTCTGGCACGAGGATCAAAATTTTTATAAACGCGATGGCCAAAGCCCATTAATCGGAATGGGTCATTTTTGTCTTTGGCCTTGGCCATGTATTTTTTGGTATCACCACCGTCTTCTTTAATGGCCTCAAGCATTTCAATTACCGCTTGATTCGCCCCTCCATGCAGTGGGCCCCATAAAGCACTAATTCCTGCGGCAAGCGAGGCAAACAAACCGGCATGCGATGAACCGACCAAACGAACAGTCGAGGTTGAACAGTTCTGTTCGTGATCTGCATGCAAGATCAATAACTTGATCATGGCGGATTTAATCACAGGATTACTCACATATTCGCTTTGTGGTTTTTTGAACATCATCTTCAAAAAATTATCCACATAATCTAGGTTATTATCTCCGTAGTCTAGCGGAAGACCGGCCATTTTGCGATAAGTCCAAGCCGTTAAGACAGGGAATTTACCCATAATCTTGACAATCGCACGGTACATGTCTTCGGAACTATCCACATTTACCGAGCTGGGGTTGAAAGCCACTAGAGCACTAGTTAGAGAAGCTAAAACGCCCATGGGGTGCGCTGCCTGTGGAAAACCGTCTAGGATTTTTTTCATGTCCTCAGCAACGATGGACTGCTCTTTAATATCATTGTGAAACTGCTGTAACTGATCTCTAGTGGGCAATTCACCAAAAATAAGCAAATATGCTACCTCCAGAAAATCAGCCTTTTCTGCCAATTCTTCAATAGAATAACCACGATATCTCAGAATACCCTGCTCTCCATCCAGGAAAGTTATCGCACTCTCACAACTTCCGGTATTTTTGAATCCTGGGTCAATGGTTGTAACGCCTTGGGTTACTGTACGCAAAGCCCCAATGTCAATGGCCAGTTCATTTTCTGTTCCTTGAAGAACAGGAAATTCGAACTTTTTTCCTCCGACTTCTAAAGTTGCATTTTGAGACATAGGTTGTGAATTGTTAAGGTTAGCATTAAAGCGCCGCTAAATTACGAAATTTCGCCCGGATTTTGTGGGAAGTGACCCACAGTTGAGGGTTAAAAAAATCATAAATCGAAGGGCGCCTACACCAGGGCATCAGGCATGCATTGCTGCTGTGATCAGCCAATAAATTTCTTTAAAGGATTAACCTTTAAAAAGTATACTTTAAATGACCTAAACCTTAAAGGCTTTTTGGCCTGGATAAACCGCAGAATCCCCTAGAATTTCTTCTATACGCAATAACTGATTGTACTTTGCCATACGATCACTGCGGGAGGCAGATCCAGTTTTGATTTGACCTGTATTAAGCGCTACAGCTAAATCAGCGATAGTGTTGTCTTCTGTTTCTCCGCTTCTATGACTCATTACAGCTGTGTAGCCTGCATTTTGAGCCATGTGAACTGCCGCAATAGTTTCGCTCAAAGTTCCGATTTGATTTACCTTAATCAGAATTGAATTAGCGATACCTTGCTCAATTCCTCGAGACAATCGCTCGACATTAGTCACAAATAAGTCATCACCTACCAGCTGAACTTTATCACCGATGCGCTCTGAGAGATATTTCCACCCCTCCCAGTCGTTCTCATCCATGCCATCCTCTATAGAGATGATGGGAAATTGCTCACAAAGTGATGCCAAATAATCGGCCTGTTCCTTCGAGCTTCTTTTCTTACCGGTTTCCCCCTCAAATTTGCTGTAATCGTAAATTCCATTTTCATAGAACTCCGCAGAAGCACAATCTAAGGCAATCATCACCTCTTCGCCTAGGGTGTAACCCGCGGCTTTAGTGGCCTGTGCAATAGTATTTAGCGCATCTTCTGTACCCTCTAATGTTGGGGCAAAACCACCCTCATCACCTACGGCTGTACTCAAATCACGATCGTGCAATACCTTCTTAAGATTGTGAAATATTTCTGATCCCATTTGCATGGCATGAGTGAAACTTTGAGCCTTGACGGGCATGACCATAAATTCCTGAAAGGCGATTGGTGCATCACTATGAGAACCTCCATTGATGATGTTCATCATAGGGACTGGCAAAGTCTTAGCGCTAACCCCACCAACATATCTAAAGAGTGGCAAGCCTAGCTCATTTGCCGCTGCTTTGGCTACCGCCAAAGAAACACCTAAGATAGCATTAGCCCCTAAGCGACTTTTATTTTTGGTTCCATCCAAATCAATCATGATCTGGTCAATACCCTCTTGATCAAAAACAGATAGGCCTAATAGGGCATCACTGATTTCACCATTCACATGAGCCACGGCATTGAGTACCGCTTTTCCCATATACTCCTTTCCTCCATCACGAAGCTCTACGGCCTCATGCTCTCCTGTCGAAGCTCCTGAAGGTACCGCGGCACGGCCCACATAACCGTGTTCGGTGGTAACATCAACCTCCACTGTTGGATTTCCTCTTGAATCAAAAATTTGACGTGCGTGTATCTCAATTATACTGCTCATAGTTTATTATTTTTCGAATGCGAATATACAAAAGTAAGGGCTGTATCACAGCCTGCGAAACGATTAGTTCTTGTCAGCCAAGCTGGTCACGTATTGATCGAATAAATAAGTGGCATCGTTAGGCCCCGGGCTAGCCTCTGGGTGATATTGCACTGAAAATGCAGGCTTGCCTTTTACGCGAATGCCCGCCACCGTATTGTCATTTAAATGCAAATGGGTTATCTCCAAATCACTGTGGGCCTCAGTTTCCTCTCGACTCACAGCAAAACCGTGATTTTGTGAGGTGATTTCGCCCTTTCCGGTTAATAAATTCTTGACCGGGTGATTGATCCCTCTGTGGCCGTTGTGCATTTTAAAGGTAGAAACACCATTGGCCAAGGCTAGAATTTGGTGTCCGAGACATATGCCAAAAACAGGGGCCCCCTCATTCAAAATGGCGCGCGTCGTTTCTATGGCCTGGGTAAGTGGTTCCGGATCTCCTGGGCCATTACTCAAAAAATAACCATCGGGATTAAATTCCTTCAGGGTATCAAATTTGGCGTCGTAAGGAAAGACTTTGACATAACAATCTCGACTTGCCAAGTGTCTTAAAATATTTTTCTTTATCCCGAGATCCAAGGCAGCCACGCGATATTTAGCCGCTGGGTCACCCACGGTGTAAGGCTCTTTTGTCGAAACTTTTGAAGAAAGCTCCAGCCCCTTCATGTCTGGAACCTGAGCGAGTTCCTTTTTTAAAGCCTCAATCTCATCCACACGTGTAGAAATTACGGCATTCTGGGCCCCATTATCTCTGATATAGGCAACAAGTGCCCGTGTATCGACATCACTAATGGCAAAAAGATTGTTTTTACTTAAAAAGTCTTCCAAAGACTGATCGGCGGAAGTTCTTGAAAAAGGATAGCTGAAATTGCGACACACCAAGCCTGCAATTTTCACTCCATCCGATTCTACTTCTTCAGGGTGTGTTCCGTAATTTCCTATATGGGCATTGGCCGTGACCATGATTTGGCCAAAATAAGACGGATCAGTAAAGATTTCTTGATAACCGGTCATCCCAGTATTGAAACAAACCTCACCAAAGGCAGTTCCTTCCTTTCCTCCTACAGATTTACCATAAAAAATAGTCCCATCGGCTAATAGGACTAGTGCATCTTTTCGTGTCGTATACTTCATTTTCAAAAAAGGGTTTTACAAAAATATATAAAAAAAGGGACTAACTTAAATGGTTAGTCCCTTTATTCGAATATGATTTATTCATCATGTTATTCTTCCTCTTTAACAGCAGCGGCAGCAGTGGCAGCGGCTGGTGCAGATGCTGCTGCTCCACCGCGACGACTACGTCTGGTTGATTTTTTCTTGGTAGCTTTACCTACATTGTAGGTTTCGTTGTAATCTACCAATTCTATCAAAGCCATATCTGCGTTATCTCCCAATCGGTTACCCAATTTAATGATGCGGGTATATCCACCTGGACGATCACCAACTTTCACCGCTACATCGCGGAAAAGTTCAGTCACTGCGTCTTTTTGTCTCAGACGAGAGAAAACAATACGACGATTGTGCGTAGTATCCTCTTTGGATTTAGTTACCAAAGGCTCTACAAATTGCTTTAAAGCTTTGGCTTTAGCCACAGTGGTGTTGATGCGCTTGTGCTCAATAAGGGAACACGCCATATTGGCCAACATCGCTTTTCTGTGCGCCGTTTTTCTTCCTAAATGATTATTTTTCTTACCGTGTCTCATTACTTATACTTTATCGACGTTTCTAAAGAAACTAGTCTTTATCTAATTTATATTTTGACAAATCCATACCAAAGTTCAATCCTTTGATGTTGACTAATTCTTCAAGTTCAGTAAGTGATTTCTTACCAAAATTGCGGAATTTCATTAGGTCGTTTTTGTTAAACGATACTAAGTCACCAAGGGTATCTACTTCTGCAGCTTTGAGACAATTCAAAGCACGAACCGATAGATCCATGTCGATTAATTTTGTCTTAAGCAATTGACGCATGTGCAAAGACTCTTCGTCGTAAGTCTCAGTTTGCGCAATTTCATCCGCCTCTAAAGTAATGCGCTCATCACTGAACAACATAAAGTGGTGGATCAGGGTTTTCGCCGCTTCTGTCAAAGCATCCTTTGGATGAATTGAACCATCAGTCATGATTTCAAAAACCAACTTTTCGTAGTCGGTCTTCTGTTCTACACGGAAATTCTCAATGCTGTACTTAACATTTTTGATCGGGGTGTAGATAGAATCCGTAAAAATAGTTCCTAAAGGAGCATTTGCCTTTTTGTTTTCCTCGGCAGGAACATAACCACGTCCCTTTTCGATGGTCAACTCAATGTTCAAATTCACCTTAGCATCCATATTACAGATGACCAATTCTGGATTCAAAACTTGAAAACCGGAGATGAATTTTTGGAAATCCCCTGCAGTCAACTTATCACTACCAGAAACAGAGATGGTTACTGTTTCATTATCGATTTCATCAATTTGTCTTTTGAAACGTACTTGTTTCAAATTCAAAATCATTTCGGTAACATCCTCAACCACTCCTGGAATAGTCGAAAATTCGTGATCCACGCCTTCGATGCGCACCGATGTGATTGCAAATCCTTCTAGAGAAGAAAGAAGTACACGTCTTAGAGCGTTACCTACAGTCAATCCATATCCCGGTTCCAATGGGCGAAATTCAAATTTCCCCTCGAAATCGGTTGAATTGATCATGATAACTTTATCAGGCTTTTGAAAACTAAATACTGCCATAACTTGAAGGTGTGTTTAAAATTATTTAGAATACAATTCGACGATGAACTGCTCGTTGATGTTCTCAGGAATCTGAAGACGCTGTGGTACAGAAACAAAAGTTCCTTCTTTCTTATCAGCATTCCAAGTGATCCACTCAAAAACGTGGCTAGAATTAGCCAAAGATTGTTGGATCGCTTCCAAAGATTTTGATTTTTCGCGGACCGCTACGACATCGCCTGGTTTTAACTGGTAAGAAGGAATATTTACCTTTTCACCGTTTACAGTGATATGTCTGTGAGACACCAATTGACGGGCTGCATTACGACTTGGCGCAATGCCCATTCGATAAACCACGTTATCTAAACGCGACTCACATAGTTGAAGCAAAACCTCACCGGTAATGCCTTGAGCAGCTGTCGCTTTTTTAAATAGGTTGCGGAATTGACGCTCTAAAATCCCGTAAGTATATTTAGCCTTTTGCTTTTCAGCTAACTGAACAGCGTATTCTGACTTTTTACCACGACGACGGTTTTGTCCGTGCTGTCCTGGAGGGTAATTGCGTTTTTCAAATGATTTGTCTTCACCGTAGATGGCTTCACCAAACTTACGAGCGATTTTAGTTTTTGGACCAGTATATCTTGCCATTTTGTTTTGATTTAGGAGGGAAAATCTAAATTAAGGTCGTCCTTTAGTCTTCGTTTTCCTCCGATTGATACTTAATTAATTATACTCTTCTTCTTTTTGGTGGGCGACACCCGTTGTGCGGCATTGGCGTAATATCGACAATTTCTGTCACCTCAATTCCCGCATTGTGAATCGATCTGATAGCGGATTCTCTTCCATTACCAGGACCTTTCACATACACTTTTACTTTGCGCAATCCTGCTTCGTGAGCAACAGCAGAAGCGTCTTCTGCAGCTAATTGAGCAGCGTAAGGTGTGTTTTTCTTTGAGCCTCTAAAACCCATTTTTCCGGCAGAGGACCATGAGATCACATCACCGTTTTTGTTGGTCAAGGAGATAATGATATTGTTGAATGATGCGGTAATGTGTGCCTCACCAGTCGCTTCAATAACCACTTTTCTCTTTTTCGTATTCTTTGCACTAGACTTTGCCATATCTCTAGAAATTATTTAGTTGCTTTTTTCTTGTTCGCAACTGTTTTACGTTTTCCTTTTCTGGTTCTGGAGTTATTCTTTGTGCGTTGTCCTCTAAGTGGGAGTCCAGCTCTGTGTCGAATACCTCTGTAGCAACCGATGTCCATCAAACGTTTGATGTTCAATTGAATTTCACTACGTAATTCGCCTTCGATCTTGAATGACCCTACAGCCTCACGAATGGCACCGATTTCATCATCGTTCCACTCGCTGACCTTTTTGTCTTCACTGACGCCAGCTTTCTTTAAGATATCTTGAGCACGACTTTTGCCCACTCCAAAGATATACGTTAACGCGATTACACCCCTTTTTTGTTTCGGGATATCTACACCTGCGATTCTTGCCATAATTATCCTTGTCTTTGTTTAAACCTTGGGTTCTTTTTGTTAATAACATACAAGCGCCCTTTTCTGCGTACGATTTTGCAGTCGGCACTACGTTTTTTAATGGAAGCTCTTACTTTCATTTTCTTAGTATCTATAAGTTATACGAGCCTTTGTTAAATCATAAGGGCTCATTTCTAATTTAACCTTATCTCCTGGAAGTAACTTAATGTAATGCATGCGCATTTTTCCAGAGATATGGGCGGTAACAATGTGACCATTCTCAAGTTCCACTCGGAACATGGCATTAGATAGGGCTTCGACTATCGTTCCATCTTGCTCTATTGCTGCTTGTTTGGCCATTATGCTACTGATTTACGATTTTTACCGGTTTTCATCAAACCATCATAATGACGGTTCAATAAATATGAATTGACTTGTTGCATGGTGTCTATAGCCACACCGACCATAATCAGCAATGAGGTTCCCCCATAAAACAGGGCCCACCCTTGTTGAATTCCCAAGATTTTAACGACAAATGCCGGGAAGATGGCTATTAAGGCTAGAAAGACTGATCCAGGCAACGTTATTTGTGACATGATACGATCGAGGTATTCTGCTGTATCAGTTCCTGGTTTGATTCCTGGAATAAATCCACCACTACGTTTTAGATCATCGGCCATTTTATTCGTAGGCACAGTAATCGCCGTGTAGAAATAGGTGAAGATGATGATCAACACACCAAACACAAGGTTATACCAAAAACCGAAAATATCACTAAAGTTAGCTTGAATGGTCTGAGCAAAAGCACTTTCTGACAAACTCGCTACGGCAGAGGGCACAAACATAATCGCTTGAGCGAAGATGATTGGCATTACCCCAGAAGCATTGAGCTTTAAAGGGATAAATTGACGGGCTCCGAAGATATTCTTCTCATAAGTCCCTGATGCCGTACGACGCGCATACTGCACTGGAATTTTACGCACTGCCATCACAAGAAGCACTGACAGTAAAATAATCACAAACCAAATCACCAATTCAATCAGAATCATGATCATTCCTCCGTTTGATTCAAAAACTCTTGAAGCAAATTCCTGAGCGAAAGTCAATGGTAAACGAGCGATAATTCCAACCATAATCAATATTGAAATACCGTTACCAATTCCCTTATCCGTTATTTTTTCTCCTAACCACATCGCAAACACACAACCGGTCACCAAGATTGTGATAGAAGAAACATAAAATAATGCCGATTGTCCCATGACAAAAGCCTCAGATGGAACCCCTAAGGCTGGTAAACCTGCTAGGTAGCTTGGGGCCTGAACCAAACAAATACCGATGGTTAACCAACGGGTAATTTGATTGATTTTTTTACGACCACTTTCGCCTTCTTTTTGAAGCTTTTGCAAATAAGGTATAGCGATTTGCATTAACTGAACAACGATCGAGGCTGAGATATACGGCATAATCCCCAAGGCAAAGATCGAGGCGTTAGCAAATGCCCCTCCTGTAAATGCGTTGAGCAATCCACCAATTCCACCATCATCAAAGCGACCTGCAAAATCACTGAGCATTGCAGCATCGATTCCAGGCAAAACGACTTGCGCTCCAAATCGATAAACCAATAGCAATCCTAAAGTGAGGGCGATACGATCGCGCAACTCTTCAATTTTATAGGCATTTTTTAAGGTCTCAAAAAACTTCATTCCTCCAGTTGATTATAGGGTTTCTGCTGTTCCTCCTGCGGCTTCAATAGCAGCCTTTGCTGTAGCGGTAAATTTATGCGCGCTTATCGAAAGCTTAGCTTTCAGTTCACCACGGCCTAGAATTTTAACCATTTCATTTTTACCACAAAGACCAAGAACCACTAGGGTTTCAAAATCAACAGTGTCTTTAATCTTTTTATCGTCTACAAGCCCTTGTAGGGTATCCAAGTTTATCCCCTGATATTCCTTACGGTTGATGTTCTTGAATCCAAACTTAGGTACGCGACGTTGTAAAGGCATTTGCCCCCCTTCGAAACCGAGTTTCTTAGAATAACCCGAACGAGATTTCGCTCCTTTGTGACCACGAGTTGCGGTACCACCTTTACCAGAACCTTGTCCACGTCCGACGCGTTTCGCTTCTTTTTTAACTGATCCTTCAGCTGGTTTTAAATTACTTAAATCCATTTCTGTATCTCTTATTTGGTTTCGACAGAAACCAAGTGATTAACTTTACTTACCATACCCATAATTGTCGGGGTATCATCGTGCTCCACAGTCTGACCGATTTTCTTCAATCCAAGTGCTTTGAGCGTTCTTTTTTGGGTTTCAGGACGATTGATGTCGCTGCGAACCTTAGTGATTTTAATCTTTGCCATAACTGTTTGATTAACCTTTAAATAATTTATCCAAAGAAATACCACGTTGCTTGGCTACTGTCTCAGCACTGCGCAATTGAAGTAGAGCGTCAAATGTTGCCTTTACCACATTGTGCGGGTTTGAAGAACCCTGAGATTTAGACAATACGTCGTGTACTCCTACAGCTTCCATCACGGCACGAACAGCACCACCAGCGATAACTCCTGTACCCGCAGCAGCTGGAAGAAGATTCACACGGGCTCCACCGTATTTCCCTTTTTGTTCATGGGGCAAAGTTGCCTTATTCAATGGGATACGCACCAAGTTTTTCTTTGCATCTTCGATGGCCTTTGCAATAGCACTGGCTACATCTTTCGACTTTCCTAAACCATGGCCAACCACTCCTTTTTCGTCACCTACCACAACAATGGCAGAAAATCCAAAAGCACGTCCTCCTTTGGTCACTTTGGTTACACGCTGCACCCCGACCAAACGATCCTTCAATTCGAGTCCGCCCGGCTTAACTAGTTCTACGTTTTTATAATCTTGATACATATTTTTAGAATTTTAAGCCGCCTTCGCGCGCGCCTTCTGCTAATGATTTAACTCTACCGTGATACAAGTATCCACCGCGATCGAAAGTCACTTCGGTTACTCCAGCCTTCAGGGCTTTTTGAGCAACACTTTGACCCACAAGTTTTGCGGCTTCGCTCTTGTTGACACTCGCCGTATCAATATCCTTATCTCTTGATGATGCTGCAGCTAGAGTAACTCCAGATAGATCATCAATAAGTTGCGCATAAATTTCTTTATTACTGCGGAATACGGCTAACCTTGGGCGCTGTGCATTCCCACTTACGGTTTTTCTAATACGAAAGCGAATACGCTCTCTTCTTTCTTCTTTGGATAATGCCATAACTCTATGCTTATGCAGACTTACCTGCTTTTCTTCTAATTATTTCACCGACAAACTTGATACCTTTTCCTTTGTAAGGCTCTGGTTTACGGAAGCTGCGGATTTTAGCCGCGACTTGACCGACAAGTTGTTTATCGTGAGAGGTTAACTTTACGATTGGGTTTTTACCCTTTTCAGAAATGGTTTCAACGGTTACTTCAGGGGCAACATCCAAAACGATATTGTGTGAAAAACCAACAGCCAAGTCCAATTTGTTTCCTTGATTGCTCGCGCGGTAACCAACCCCTACAAGCTCTAGTTGTTTAGTCCACCCTGTAGAAACACCTTTAACCATATTGTTAATCAAAGCACGGTACAAACCGTGTTTTGCACGGTGATCTTTTGCATCTGATGGGCGTGTTACTAAAACCTGACCTTCTTCAACAACGATCGATACTGCGTCGAATTCTTGAGTTAACTCACCTAATTTCCCTTTAACTGTGACTTCTTGGCCACTGACTGTTACAGTGACGCCTTCTGGAATCGCAATGGGATTATTTCCTATTCGTGACATTTCTTGGTCTTATTTAGATTAATGAACGTAACACAGTACTTCCCCACCGGTATTCTGAGCTTTGGCTTGTTTGCCTGTCATTACCCCAGCTGAAGTTGAGATGATGGCGATACCCAAACCGTTTAAAACACGTGGCATATCCTTAGCGCCCACATATTGACGCAAACCAGGAGTACTCACGCGCTGAAGGCGACGGATTACAGGTTCTTTAGTGATTTTGTCGTATTTCAAAGCGATTTTGATAGTTCCTTGAGGATTCTTTCCCTCTTCGAACTTGTAGCTCAAAATAAAGCCTTGGTCAAAAAGAATTTTAGTGATCTCCTTTTTGATGTTTGATGCAGGCACCTCAACTACGCGGTGACCGGCAAGACTTGCATTTCTAACGCGTGTTAAGAAATCTGCAATTGGATCTGTGTTCATGTTCTGTTTGTTATGGATGTGGTTTTTCTTTTATTAGAAACCTTCACCCGGTTTATATAATCTTACCAGCTTGCTTTACGCACACCTGGAATTAATCCTTGATTTGCCATTTCACGGAACATCACACGTGATATTCCGAATGTTCTCATATAACCCTTTGGACGACCAGTTAACTTACAACGGTTGTGCATGCGGATTGGAGATGCATTTTTTGGTAATTTTTGCAAAGCCTCATAGTCTCCAGCTTCTTTCAAAGCTTTTCTCTTTGCGGCGTATTTTGCTACCGTTCTTGCTCTTTTTACCTCGCGGGCTTTCATTGATTCTTTAGCCATCTTAGTTCTTTTTAAATGGTAATCCCAACTGGGTTAATAATGATTTCGCTTCTTGATCGGTATGGGCTGAAGTGATGAAGGTAACATTCATACCCTCAATTTTCTTAACCTTGTCGATATCAATCTCTGGGAAGATGATTTGCTCAGTGATTCCTAGAGAGTAGTTACCACGACCATCAAATCCAGTGGATTTAATACCGTTAAAATCACGTACACGTGGTAATGCTGAAGTGATCAAACGGTCCAAAAACTCATACATACGCTCACCGCGTAGGGTAACTTTTGCACCGATAGGCATACCTTTTCTCAATTTAAAGGTGGCCACATCCTTTTTAGAAATTGTCGCTACAGCTTTTTGACCTGTAATTTTGGTCAATTCATCTACTGAATACTCAATGAGTTTCTTGTCCGCAACGGCACTTCCTACACCACGAGAAACTACAATTTTCTCGAGTTTTGGCACTTGCATTACGTTGTTGTAACCGAACTCATCGGTCAAGGCAGAAACCACTCTGCTCTTGTATTCTTCTTTAAGTCTTGGTGTATATCCCATAACTATAATACTTGATTCGATTTTTTAGCAAATCGGACTTTTTTATCACCTTCCATTTTAAACCCAACACGTGTTGCTTCACCTGACTTAGGATCTTTAACGGCAAGGTTTGAAATGTGAATAGGCGCTTCCATTTCAGTGATCCCACCTTGAGGACTAGCAGCGCTAGGTTTTTGGTGTTTTTTCACAAGATTAACCCCTTCTACGATTGCTTTGTTTTTATCCTTAAGCACTCGAAGGACTTTTCCTTCGCTGCCTTTGTGATCTCCAGCGGTTACCAATACTAGGTCACCTGATTTTATCTTTAGCTTTTCCATTTGGTTTTGCTTTAAAGCACCTCAGGTGCTAATGATACAATTTTCATGAACTGCTTGTCACGAAGCTCACGGGCAACCGGACCAAAAACACGTGTTCCTCTCATCTCACCTTGTGGGTTCAATAGAACACAGGCGTTGTCATCAAAACGGATGTAAGATCCGTCAGGACGACGCACCTCTTTTACGGTACGTACTACTACTGCAGTCGAAACGCTTCCCTTTTTGACATTTCCGTTTGGTGTTGCCTCTTTTACGGTAACCACGATTTTATCTCCGATAGAAGCGTATCTTCTTTTGGTCCCGCCTAACACACGAATACAAAGAACTTCTTTGGCTCCAGTGTTATCAGCTACTTTTAGTCTTGATTCTTGTTGTATCATGATTACTTAGCTCTTTCGATAATTTCTACTAGTCTCCAACATTTGGTCTTGCTCAATGGACGAGTCTCCATAATACGAACAGTATCCCCTTCGTTGCAGTCATTTTTTTCGTCGTGCGCGACATACTTTTTGGTCTTCAACACGAACTTTCCGTACATCGGGTGCTTTACCTTTTTAACCTCGCTTACAACAATAGATTTCTCCATTTTGTTGCTGGTCACTACCCCGATTCGTTCTTTTCTTAAGTTTCTTTTTTCCATGTTTCAGTGGCGCACAATTATTGTACTGATCTTTTAGTTAGTTCGGTCGCAATTCTCGCTACAGCTCTTCTGAGCCCTCTGAGTTGAATTGGATTTTCCAACGGAGAGATGGCATGAGCAATGCGCAAATCGCTGTGCTCTTTTTTTATTTCTGCCAGCTTCTCTTGTAATTCCGCTGTTGATGCTTTTGTTATTTCTGATTGTTTCATAATGACAATGTCAATAAATTAAGCTTGATAATCTCTGGAAATGACAAACTTCGTTTTAACAGGAAGTTTCTGAGCCGCTAAACGCAAAGCTTCTTTTGCAGTTTCGAGTGGCACTCCAGACACCTCAAACAAGACGCGCCCTGGCTTAACTACGGCAGCCCAATATTCTACAGCTCCTTTTCCTTTACCCATACGAACCTCTAAAGGCTTTTTAGTGATCGGCTTATCAGGAAAGATCATGATCCAAATCGATCCTTCACGCTTCATATAACGTGTAGCCGCGATACGGGCTGCTTCGATTTGACGTGCTGTTAAGAAATTTGAGTCTAATGATTTAATACCAAAAGTCCCGTACGATAATTGATTCCCTCGGCCCGCATTACCTTTCATGCGACCCTTCATGGTCTTACGAAACTTTGTTCTTTTTGGTTGTAACATCTTCTTTCGTCTTTAAAAAATTACTTTCTGTTACGACGAGCCTTATTTCCGCCACGTCCAGAATTCGCTTTACCACCGGATTTTTTGTTAGAAAGGCCTACTAATGGCGACAACTCTCTTTTGCCATAAACCTCTCCTTTCATGATCCACACTTTAACACCGAGACGACCATAAGTCGTATGGGCTTCTGCCAAAGCGTAATCAATATCCGCTCTAAATGTCGACAATGGAATACGTCCATCCTTGTAAGCCTCTGAACGCGCCATTTCAGCACCGTTCAAACGACCAGAAATCTGTACCTTAATCCCTTCTGCGTTCATACGCATAGAGGCGGCAATGGCCATTTTGATGGCACGTCGGTAAGAGATACGGTTCTCGATCTGACGAGCGATGCTCGACGCTACCAAGAAAGCATCTAATTCCGGACGCTTGATTTCATGGATGTTAATTTGTACTTCCTTGCCTGTAATTTTCTTAAGTTCCTCTTTCAGCTTGTCTACCTCTTGACCGCCTTTTCCGATAATGATACCAGGACGAGCCGTAGTGATAGTAACGGTTACAAGTTTTAAAGTTCTCTCGATAATTACACGAGACACACTAGCCTTACTCAAACGAGCATGAACGTATTTTCTAATCTTGTCGTCTTCGGCAAGCTTATCGCCGTAGTCGTTGCCACCGTACCAGTTGGATTCCCATCCTCTGATGATACCTAAGCGGTTTCCGATTGGATTTGTCTTCTGTCCCATTTACTTTCTAGCTTTGTGTGTTATCGTTAGCTCCTAAAACCAAAGTTACATGGTTGGAACGCTTTCTAATTCTGTGTGCACGACCTTGTGGTGCGGTGCGAAGACGCTTGAGCATACTGCCCCCGTCTACACGGATTTCTTTAACAAAAAGATCGGCGTCTTCTAATGAAGCATCTTCATTTTTGGCTTGCCAGTTAGCAATAGCCGAAAGCAAAAGCTTTTCTAAGCGACGCGAAGCCTCTTTTTGACTAAATTTTAAAATATTCAAGGCGTGATTCACCTTTTCACCACGAACTAAGTCGGCAACCAAGCGCATTTTACGCGGTGAAGTCGGGCAATTGTTCAGCTTAGCGAAATACTGTGATTTTTTCGCTTCCTTGATTTGTTCTGCTCTTTCTCGTTTACGAACTCCCATGGCTTATTATTTTTTTCCTTTGTTCTTGTTTCCACCATGGCCACGGAATGATCGTGTAGGCGAAAATTCACCCAATTTATGGCCTACCATGTTTTCTGTAACATAGACAGGAACAAATTGTTTACCGTTATGCACTGCAATAGTTTGACCGACAAAATCAGGAGTAATCATTGAGGCTCTTGACCAAGTTTTGATTACTGTCTTCTTGCCTGACTCAACATTGTCAGCAACTTTTTTATCTAACTTATAGTGAACGTAAGGTCCTTTTTTTAATGATCTTGGCATGACTTATTTCTTTCTACGTTCTACAATGTATTTATTACTCGCTTTGGTTTTCGAACGCGTACGGAATCCTTTAGCAGGGATACCTTTACGCGATCTTGGATGTCCTCCAGAAGAACGTCCTTCACCACCACCCATTGGGTGATCTACTGGGTTCATCACTACTGCACGAGTGCGCGGACGACGACCCAACCAACGTGAACGTCCAGCCTTACCAGAAACTAAAAGTTGGTGATCACTATTGGAAACAGCACCGATTGTTGCCGAACAAGTCACCAAAATCATGCGTGTTTCACCAGAAGGAAGCTTAACGGTTGCGTATTTACCATCGCGCGCCATTAACTGAGCAAATGCACCAGCACTACGCGCCATTACGGCACCTTGTCCTGGGTGTAACTCAATACATGAAATGATTGTTCCTAAAGGGATTTGCGCTAAAGTCATTGTATTCCCAATTTCAGGAGCTGCTCCGTCACCAGAGACTACATTTTGACCGACTTGTAAACCATTTTGCGCAATGATGTAACGCTTCTCACCATCTTGGTAATTGAGAAGAGCGATAAATGCTGTGCGGTTTGGATCGTATTCAATAGTGGCTACGGTTGCAGGAATACCGTGCTTGTCGCGTTTGAAATCGATAATTCGATAACGCTTTTTATGACCACCACCGATATAGCGCATGGTCATTCTTCCTTGACTGTTTCTTCCCCCTGAGCGTTTTTTCGGAGCGAGCAAACTCTTCTCCGGCTTATCAGTCGTAATGGCGTCAAATCCATTTACAACTCTAAATCGCTGCCCTGGGGTGATTGGTTTTAATTTTCTTACTGACATTGTTGTCTTAATTAATCTAAATCACTTTAGATATTAGCATAAAAATCTATTGTATCACCTTCCGCCACCTGTACGATCGCTTTTTTAATTGCAGTCGTTTTACCAGTTTGGACCCCCGTTTTCGTGTAACGAACACGACGATCTGGGCGGACATTAATTGTGCGAACTGAAGTAACTGAAACACCGTATGCAGATTCAACTGCATTTTTGATTTCAATCTTGTTCGCCTTGGGGTTCACCACAAAGGTGAAGCAGTTCAAATCCTCCGCGTTACGCGTGGCTTTCTCTGTAATAATAGGTTTAATTAAGATATTCATCTTGTGTCTATTTACTTAAGTTTTCTTCAATACTTTCCAAAGAACCTTCAAACAACACTAGGCTGTTTGCATTCATAATCTTGTAAGTGCTTAATTCTGAGTTATTTATAACCTCAGTGCCTCGCAAATTACGCGACGACAAATATACATTATTATTTGAGTCACCCAAGACGAACAAAGATTTTTTGTTTTCCAGGCCTAATGACTGCAATAATGCTGTAAATTCTTTAGTTTTCGGAGTCTCCATGTTAAAGTCCTCTAAAACTACGATCGCCTTGTCTTGAGCCTTGATACTCAGGGCCGAGCGACGCGCTAGACGCTTTAAGTTTTTGTTCAGTTTGAATCCGTAATTACGCGGACGAGGACCAAAGAAGCGACCTCCACCTTTGAACAAACCAGACTTGATACTTCCCGCACGAGCAGTACCTGTTCCTTTTTGTTTTTTCAACTTACGGGTACTTCCAGTGATCTCAGCCTTCTCTTTCGCCTTATGCGTTCCTTGACGCTGATTCGCTAGATATTGCTTTACATCGAGATAAACCGCGTGGTTGTTTGGCTCAATACCAAATACGTCTTTAGAAAGGTCTACCTTTCTGCCCGTATCTTTTCCGTTTTTATCTAATACTGCTACCTTCATTACTTTGTAATTGTTAGATAAGCGTTTTTGTGACCAGGCACACAACCTTTAACCACAAGTAGATTCTTTTCAGGAACCACTTTTAACACGCGTAAGTTTTCAACTTTCACTTTTGTATTACCCATCTGACCCGCCATGCGCATTCCTTTGAATACACGAGCTGGATAAGATGCCGCACCGATAGATCCAGGAGCACGCAAACGATTGTGCTGACCGTGAGTCGCCTGACCCACACCACCAAAACCATGGCGTTTTACTACCCCTTGAAATCCTTTACCTTTTGAAATACCGGCCACATCCACGAATTCTCCTTCGGTGAAGTGTTCTACCGTCACAGTATCTCCTAATTTGTAATCTTCTCCAAATCCTTGGAACTCGACGACTTTTCGCTTGGCAACAGTGCCTGCTTTTTGGGCATGGCCCGCAGCAGCTTTATTGACAGTCTTTTTGTCATCGAAACCAAGTTGAAGCGCTTCATACCCGTCAACCTCTTTGGTTCTGACTTGGGTAACAACACAGGGTCCAACCTCGATAACGGTACAAGGAATATTCTTTCCTTTCTCGTCAAAGATGCTGGTCATCCCTATCTTTTTTCCAATTAACCCAGACATAAATGTTATTTTTAATTATTAATTACTATTCAAAAAAACAGGACCAAAATAAATTCAGTCCTGAATATATTTTGTTTCCGTTTTTCCCTCGCACGCAGCTCAGGACATGTGCTCACAAAAGCGAGAAGCCTTAGACCTTGATCTCAACTTCTACACCACTGGGCAACTCAAGTTTCATGAGTGCGTCAATGGTTTTTGAGGAGGAGCTATAAATATCCAACAAACGCTTATAAGAGCTCAATTGGAATTGCTCACGACTCTTTTTATTCACGTGTGGTGAACGCAACACGGTGAAAATTTTCTTGTGCGTTGGCAATGGAATTGGGCCAGTTACCACAGCACCAGTACTCTTTACTGTTTTTACGATTTTATCAGCAGATTTGTCTACTAAATTGTGATCGTAAGACTTTAACTTGATTCTTATTTTTTGACTCATTGCTGTGAATATTAAGCGTTAGCAGTTCCTCTTGCCTCAGCGATTACCGCCTCAGCAATGTTTGAAGGAGTTTCTGCGTAATGTGAAAATTCCATGGTCGAGGTCGCACGTCCAGAAGAAAGCGTACGCAGGGTGGTCACATATCCAAACATTTCAGATAGTGGCACTTCTGCTTTGATCACCTTTGCTCCGGCGCGATCACTCATATTATTGACTTGTCCACGACGGCGGTTCAAGTCACCAACGATATCCCCCATATTTTCTTCTGGAGTCAATACTTCTAGCTTCATGATTGGCTCGAGGATTACCGCTCCTGCTGCCTTAGCTGCAGACTTAAATCCTAATTTTGCCGCCAATTCAAAAGATAACTGGTCAGAATCCACAGGGTGAAATGAACCATCCTTCAAGGTAACTTTCATACGGTCGATTTCGAATCCAGCCAAAGGACCATTTTTCATAGCCTCTTTAAATCCTTTTTCAACTGACGGTATAAATTCTTTTGGAATATTACCTCCTTTTACTTCGTTCACAAATTCAAGACCCACAGCCTTTTCATCGTCAGCAGGTGACAAGGTAAAGACGATGTCCGCGAATTTACCACGACCACCCGTCTGTTTTTTGTACACTTCACGGTGATCGGCACCACGAGTAACGGCCTCCTTGTACTCAACCTGTGGCTTACCTTGATTCACTTCGACCTTGAATTCACGTCTTAGACGATCAACAATAATATCTAAGTGAAGCTCACCCATACCTGAGATAATGGTTTGACCACTAGCCTCATCGGTACGTACTTGGAAGGTTGGATCCTCTTCGGCAAGTTTTGCCAAAGCCATACCTAACTTATCGACATCAGCCTTGGTTTTTGGCTCGACCGCAATACCGATTACAGGATCAGGGAAAACCATACTCTCAAGGACAATCGGACTTTTCTCAGCAGAGAGTGTATCCCCAGTCTTGATATCTTTAAATCCTACAGCTGCACCAATATCCCCAGCCTCGATAAAATCAATCGCGTTTTGTTTATTGGCGTGCATTTGGTAGATTCTTGAAATACGCTCTTTATTCCCTGAACGATTGTTCAAGACATAAGACCCGGCATCCAAACGACCTGAATAGGCACGGAAAAATGCTAAACGACCTACAAATGGATCGGTGGCAATTTTAAAGGCCAAAGCCGCAAATGGTTCGCTTACATCTGGCTTGCGCACTTCTTCTTTTTCGGTATCAGGGTTCATCCCCACAATACCTTCCTTATCTACAGGAGAAGGTAAGTAACGACATACAGCGTCCAATAGGAATTGAACACCTTTGTTTTTAAAGGCTGAACCGCAAATCATTGGAATGATAGACATATCCATTACTGCAGCGCGAAGAGCGGCATGCACTTCGTCCTCAGTAATCGAGTTCTCATCCTCCATATATTTCTCTAGAAGATTTTCATCATAAGCGGCAACCTCCTCAATCAATTTTCCACGATACTCAGCAGCCTCAGCCTTGAGTTCCTCAGGAATATCGATGATGTCAAAGGTAGACCCCATAGATTCTTCATGCCATACAATGGCGCGGTTTTTTACTAAATCAACGATTCCTTTAAAGTCCGCTTCGTCACCTATAGGCAATACGATAGGCACTGCATTAGAGCCTAACATGTCTTTTACTTGCTGACAAACTGCCATAAAGTTCGATCCTTGACGGTCCATTTTGTTTACAAAGCCCATACGTGGCACCTTGTAGTTGTCGGCCAATCTCCAGTTCGTCTCACTCTGAGGCTCAACACCATCAACAGCACTGAACAAGAAAACTAGACCATCCAGTACACGCAATGAGCGATTCACCTCTACGGTAAAATCAACGTGACCAGGAGTATCGATAATATTAAAGTGGTATCCTTTGGTGTCGTCTGTCGGTTGACCGTTTTGGGTTGGGAAGTTCCAAGTACAAGTCGTTGCAGCGGAAGTAATGGTAATCCCACGCTCTTGTTCT
>JALRAI010000129.1 GCA_023258055.1 Flavobacteriaceae bacterium | reverse complement strand
ATTTTCGAATTTCAAAAGTTCCTCCCATGAAAAATCTAGTTCTTCTTTCGATAATCATCACAGCAATGAGTTGTAATAACCCGCAAAAACCCGAATTCAGTCCCTTGAGTTATCCCGAAACCAAAACTGTCGATACGGTCGATCAATATTTTGAAACCTCGGTTGCAGATCCTTATCGTTGGCTAGAGGATGATCGCAGCGAAGAAACTGGAGCTTGGGTTGCTGAGCAAAATAAAGTAACCTTTGGTCATTTAAGTGAAGTGCCCTTTCGTGAGGCCTTGAAATCAAGATTGACCCAACTTTGGAATTACGAAAAAGTCACGGCACCATTTAAGGAAGGGGACTATACTTATTTTTATAAAAACAATGGCCTGCAAAACCAATATGTACTATACCGCTACAAAACCGGAGATGATGCTAAAAATGCTGAGGTGTTTTTAGACCCAAATACTTTTAAGGAAGATGGAACCATCTCATTGGGCGGCCTGAGTTTTTCAAAAAATGGTGGTTATGCCGCTTACAGTATTTCTGAAGGCGGGAGCGACTGGCGCAAAGTTTTGGTTTTGGACACCCAGCGAATGACCTTAGTGGGAGACACCCTAGTGGATGTAAAATTCAGCGGCCTGTCATGGCGCGGCAATGAGGGATTTTATTACTCGAGTTATGACAAGCCAAAAGGCAGTGAACTCTCCCAAAAAACAGATCGTCACAAGCTTTATTATCACAAACTCGGGACGGACCAAAAAGACGACCAGCTTATCTTTGGCGGAGATCCTGATGAAAAATACCGCTATGTTGGCGGAGGTGTGACTGATGATGAGCGCTATCTGGTGGTGAGTGCGAGCAATGCTACTTCAGGCAACAAACTTTACATCATGGATTTTGAGCAACCCGAGCAAGGCTTTATCACCATTGTAGGCCATAGCGATAGCGATACTTCCGTAATTGATACTGAGGGCACTACGCTTTATTTGAGCACTAATCTCGACGCACCCAATAAACGTGTGGTCAAAACGGATCTTTCCGCGCCAAGTCCAGAAAACTGGGAAGATGTTATTGGCGAAAAACAACACGTACTATCGATCAGCACTGCTGGGGGCTATCTATTTGCAAAGTACATGGTCGACGCTATATCACAAGTATATCAGTACGACTATAGCGGTCAAGAAATAAGACAAATCAACTTGCCAGGACCAGGAAGCGCAGGTGGTTTTGGCGCTGAAAAAGACGAAACTGAGCTCTTTTATTCCTTTACAAATTACACCACTCCGGGCAGTATTTACAAAATGGATATCGCCTCTGGAGCTTCAGAACTTTTTATTTCACCGGCTATCGACTTTAATTCGGAGGACTATACCAGCGAGCAAGTGTTTTACACCTCAAAAGACGGAACTAAGGTGCCGATGATCATCACCTATAAAAAAGGCCTCAAACGCAACGGTAAAAATCCAACTATACTCTATGGTTATGGGGGATTCAATATCAGTTTGACCCCTTCATTTAGCATCGTCAATGCGGTTTGGCTCGAACAAGGAGGTATCTATGCCGTTCCAAATATCCGCGGAGGTGGAGAGTACGGTAAAACTTGGCATAAAGCCGGAACCCAGATGCAAAAACAAAATGTATTTGACGACTTCATCGCGGCGGCAGAATACCTGATCGACAATGAGTATACCAGTAGTGATTACCTAGCGGTCCGCGGAGGCTCAAACGGAGGTTTGCTTGTCGGCGCAGTAATGACCCAAAGACCAGATTTGATGCGCGTGGCCTTACCCGCCGTTGGGGTATTAGATATGTTGCGTTACCACACCTTTACCGCGGGTGCTGGTTGGGGATATGATTATGGCACGGCCCAAGACAGTCCTGAGATGTTTGCCTATCTCCTGGGTTATTCACCGGTCCATAACGTCAAACCAGGGGTGTCATACCCTGCTACCTTGATCACTACTGGAGATCACGATGACCGAGTGGTACCGGCGCACAGTTTTAAATTCGCCGCAGAACTCCAGGCCAAACAAAGTGGCCAAGACCCTGTTTTGATTCGCATTGAGACCGATGCCGGCCACGGTGCGGGCACACCTGTGAGTAAAACCATTGAACAATACTCAGATATTTTTGGGTTTACGCTATTTCACATGGGTTATCGGGTGCTTCCCGAAGCGGTCGGTGACAATTTAAAAACCTAATCTTTTGGGGCCATCAAAAGGACTTGAGGTAAGTATTGAGCGATTCGCCTATCAAAAGGCTGTCATTTTGCGTGATGTACATTTCTCTTTGCCGAGAGGAGCTCATTTGGCCATACTCGGGGAAAGTGGCGGGGGAAAGTCCACCCTTTTACATTTAATTTATGGACTTTTGGACCTTCCCAAAGGGCGCATTAGCTGGTTAGGCGATGTGGTGCCTGGACCTAAATCACGGCTTATTCCGGGTGCGCCTTTTATGAAGCTTGTCGATCAAGAATTTACATTGATGCCCATGACCACGGTCGCTGACAATATCGCCACCGATTTACCTAGGTTTGATTTAAAAGCTAGAGACCAACGCGTGGATGAGCTTTTAAACATCGTTGGATTATCTTCTTTTAAATCAACCAAAGCCCGACTCCTGAGCGGCGGTCAAAAACAGCGCGTCGCTTTGGCCAAAGCTCTGGCTACGGAACCTGAAGTTTTGCTTCTTGACGAGCCCTTTAGTCAAATCGACTTGCCCAGGCGTGCAAAGCTGCGACAGAGTTTATTTAACTACTTAAAACAAAAAGGCATCACCTGTCTTACCGCCACTCATGACGCCTATGAAGCCCTGGGATATGCCGATAAAATTGCCGTGCTTGGCGAAAATACCCTTTTGCGATTCCAAACTCCGAAATCACTTTTTGAATC
>JALRAI010000128.1 GCA_023258055.1 Flavobacteriaceae bacterium | reverse complement strand
AGCCATCACATAAGAGCGGTTCGCGGTAAGAAGTTCAAAAAAGGTGAAGTAAAAACTCAGCAGCTTTTGTTGGGTTTCATATTGAGCGTAGTCAGGACTCTGCTCGATCATCTCTATGGTGTTACGACCAAAAGTGGCGAATATTTCTTCTTGCAGGTGCTCAAACCCATTGAAAAACTCATAGAACTGGGCTTCCTGAAAATTGTGCCTTTTGGCAAAGGCATAAACGCTTTGGGCGACAGATTCTTCGCTCAAAACATCATCCATGTAGTCGGAAATTATTTGCTGGGGGGTAACTTTCTTTTTTGAGGACATAGCTTTTTATTTACCCTCAAAGATAAAAAATGTTTAACTTTTTTTAGTAAACGTTAAACAAAAATCGATAAACGACCGCGCGTCCCGATTTTATAGGCTAACCAGCCCATGGGTAGGTAAGCCAAAGTGAGATCCATAACCTCAAACCACAGAGGAGCCGGCAGTAATCGCACCATTTGAATACCCCCGAGTAAAAAGATGCCCGATATGGCCATGGCTTTAAAAAGCTGTCTGTGCCGCGCCACGCGTACGGCAAAATAAGCCCCGACAAAGGTTCCCAGAGCATGGGCCAAAAAAGGCATGACGAAGTTCTCCCAACCAAAGCTGGCCATAGCAGTTGTGAGGGACTCAATATTATTGGGGTCTACGCCCTCAGGAAGTGGTAAAATATAGGGCTGTAAAGATATTATGGCTCCATTAGCAAAAGCACCCAGTGCTGCTCCGCCAAATAGCGCGATAAAATTTCTAAAAAAGTTTCTCATGAGTCCAGGGTCAATTGTTTGATTAATTACACCGAAAATATAAAAATTACTGCTGATAAATTTCGCTTAAGTCCCTTTTTACAGGGGTTCAAAGAGTCCCCATGGCGGTAACCCACACCATAGTGGTGAATAAAGAAAAAAAGTATGTTTAATTTTCAAATGTTAAAATTTGTTAAAGCCCCTGAAATATGAAACCTATCGCTGAAGAACTCAAAGCGATCCGAACTTCCAAAAAAATCTCACAAGAATCCTTGGCCTATGCTTGTGGCTTGAGCCGAAATTATGTCGGTGTCATCGAAAAAGGCGATAACAAAATTTCACTCGAGGTTTTTCTCAAACTTTGCTCAGGACTTCAAATTCACCCAAACGAAATACTCAATAAATTCTCCAAAGAAGATTTAGAAAACCTCCTTTTTGAGTAGACAAAAGATTTTTGCAAAAATGCCGCTTTTGCCTTAGCTTCATGGTGTAATTCAAACACCTAACCTTAACCTACGCCAATGATTACGTCCCTAATGTTATTTTTAATGGCATTATTTGGGCTTTTTTCCGAGGAGGATGACCGCCTAATCAGCAGCTTTAATGACCCCATTCCCCTTATTGACTATTGTCGCATCTTAGAAACACCCCAAAAGCTCACTGCCCAGGAAGCCAGTCTTTTACTGAAAAACAAAGATACACCCCTGGCCCCTCAAAGCGACAGTCAAGGCTTTTCACAAAATTATTTTTGGATTTCTTTTGACCTTAAAGATTATCTAGATCAGGAGGCCCTGATCATTGAACTGGACAATCCCCATATAGACCACGTGTTACTTTATCAGCGCAAATCCAACTGGGAACTTGTGGGCTATGGCGGAGATAAAGGACGTCCGTTTAACAACAGAAGTTTTCTCAACAGGAGATATGTTTTTCCTATTTCAGATCTCGAGGCCGGGTCCGAATTTTTATTGATGGTGGACAAACGGGATTCGGCAGTGAGTTTTCCCTTAAGGCTCTGGGACAAAAACAGCTTTGAGCATCACGATACGCGTCAAAATGTGATCTTCGGGGTTTATTTTGGAATGCTCATAATCTTAACTGTTATCGCTTTGGCTTTAGGGATTATTTTGCGCCAAAGATTTTTATGGCTTTACGGCCTTTACGCCACGGCAATGATCCTTTATATGTTTACTACCCTGGGCTTTTCTTTTCAATTTCTCTATCCAAATTTCGGGTCTTTAAATAATTATATGCGCTCCTCACTGATTGTGTTTATCGCCGTATTCTTTAACTATTTCACAAGAATCTATCTGAGTCTAGATCGCAACCAACCAAAAATCAGCACAATACTCAAGGGACTCAACACCTTTTTAATAAGCCTCTTTGTCTTTGGCATGATTTATTACAATATCAATAATTCAAATGTTGCTGTTTTACTCAATTTGCTCTATGGCTCGCTTTTTTTAATTTTTATTTGCAGTATTCTAGCCGGTATTATCGCATTAGACACGGTCAAAAGGAATGCTCTAATCTACCTATCTGCCTTTAGCGCCTTATTTATCGGCAGCGGGCTTTACCTGATGATTGAATACGGTTTTTTAAATGAGGGCGACTTTTTTATGAATCCTATAATGATCGGCTCAGGAGTGGAACTCTTTATTTTTTCTGGTTCTATGATTTTTTGGGCAAAGGATACGATCAGCAGTAAAATTTATGACAAGAAGGTGTCTCAGGAAAACAAAACCGAAGCTCAGGCCGAGCCCATCCTGGAGTTAAAATCGCAGATCAATTATATCCAAGAGAAAAACGGCAAAGGAAGTGGTATTGCGGGACAGAAAAATCAACATTTCGTAAAAATCAATCAAATCACCCATATTGAATCCTATGGTCATTATCTTTTGATCTACCTAGACCAAATGGAAAAACCCATTATAGAGCGCATGACCTTTGATGAAATCCTCGCTTTGCTTCCCGACACTTTTATCCGTATTCATCGGGGCTATGTCGTCCACGCCACCTATGTGACTAAGTACAACTCGACTCATCTTTTGGTGAATTACACCGTAGAACTCCCTATTTCTAGGACTTATAAAAAAGCCTTTTTTGAATATATGACTGAGTCCGCTATTTAAACATAAAACCGTATTT
>JALRAI010000127.1 GCA_023258055.1 Flavobacteriaceae bacterium | reverse complement strand
ATCATTTTTGCCTCATTATTTTGCAGTCTCAAACCCTAAGATTTAGTTCACGAAAGGTTAAAATGAAAGAATGAAAGCAAGCATAAAATTCCTTTTTCAACCCTTTTCACAATACTCTCCACTATAGTGAGGAGTATCGCATAGACAACCAATCAACGAAGGGCCGCAAGCTCCTCTGTTATTGCATGTTATACCTTCTACTTCACAAAAAACTTTAGTAATTTTAAAGGAAAGAATGCGTTAGTCATCGCTTTAGATGAATTGAAAATCATTTAATCACACCAGTAACTGTTCTGTTCTTACATCCAGGCCTAGTAACGAAAACATCGTTTACTAATTGCGAGCCCTCTGGTTTTCCAGCAATTACAAATAGTGCAGGTATCTTGTTCTCATCCCCTGACACAGTCTGGTTCCTGAATTTTACTGCCGACTTTCGGTTGTTTACAAACTCTATGTGCGCATCATTTGTAGATATGCTTCCATCATTGTTTAAGTCTTCTCTCGTAAAAAAGGCCTCCACAGTATGACCCCATTTTCCACGGTATAGTTCCCTACCCTCAAAAAAGGTACCGCTCAAAGTCCATTCACTTGACGAATATAAGGCCGTAGGAGCTACTAAAACACTAAAAGGACGTGTTAATCGCTCCTGAAGCTCAGAACAAAGAAGTTTGACCTTGTGTACTGTCTGTACCGCCTGGATGGTCATCGCCGGCGGGGTCCTCGGGGGTTAATTTTTCCACCGGCTCATGCTGAACCTCGATTTCTGCAATTTTTTTGGCGTATTCATCTTTAGGCTCCTGTTTTTGATCGTCAATATCCTGCTCTGATGCAACTTCGGTCTCAGCCTTATTCTCGGCCTCAGCTTCGACCTCTTCCTCATAAGGCAAAGACTCCAAGGCATTGATTTCAAGAACCTTGTCTTTTGTGAGCTGATTACCTAAGGCTGAAATTCCCTTAATCGCAATAAATTCTGCCAAATCAATTTCAAGGTTATCCTTTCGGGTTTTATTGCGCTCTTTGACAAAAACCAATTCAGCCACAGGTCGATAATCGGTAAAGACCTTTTCTAGATATGACTTTGGGTGATCATTGATCACCAATTCTTCCCGATCTGGATTCTCGATTAAAAAGCGTTTGACATAAAACAACTCCTTATCGCCTGCCCAATAAATGACCGTGATCGGCTTATTTTTTTTCCACTGCTCAAGTACAATCATATCATCATCAAAATGCAGCGACATGTCAGGCACAACGGTTTTCACCATCCCATTTTGACGAATAATTAAAAGTCGATCATCAGAGGTAAACTCTCCCAATAGTTCGCCACGACCATCGACATTTAGTCGCTGAACCGTATCATCAAACCAAATTTTACGCGGTTTCAATGTCGATAGGCCTTTTTCCTTCAGCTCTATGCGCTTTACCGCATATTTAGAGACAATATTGCCCTTAGTACCGCGACCTTTTACCAAAATTTCAGAAAAGTCTAAATCCCATTTGAGCTTTTTAATGCTTCCTGATTGACGCAACAATACGGTGACTACCTCAGCTTCTCCATTGGGATTAGCTGTGAAATACAAAACTTTTGACTTAGCATTTCCTGCCGTTATATCGTACTCTCGGTCTCGAGTTATACTTGTAACGGCAAATCGCTTGACATAAGTCGCCCCCTTAACACCGTCCTTGTAGATAAGGTTATAAATGGTCCGCGCATCTTTTTTCTTCCAAATGCCCACATAAATAATATCCTTACCCACAAAGGTCTTATCGCTGACTTTGGTGACCATCATTTGCCCAGATTCAGTAAAGACAATAATGTCGTCTATATCACTACAATCCGTGACGTATTCATCGCGGCGCATGCTTGTGCCGATAAAGCCTTCCTGGCGATTCACATAGAGCTTGGTATTGCGAATCACAACCTTCGTGGCCTCGATATCGTCAAATACGCGTATCTCGGTTTTGCGCTCTCGACCCTGGCCATAATCTTTTTTAAGGCGATTGAAATAGGCGATGGCATATTCCGTCAAATGCTCTAAATCATGCTTTATTTGAGCAATCTGATCTTCTAAAGCATCAATTTTCTGTTGCGCCTTATCGATATCAAATTTTGAAATGCGCTTGATGCGTATTTCCGTAAGGCGTACTATATCATCAGTGGTTACTGCTCTTTTTAAATGAGTGATGTGCGGTTTTAACCCCTGGTCAATGGCCTGGATTACGCCTTCCCAAGTTTCCACCTCTTCAATATCGCGATAGACGCGATTCTCTATAAATATGCGCTCCAAGGAAGCAAAATGCCACTGCTCTTCTAGATCATTTAGCTGATATTCCAAATCGCGCTTGAGCAAATTCACAGTGCGATCTGTCGAGCGCTTGAGCATTTCATCAACGCCGATAAACAAGGGCCTATTGTTCTCAATCACACAGCCCAATGGAGAAATTGAGGTCTCACAACTGGTAAAGGCGTAGAGTGCATCGATGGTTTTATCCGGAGAAATCCCTGAGGGTAAGTGGACTAAAATTTCAACCTCAGCAGCCGTGTTGTCCTCGATACGCTTAATTTTTATTTTACCTTTTTCGTTGGCCTTTAAAATTGAATCGATCAAGCTTGAGGTATTGGTACCAAAGGGTATTTCTTTTATCACCAAAGTACTCTTATCCAATTGATTAATCAAGGCCCTAGAACGGATTTTACCCCCACGCATACCAGCGTTATACTGGGTGGCATCCATCAAGCCACCGGTAGGAAAATCAGGCAAAATCTCAAATCGCTTGCCTTGTAAATGCTTGATTGAGGCATCGATTAATTCGACAAAATTATGGGGCAAGATTTTTGTCGATAGCCCTACGGCAATCCCCTCGGCCCCTTGCGCCAACAATAAAGGAAACATCACCGGCAGGTTAATGGGTTCTTTTTTACGACCGTCGTAAGAAGCCTGCCAAT
>JALRAI010000126.1 GCA_023258055.1 Flavobacteriaceae bacterium | reverse complement strand
TTGGCCGACATGAATCCAGTGGAAGCCATGGAATTCATCAACGACCGCATCAAGCAAACGCGCAATAATGAAGAGTTTTTGATTTCTATGAACGGCTAAGCTTTAATATTCTTTTTAGCCTTATTTTTTCTGGAGAAAAGTCTGATCGACTCAAGTCCAGGAATCTTAAATAAGCAAACAAAAAGACGCCCCATTATGGGCGTCTTTTTTTTCGGCCATTGCGGGTAATTATCATTATTTTTAAACCGCAGACAAATCAAATGCCTTTAAACATGCACTTTTTTTCCAGGAGCCTTTTCATGGCCGTACTCGGGCCCATATTTTTATTTTCTTCATGTCAAAATACTGCGAACCAGAACAATACTCAAAACCCCGAGCAGTGGACTACGGTCTTTGAACAATCTGAGGGCCTGGAAACAGCCACTTACCCCCAGGTCATTGACTATTACAGGGCACTAAGCGGGTCTTTCGAGCAAATCAGCATGCATGAAGGCGACACCACAGACAGCGGCGAGCCACTACATTTAGTTATATATCAACCCAAAGACAGTCCTAGAATTAAAAAAGGCCAAAGCCCGAGCCTACCGGTCATCCTGATCAATAACGGCATTCATCCAGGAGAAAGCGATGGCATAGATGCCAGCATGATGCTGCTGCGCGATTGGGCCATGAATCCCGAAAAAGGCCCCAAAAACTTTGCTGTGGCCGTTATCCCCGTTTACAATATCGGCGGGGCCTTAAATCGAAATAGCCACAGCCGAACCAATCAAAATGGTCCTTTGGCCTACGGTTTTCGCGGCAACGCTCAAAACTATGATCTCAACCGGGATTTTATCAAAGCCGACACAAAAAATGCCGCCGCATTCAGCAAGTTTTTTCAATGGCTTCGCCCGATCGCCTTTGTCGATACCCATGTGAGTAACGGGGCCGATTACCAATATGTTTTGACGCATCTGATGACCCAACACAACAAGCTTTCTGGAGCCCAAGGCCAGTTTTTACATCAGGTCTTTAGACCAGCGCTCGAAAAAGCCCTAGCGGCAGAGTCCTGGCCCATTACGCCTTATGTCAATGTCTTTAACCGCAGTCCCGAAACGGGCTTTGAGCAGTTCATCGACCACCCCCGTTATTCGACCGGATACACTACTTTATTTAACAGCCTGGGCATGATGATAGAAACCCATATGCTCAAAGATTACAAATCGCGCGTTGAGGGAACTTACGCCTTACTGCAAAGTTTTACCCAGCTTTGCGCGCAGCATCAATCCGCCCTGCAGCAGGCCTACAGCGAAAACCTAAAAATGTACGCTCCACTGGATAAATACCCCTTGAATTGGCGTATCGATACCACGCAGAGCCGCTCCATTGAGTTCTTGGGTTACGCCGCAGAATATATCCCGAGTGGCATTACTGGCCAAAACAGACTTAAATACAATCGCGAATTACCCTATGTAAAAAGTATCCCCTATCGCGATACTTATCGCGCTTTGGACTCTGTAGTTATTCCGATGTATTACGGCCTTCCGCGCACCTATAGCAGGGTCATCGAGCGCCTAAAAAACAATCAAATACAGCTGATTGAATTAAAGAGCGACCTCGTTGTTGAGGCCGAAGTTTATCATATCCAGGATTATCAAAGCAGTCGTGCGCCCTACGAAGGGCATTACCTACACTACAATACTCAGGTTAGCCCGACCCTGGAATCTACACGATTAAAGGCTGGAGATTATCTTGTGCCCACGGCTCAATTTGGGCTTCGTTACCTTGTGGAAACCCTGGAACCGCAGGCCATTGATTCATTTTTTAATTGGAATTTCTTTGACACTATACTGCAACAAAAAGAAGGATTTTCGCCCTATGTCTGGGAAGATTTGGCCCTAGAGCTCTTGGAGAATAATCCCGAATTAAAGGTAGAATTTACCGCCATTAAATCTAAAGACCAGGCTTTTGCCAATAATGCCTACGCGCAACTCGATTGGCTCCATAAACACTCGCCCCATTACGAAAAGGCCCATTTGCGCTACCCTGTGGTGCGGATTTTAGGTGAGGTAATGCTCGGGGAACACTAGTTTAATGTTCTCATAGCTATTTTGCAGTGCTTTTTTGGACTTTTCCAGCGACTTCCACTTGGCCTTTTTAATGCCCTCCTTTTTTTGTGGTTTTAACTCGCCTGTGTAATCTGTAGTCATCTCATACCAATAAGTGACTTTGAGTTTATACACTCCATTGCGCTTAAATACGTGATAAGTTGTTTTTAAAAACTGCTGTATTTTTAAGTCACGTACTCCGGTTTCCTCTTCGACTTCTCTTATGGCCGCGGCTTCCAAAGCCTCATCATCTTCGACATGGCCTTTGGGCAGGTCCCATTTGTCATTTCTGTATATAAACAGCACGTCGCCCTGATTGTTTTTAACCAATCCACCCGCCGCAATGACAAAGGGAAGTTTGCGTTTTAAAAACCATTCGATCTTTTCTGCATTCTTATGATAGAGATGCACATGAGTCATTTTGCCTTTATTCAAGGCTTTAATGATTGGTTTTAAGTCTGTTGTCCTTAAGGGAAAGGTCTGATATGGCGCCTGTAATGATTGCTCTGTACTCACAATTATAGGGCGGTCTTTGACAAAAACTTTATACATTTGCACCATGGTATTACACAAGGAAACAGCGCAGAAAACTGCGGAACTACTGCTGCAAATTAATGCAATAAAATTACAACCACAAAACCCCTTTACATGGGCCTCGGGTTGGCATTCTCCCATTTATTGCGACAATAGAATTACTTTATCCTATCCCCAAATTCGCAATTTTATAAGAGAACATATTGCCAATCAAATTGAGCAAATTTACGGCAAGCCTGAGGTAATCGCCGGGGTGGCTACTGGTGCCATTGGTATTGGGGCCTTGGTGGCAGATTATTTGAACCTACCTTTTTGCTATGTGCGACCTGAGGCCAAATCTCACGGTCGTCAAAATAAAATAGAG
>JALRAI010000125.1 GCA_023258055.1 Flavobacteriaceae bacterium | reverse complement strand
AGAAGAGTTGAAGACTCAAATTGACGAAACAACTTCTGCATACGAGAAAGAAACTCTTCAAGATCGTTTAGCTAAATTTATTGGCGGTGTAGCAATTATACACGTCGGCGGTCAGACAGAAGTAGAAATGAAAGAGAAGAAAGACCGTGTGGACGATGCGCTTCACGCGACTCGTGCCGCTGTTGAAGAAGGTATTGTTGCCGGAGGTGGTGTTGCCCTGGTGCGCGCCAAAAATGTTTTGGGCAAAATGACCAGCGACTCTCTTGATGAAACTACAGGAATTCAAATTGTAGCCAGAGCTATTGAGGCGCCGCTACGCACCATCGTAGAAAACGCTGGTGGTGAAGGATCTGTGGTGATCAATAAAGTGATGGAAGGCAATAAAGCTTTTGGTTACGACGCCAAAAACGACGCCTATGTGGACATGCTAAAAGCAGGAATCATCGATCCCAAGAAAGTAACTCGTGTTGCTTTGGAAAATGCTGCCTCTGTAGCAGGGATGATCTTGACCACGGAGTGTGCTTTGATCGACATCAAAGAAGACACCCCAGCCATGCCTCCTATGGGCGGCGGCGGTATGCCAGGTATGATGTAAACATCAAGCCTCAATGGATAAAAAAATCCCGCGGCCTGTGGCCGCGGGATTTTTTATTCGCATCATATAGACACACACTACAATCTTTATTGGTGCGCCTTGACGACTTCCTGATCGCGATACTTACAACAGGGGTTAACCGCATTATAAGCCTGGTCTGGAGCAGTGTATTTCTTAGTATCATGTCCAGCTAATGAAACATACTTAGCCACACTATCCAAGCTGGTTTTGCGCGGGTCATAGATAACATTGAGCTCATGTGTGTCAATACTCCACTTTACAGATTTCACACCAGTTATTTTAATGGCAGCTTTTTCAATACGCGCTTTACACATGCCACATACGCCATCAACATCCAGGCTACCTTTAGCATTTTTGTCTTGAGCAGAAAGGCTCATGACCATGAATAGAACCCCGAGGGTCATTAATTTTCTCATCTTTCTTGTTTTATTAATTATTACTGTTTTTTACTTTATCTTATAACGTATCCCTGTATACCACATTCGACCAAAAATCGGTCCATAGACCATACTGCTGTCGAAATCACTGGCAAAAGGTTGATCGCCATTTATTATTGGGTCCTCTTGTCTAAAGTCCCCTATATTCTCTACCCCAAAATACCAATCAAATACTGAGCCCCACTGCTTGGTAATTTGGCCGTTTAAAGTGGTAACTCCGGGCGTGCTGTCGCTACCCTGCAAGGCTGCTGACTGAGGCAACTGTGGCAATCGTTGATTGCCTAACCAATTAAAGGTCAGATCGAATTTCCATGGATGGTCCTCACGCATACCCTCTAGGTCATAAGCCAGGTTCGCGAAAACCCGGTGGTCGGGTATTAAAATGGGACGCTTTTCCCCGGAATCAAAAGCCGTACTCAAATCATAATATTTGTAGGCTAATTGCAAGTCGAAAAGTCCAAAGGGTCTATAGGCTAAATCAAATTGATAAGATTGCGCCCAACTCGGCCCTGAATTATTGTAAAAACGAATAGCGCCCACACGCTCCCAATCCACAACAACTTGATCCACAAAATCAGTCCTGTAGTAATCAAATCCCAGAGTCATTGAGCGCTCAGCTATGGAAAGCTTTTGTTGTAATGATAGGCCATAATTCCAAGCAATCTCTGGCTTTAAACCATAAAAATTCCCTCCAGATTCGGAGGTGTTTACCGCAGAAGCAGATTCAGGGGTTTCAATAATTATTTCGCGACCAGTGGCGAATATATTTAAGTGTTCTGAAAATATATTGGGTATTCTCTTGCCTCGTCCTATGGACCCACGAAGAGTAGTTTTAGGGGCTATTTGATACTTCAGATGTAATCTAGGGGTAAAAAACAATCCGAGTAGATTGTGCTGATCCAGGCGAAGGCCCAGGGTTACACCCAGTTTATCCATATCATTATAGGCGTATTCTGTAAATAAACCTAAACCACGCTCGGTGCGACCAAAGACTTTTTTGTCCGCAGCCGCAGCATCAAAAGTCAATGACTCATCATAACGATCAAAAGTGGTGTTCAGCCCAAGCTTAATTTTATGACGTGTATCGCTGATTATTGAATTATACAAAAAGGTCAAATATGCACTTTGATGATTGATCTCATAAGGTCTCAAGCCAAAGTTGCTCTTTTGATTGTGTAAACTCCAGGCCCCCTGTATGCCTATAGTTTGCCAAGTAATCTCAGGATTGACATAACCCAATTTAGCAGAGAGATCCACACGGTCTGTATCAATTAAACTTCCCCATGCATTTTGCGAAAGTTGAGCTAAATCGCTCCGGAAATCGCGATGACCGGAAACCTTGTGATCGCGTAATATTCGTGCATTGATAAAACTGACTAAGCCTCGCTGGGTATCTGTGTATTGCCAGCGATTTAAAATATTGATCTGCTCAGCCAAAGGCGTATCGAGAAATCCGTCTTTGTTGCGATCAACAAGGCGCTGGCGTTGATTGCCATGAACATATAGACCCGTATGCCACTTGTCACTTACTGCTTCGTTCAAATGGGCGTTAAACTCTTGTCGGCCATTACCCGCTAAAAATGCATTAAAGTAAAAGGCCGCATCTGTCACGGGCTTTTGCAGTTCTACATTAATTTGCCCTGCAATACTTTCATAACCGTTGGTTACACTCCCTGCGCCTTTAGTAATCTGCATACTTTCCACCCAGGTCCCCGGTACATAACTCAGCCCCAAGCTCTGCGCCGCGCCGCGAACCACAGGAATATTTTCTGCCGTAATCAAAATGTAGGGACTGGTAAGCCCTAGCATTTTAATTTGCTTGGTTCCCGTAACTGCATCCGTAAAATTGACATCAATAGACGGATTGGTTTCAAAACTCTCTGAGAGATTACAACAGGCCGCCTTTAAAAGTTCATCACTGCTCACGCGAATCACCTGCTCGGTACTGAACGAGGAAATATACTGAGAACTTCTTCTGGCCGCCACCACCACCTGGTCCAAATCATTTTCTGGAGTAAGCCCATAGGTAATATAAGTGGTATCCTTAATGTCGAGTGT
>JALRAI010000124.1 GCA_023258055.1 Flavobacteriaceae bacterium | reverse complement strand
CATGCGTGTGTGCGTGCGCGCGTGCGTGCGTGCGTGCGTGCGTGTGTGCGTGCGTGTGTCCGTGACCTGCCCCACACAGGAGCCATGAGCTATGACGATTTACCCCCGAGTAAACGCATTCCTGCTTGTGCGATTTCCACAAACGATGCTAATTATTTGAGTACGGCTCTTAAGCTCAAGCCTGATCTCTTGTTTTATTTTAACCAAACCTGTCGTGTTTTTCCCGATGTGCAATCCTATAATGTGATAGGCGAAATTCGTGGTTCGGAGTTTCCCAATAATTATATGGTCGTGGGCGGTCATCTAGATTCTTGGGATTTAGGGGATGGCTCTCACGATGATGGGGCAGGCTGTGTCCAGTCCATCGAAGTATTGCGTTTGCTCAAAAAAATAGGTTATAAACCCCGTCATAGTATTCGCGTGGTGATGTTTATGAATGAAGAAAATGGTTTGCGCGGTGGCCGAAAATATGCCGAAGAGGCGCAAATTAAAAAAGAGAATCATGTCTTTGCCTTAGAGAGTGACTCAGGCGGTTTTACCCCTCGTGGATTTTCTATTGATGCGGACACTGAAAATATGGATCAGATCCAATCTTGGGTCCCTTTGTTTAAACCCTATTTGATTCACTATTTTGAACCCGGGGGTAGTGGAGCCGATATCGGTCCACTAAAGAAAGAGGGTATGGTTTTAGCCGGATTACGCCCGGATTCCCAACGCTATTTTGATCATCATCACGCCTCTAATGATACTTTTGATGCGGTGAATAAGCGCGAATTAGAACTCGGTGCTGCTACGATGACTTCACTAATTTATCTCATGGATAAATACGGGACCAAAACCGAATACACCAGCATCCCTAAATAGGGCTTTTTTAAATGTTGCTTGAACGCTATACACGCGAATTTGGGTATAACCTGCGTCTAGCAGGCCCCGTTATTTTAGGTATGCTGGGCCATACGCTTGTGGCCTTTGTAGACAACATTATGGTGGGGCAATTGGGAACTGCAGAGTTGGCAGCAGTCTCTTTAGGCAATAGTTTTATGTTCGTGGCCATGTCCTTGGGTATTGGTTTTAGCACGGCAATCACTCCTTTGGTCGCGGAGGCCGAGGGGGAAGGCAATTTTTCCCGCGGAAAAATTGCCTTCAAGCATGGGCTTGTTTTGTGCACCATTTTGGGTTTACTGCTCTTTACTTCAGTGTTTTTTGCTAAGCCCTTGATGTATTTGATGAAGCAACCCCAGGAAGTAGTCGCCCTAGCCATGCCTTATTTGACTTATGTGGCCATCTCTCTGGTGCCGCTTATTATTTTTCAGGCCTTTAAACAGTGTAGTGATGGACTTTCTCTGACCCGCTATCCTATGTACGCCACACTGGTGGCCAATGTGGTTAATGTACTGCTGAATTACTGCTTTATTTTTGGTCATTTTGGCGCCCCTGCCTTAGGCGTGGTCGGTGCGGCAATAGGGACTTTGGCCTCACGGGTGATTATGGTCGGTGTGCTTTGGTGGTTTTTAGCCCATCATCAAAAAGCAAAATGGTATGTGCGCCATTTGCGTTTTAAATTATTGAGTTCAAGGGTATTTAAGAAGATTCTGCGACTGGGCTTTCCTTCGGCTCTGCAAATGTTCTTTGAGGTGGTCTTTTTTACCGCGGCCATATGGTTGTCCGGGGTTTTGGGTAAAAATCCTCAAGCCGCAAACCAAATTGCATTAAATCTATCGTCGATGACTTTTATGGTGGCCATGGGCTTCAGCGTGGTGGCTATGGTGCGTGTGGGTAATCAAAAGGGTAAGGCGGCATTTTCCGAACTCCGCCGTATTGCATTCTCAATTTTTCTTTTAGCCCTGATATGTTCCATACTTTTTGCTTTGGTGTTTTTGGCCTTCAATCATTGGCTGCCCACCATGTATTTAGATATGGACAATGCCGCTCAATGGGTAGACAACAATGAGGTGCTAGAAATGGCCAAAACCCTTATAATCATTGCGGCTTTATATCAAATCAGCGATGCGATACAAGTGGTCGCCTTGGGGGCACTGCGAGGGCTTCAGGATGTATTTTATCCTACTATTTACACTTTTGTGGCCTATTGGATCGTCGGATTTCCCATATCCATTTATTTAGGCATGTACACTTCAATGGAGATCACCGGAATTTGGATAGGATTATTGGCTGGATTAGTGGCTGCAGCCGCGACGCTGCTTTGGCGATTTAATCATCTCTCCAAGCGACTTATTGCTCAGGGCCCTGCGTCCTTAACTTAGAAAATTCTTGATTACCTTTACCCTCAAATAACAGACCCAATGGAACTGCCAAAATTCTTACTAGGAGACAATACGGATACCCCCGATGCGATTTATGTGATTCATACCGAATTTCCTCGCTTTATTATCAATTTAGTCGATGATCAAATCGAGTGGTTTGAAGAATTTGACAGTGAAGATCTCAAGGAGCTCGAAGAAGAAATGACGCGTTGTATCGATCAAGCCTCTGAATTTTACGATCGGGAGATGGCACGCTACGAAAATGACAATGATTGACACCTGGCTCACATATGACCAGATGCTTTTTGTATGGATCAATAGCGCGGGAACGCCGTTTTGGGACCCATTTTGGCTGATGGTCACCAATAAGTGGTCTTCAATTCCTCTTTATTTGCTCTTGCTGTGGTTACTGCGCCAATACTATTCTTGGCGTCAGGTTTTTCAGACGCTTTTTGTCGTCGGGCTAATGATTCTGGTTACGGATCAGCTCGCCAATTTATTTAAATACGTTTTAGTACAGCGCCCGCGGCCTTGCCGAGAAGAGGCCCTTCAAGATGAGCTTAGAATGGTGGCAGCCTACTGTGGCCGATACGGTTATTTTTCGGCCCATGCGGCTAGTGCCGCGGCTTTGGCGGCATTTTTCATCCGTTGGATAAAACATCAGGGGACGCATCCCGGTTTGGTAGGTTCAAGTGGGCTTATGACCAAAGTGATGGACTTTTTTACCCCTAGATTTTGGACAATTCTGTTGCCCCTTTGGGCATTCGCTCTGGGTTATAGCCGCATTTATCTCGGGGTTCATTATCCTTTGGATGTGCTCACAGGTTGGATTGTGGGTGCGGTCTTAGGGGGACTGGTTTTCTTTG
>JALRAI010000123.1 GCA_023258055.1 Flavobacteriaceae bacterium | reverse complement strand
GTGGTTAATGGCCTGAAAAACCAGATATCAAAGAATGTGCTTCTGGGCTTTGTAAGAGGAACGCACCAGGGCTCCACTCTCTACATGGCGAAAGCCCATTTCTTTACCGATGGTTTCAAATTTTTTGAATTGCTCTGGGGTAATGAATTCTTTGACCGGCAAATGCTTTTTTGAGGGCTGTAGATATTGCCCGAGGGTCACAACATCGACTTTGGCCTGGCGCAGGTCTTCCATGGTTTGTAAAACCTCTTCTTCCTTTTCTCCGAGCCCGAGCATTATGCCACTCTTGGTGCGATTAATCCCCTGCTGTTTTAGGTAAGCCAAGACCTCTAAACTGCGATCGTATTGGGCTTGAATCCTCACCTCACGTGTTAGTCTTCTTACAGTTTCCATATTGTGTGAGACCACCTCTGGCGCCACTTTTACAATTCGATCCAGGGGTTTGGTCTGTCCTTGAAAGTCTGGTATCAAAGTCTCAAGGGTTGTTTCGGGGTTCATGCGTCGGATGGCCTTTACAGTTTCTGCCCACATAATTGACCCCATGTCTTTTAAATCGTCGCGGTCTACCGAGGTAATCACCGCATGCTTGATGTTCATCAGTTTTATGGAACGCGCTACTTTTTCTGGTTCATCCCAATCGACGTCCTGAGGTCGCCCAGTTTTTACGCCACAAAACCCACAAGAGCGCGTGCATATATTACCCAAAATCATAAAGGTAGCTGTACCCTCAGTCCAGCATTCACCCATATTGGGACAGCTCCCAGAAGTACAAATAGTATGCAGCTTGTACTGATCGACAAGACCGCGTAATTCGGTGTATTTTTTGCCAGTGGGAAGCTTGACCCTGAGCCATTTAGGCTTGGGGGCTGGTTTAGCAATAGGGGGGGCAATCTCGCTCATAACTCAGGTCCAGTTTTTGACAGCGACAAAGATAAAACATTCTGACTTTAACCCATGGCGCTTTTGGCCTTAATTCATGTCTTAGAGTATGGATAAATACCAAAGACTGAATCCGATTAACCCCACAATGGCGGTTATACTTAAGACTTTGATCAATGGACTCGGATGAAATTTTTTATCCAAAGTCGGCCCGGTGACCACCCGATAGATTACAATAGCGTAAAAGGGTGCAGAGATAAAAGAGAGCACTGTCCCCACGGCAATTAGGGTGCCCATTTGATCCGTAAGGCCCAGATAGACTAGGACACTCCCGATGGCCAAAATTATAAGCCAGGTCAGGTAGTTAATGCGGTAAGCTGGAGCAAAGAGTAAACTTGAGGTTTTGGCCATAACTCTGGGCGATCCGTCCAAGGTGCTCAAGGAGGTGCTAAACATGGTGGTGAGGGCCGCAATACCAATAAAGGCTTTGGACCACTGTCCAAGACTATCGGTGTACATACTGATGAGTTGATTGGCAAAAACAGCTCCGCTATTTGAAAATTCCTGGCCTTGGCCATGCATGACGATACCTCCTAATAAAATAAAGCTCAGCCCTATAAAGATAGTGGTGCCATAGCCTATATTGAAATCCCAGCGTACTTGTCGCGGCTGAAGATCGGGATTGAGTTGTTTTTTTTCAACAGCCCAAAGTGATTGCCAGATAGCGAGATCCAAGGGTGCGGGCATCCACCCCATAAAGGCAATCAAAAAAGCAACACCACCCGCAGTACTGGGGATGGTTTGAGTCCAGCTCGGGCTTGAAGGCGCATTAAACCAAGCAAAAATTAAAGCCAAAACCGTCGTAAGGGTCAAAGCCAGCACCACGTACTTCATCACTTTATCTAAAAGGGCAAATCTTCCCCGCAGCAATATGAGAAAACAGGCCAATAAAATGATGCCAGCCCAAATTACTGGAGTACCGATACCGGTCAAAGAGGTCGCTATTCCCGCGGTCACAATAGTCACGGCGGTCTGAAAGGTAAACATGGTGCAAAGGGTCAATAAAAAATAAACCACCAGCACCCATCGCCCCATTTTTTTGAAGGCTGTGAGTAAATCTTCGCCTGTAACACTGGTGTAATGGACCCCAAAGGCAAAAAATGGATACTTGATCAGGTTAATGAGCAGCAGGGCCCAAATTAGTCCAAATCCAAAGTCCGCTCCAGCCCGCGTGGACTGAACCAAATGCGAGACCCCGATTGCGGCCCCAGCAAACATAATTCCGGGCCCCAGCTTTTTGAACCAGTTCATCATAAGGCTCTGTGTTGTTCGATGAGTTCGGCCATAAGCTTTTTGGCGCGCAGTAGCCTTACTTTGATGTTAGTCAGGGGTTCCCCGAGTTGCTCGGCCATTTCTCTGTAGGGCATTTCTTGAAAATACCTCAATTGCAGGACCTCACGATACATGGGTTTGAGCATTTTCATAAGGGCCTGAAGCTGCAAGAGATTTTGCTCCTGAATCAGGGCATCTTCTTTTGTGGGGCTATCATCGGCGACCTCATTTCCTTGATCTTGTTGCTCATCTAAAGGGCCAGCCACCACAGAGTTTTTCTGTTTGCGATATTGATCGATTTGGATGTTTTTAGAAATCGTAATGACCCAGGTACTAAAATTGTATTTCGGGTCAAATTGCTCGATTTTGTCAAAGGCTTTGGCAAAGGCCTCTATCGTAATATCCTCGGCATCGGATTCATTGTGTACGCGTTTGAGCTGAAAGCCAAAAACCATATTCCAACAGTGGTCTAAGAGTTGTTTATAGGCTTTTTGATCTCCAGATTTTGCTTTGGCGATGATTTGGAGAATTTGCTCTGGGCTTAGTTCCAATGGGTAGGTTTTGACATGCGATTCCTAACAAATATAATTAATTGCAGGCAAATAAGTAAGGGCTCGAGTAGCGGAATCCAATAGCCTAAATCTGTGGTTTGAAACTTTTTAAAAATGGGTTTCATACCCGCGATCAGAAAAACGCAACGCAAGATAAACAAGGTAAATAATGGGGCGTAAACGAAAACATTAAAAGGGGTCATCAGCAGCAGTAGCAGTACAAGCGCATAAAAAAGGATAATGCTCCCAGAATAAAGGCCTAAAAATAATTTTGTGGGTTTGCGGTAAAAGTGGGCCGTAGTTAGGTGTCTTCTCTTTTGCCTGAACAGACTGCGCCAAGATTGCTTTGGCTCGGACACCGTATAAGCAAGGGGATCCAAAATTACGGCTGTATTATCGCCTGTCGCTCCTTGATTGATCAGTAAGTCATCGTCTCCAGAGGCAAGA
>JALRAI010000122.1 GCA_023258055.1 Flavobacteriaceae bacterium | reverse complement strand
GACAAGGTCTTAAACCACTCGATTTGAGCCCTGAGTCCTTGCTGGAGTGTTGTTTGTGGGGTGTAATTCAACAATCGTCTTGCCTTGTCAATCACGGCCAAAGTACGATCTTGATCTCCCGGGCGTGGTGGCATAATTTTTTTACTGATTTTTCTATCCAGCAGCTGCTCGACAGTTTCAATGCCTTCACCTGTGCTGTGTTCCTGATCTGAACCCAAATTTATGATCTCAGCATTACAGGCCTGTGCCGCTTCCAATACGGCGACAATACCTGTGACGATGTCTCCGACATAAGTGAAACTGCGCCGGTGCGCCTCACTCCCTTGGTATAAGGTAAATTCCTTTTGATTGAGGCCACAATCGATAAGCCGAGTGTACAACTTATCTGGACGTTCGCGGGGGCCATAAACCGAATACAAACGCAGGGAAGTCCCATTAATAAATCCACGACGCACATAAGCCATCACGAGCTGCTCTGCCGCTAATTTTGTCACTCCGTACCAAGAAGCGGGCTCTGGAGCGGCGGACTCGTCCTTGGTGGCTACTAAACCATAAACGGACGAAGTCGCAATATTCACGAAATATGGGGGCGCATCGAGCTCTTCTAGGACACTGAGCAAGCGCTGTGTGGCAATAAAATTATTGTTCAAATAAGACTCAAAGGTACTGGTCTGGGAAATTCCTGGCTGAGCCGCAAAGTGAAAAACAAAAGCGACATCCACCGGCCAAACAGAGGCTAAATCATCGTGAACTAAATCCACGCGCTGCACCTGAACGCCTTGAGCTTCAAGCTGCTTGGCGGTATGCTCCTTGAGAGCTACATCGTAGTAATTTGAAAAATTATCCCAACCGATCACTTGATGCCCCATGGATTGCAGTCGCTCTGCAGTATGAGAACCAATAAAACCAGCGGCACCTGTGATGAGTATTTTCATGAAGTGTTTATTGTTTTGCAAAGAAACCACTTTTTTAGGTTTCCCTTTTATTCCTGATAAAGAATTACTTTTGCACCAAAGGCCTGAAATAAATGAACTACACCCTGACCATTATCGTACCAGTGTTTAACGAACAGGACAATCTACAACGTCTTGAAAAAGAATTGTTGAAATATCTGGAAATCGCATCAAAACCCAGCTGTGTACTGCTGGTCAATGACGGGTCTAGCGACAATAGTCTTGCCATGATTCAAGACATCTGTCAGCGCAATGCGGCCTTTAATTATGTGAGTTTCGTCAGAAATTGTGGGCTCAGCGCGGCCATTAAAGCCGGTTTTGATGCCGCACAAACCCCACTTGTGGGTTATATCGACAGTGACCTACAAACCGATCCTGAGGATTTTAATAAACTACTCGAGTATACCGATGATCATGCTTTGGTCACCGGGGTGAGAGCCGATCGCAAAGACGACTTTGTCAAAAATATGTCCTCAAAAATCGCTAATGGAATTCGTAGAGCATTTACTCATGACGGTATGGATGATACTGGTTGCCCCTTGAAGATTATCCGAACCGACTGCGCCAAAAAAATACCTATGTTTAAAGGACTCCACCGATTTTTACCAGCGATGATTCTGCTTCAAAATGAGGCGGTGATCCAAATTCCTGTGCGCCACTACCCCAGAATTGCAGGCCAGGCTAAGTTCGGTCTTTGGAATCGACTGCTGGGGCCCTTGGTGGATTGCTTTGCCTACCTCTGGATGAAGAAAAAGTACATCAATTACCAGATTAAAGAACAAGGATGAGTCAGGGCCTGATTTACAGTATTGGATTTTTGGCCCAGCTCCTTTTTTCGGCACGCTTATTTGTGCAATGGTTTTTATCTGAGCGCCAAAAACGCGTGGTGACCCCAAGTCTATTCTGGCAATTAAGTCTTTTGGCCTCTTTTTTACTCTTTGTATACGGCTATCTACGTCAAGATTTTGCCATTATGCTCGGACAGTCCTTGACCTATTATATATACATTCGAAACCTCCATTTTCAAGGTCAGTGGCGAAAGGCGCCCGCCATCATGCGCTATTTCCTGCTTTTATTTCCTCTGCTGATCGTGTGGTATGGTTATAATAACGGCGCCTATGATCGTGAGTTACTGCTCAATAACGCGGCTATTCCAAATTGGCTTTTTTGGCTCGGAGTGAGTGCACAACTCATCTTTACCTTTAGATTTATCTATCAATGGTATTACTCCGAACAGCGTAAAACATCACATCTACCCAAAGGATTTTGGCGACTCAGTGCTTTGGGCGCTACCATGATCATAACCTATGCCCTTTTTCGTCAAGACCCGGTCCTCATCGTGGGACACGGCAGTGGGCTCATTATCTATATCCGTAACTTATTTATTGGCAAAAATGAATCAAGGGAGTAAATACGCTGGATATCTGCTGTTTGGGATCGCGTTTATTGTTTTTGTCGCGCATCTGGAAGTCTTGCTGATCAACATCATGGAAGCCCGTAATTTTATTACTGCCCGTGAGATGATTATAGATGGTAATTGGCTTTTGACGACCATTAACGGCGAAGCGCGTTATCAAAAGCCACCACTACCGACTTGGCTTACCGCATTTTCAGCCCTTGTTTTTGGCCTAAAAAATATTGCGGCGCTCAGATTACCAGCCGCCATCATGGGACTCTTCACTGTAATGATCACCTATGCCCTGGCCTTAAAATACACCCGCAATAAATCTTATGCCCTGTGGTCTGGATTGATACTAACCACCTCATTTTATATAGTTTTTGCTGGACGTAACGGTCAGTGGGATATTTTTACCCACGCATTTATGCTGGGCGGCATTTACACTTTATATCAACTTTTTGAGCAGCCAAAATCCCGATGGACCTACGCCTTACTTACGGGCTTATTTTTTGGTGCTTCGTTTATGAGTAAAGGCCCAGTTTCGATTTATGCCTTGTTTTTACCCTTAGTTTTGGCCCAAGGAATCGTATCAGGTTTTCGCGGACTTAAATCAAATCTTGCCCCCTTGGCCGTAGTCCTGGTTGTGGGTCTGATTTCGGCGCTCTGGTGGCACGCCTATATCAATCTCGCGGATCCTGAAAATCTACAAGCGATAACCCAGAAGGAAACGGCAAATTGGACTAATTATAACGTTAAGCCCTTTTATTATTATTGGAATTTTTTCATCCAAAGCGGTTTGTGGACCATACCCGCAGTACTGAGTTTGGCCTACCCTTATCTAAAAACAAGAGTCTTTAATGGCAAGGCTTATGCCCTGAGCTTTTGGTGGACCATCTGCTCCGTAGTCTTACTCTCAATAATTCCTGAAAAAAAACCGCGTTACCTTCTGCCCGTT
>JALRAI010000121.1 GCA_023258055.1 Flavobacteriaceae bacterium | reverse complement strand
CGCGAGGTCAAGGTCAATTTATCGCTCTGATCCTTTAAGGCCTGAATAATTTTAGGGTGACAATGCCCTTGATTCACTGCCGAATAGGCAGAAAGGAAATCGTAATACTTTTTGCCGTCTACATCCCAAACATAGACCCCCTGTCCTTTTTCTAAAACAACAGGAAGTGGATGGTAATTATGGGCGCCGTAGCGGTCTTCTAAATCGATATAAGTCTGGGCGTTAGTGGATTGACGCTCTTGCATGATTTTAATGGCTTAAATAGTTGAAAAATACCGAGTATTCTTGAAAAATACAGGAGTTGCAAATTAATGAATTTTGCCCTGAAATTCTTCGAAAGGCCCTACTTTTGTCTCATGGGTCAACGATCAAATAGAAAAATATTTACCCAGGTTCGAGTCTTGGATGCTGGAGCCAAGGGAAAATCCGTAGCCAAAGCCCCGGATGGTCGCGTATTGTTTATCAATAATGCCATTCCTGGAGATGTGGTTACCGTACAGACCACGAAAAAACGCAAAGCGTACTTTGAAGCCACAGCTATTGAATTTCATGAATATTCAAAGGATAGAGTGGCGCCGATTTGTCCTCATTTCGGGGTCTGCGGCGGCTGTAAATGGCAGCATATGAATTATCAAAAGCAGCTATTTTACAAAAACAAAGAGGTACAGGACCACTTGCAGCGCATAGGCGGCATTACCCCAGAAGAAACTTTACCCATTTTAGCGGCGCCAGATCAATTTTATTACCGCAATAAAATGGAATACTCCTTTAGCAATCAAAAATGGCTGACAAGAGCTCAAATTGAGTCCGAGGAAGTCATTGACAATAGAAATGCCCTTGGCTTTCATATACCCGGGTTTTGGGATAAAATACTCGATTTAAAGGAGTGTCATCTTCAGGATAAAATGGGTAATGACATTCGCGATTTTATCAAAAACAAAGGACAAGAACTCGGATTAGTGTTTTTTGACCCACGAGCACAGACGGGGCATTTGCGTACGCTCATGCTGCGCAATACGACCTTAGGTCAATGGATGGTTTTAATTCAGTTCTATGAAGACCCAGGGGCGCTCACAGTACAACTCCTCGATGCTGTGGCACAGGCCTTCCCCGGGGTAAATTCGTTGCTTTATGTGATCAATCAAAAAGCCAATGATACGCTTTATGATCAAGACATCCACATTCATAAAGGTCAGGAGTACATAGAGGAAGCTATGGGGCCTCTTCGATTTCGTATTAATGCTAAATCGTTTTATCAGACCAATTCCAAGCAAGCTATGGGGCTCTATGACATCGTAAAAGAATTTGCGGGTCTCACAGGCGATCAAGGGGTTTATGATTTATATACTGGGACTGGGACTATTGCTCAATATGTTGCCGACAAAGCCAAATGGGTTGTAGGTATAGAAGCCGTTCCGGAGGCTATTCAGGCCGCACAGGAGAATGCTGAGCGCAATAAGATTGAGAATGCGCAATTTTTTGTCGGAGATATGAAAGAGCTCTTTAATGAGGAATTTATTCAGACCCATGGGAAAGCAGATGTGGTGATTACCGATCCCCCTAGAGATGGCATGCATAAAAACGTGGTAGAACAACTTCTGGCACTTAGCGCCCCGCGTATTGTTTATGTGAGCTGTAATAGTGCCACTCAAGCCAGGGATTTAGCGCTGATGAAGGACCACTACAAAGTGCTTAAATCTCGTGCTGTGGATATGTTCCCTCAGACCCATCATGTGGAAAATGTTGTACTTTTAGAGAAAATCCAATAATTGTAAGAAAACAAAGTTTAATGAGGCGTTGGTTTTATAAAGTAATCCCTGTGGTGCTCCTTGTAATGTTCTTTTGGTCCTGTACCAAAGATGATTTATGCAGTGGAGAAACCCCTACCACGCCCCTGCTGACTATTGAATTTTTGGACTATACTGATCGAACCACCCCAAAACCAACAACTGATTTAGCTGTGAGATTACGCGATACGGATAGTACGTTAGTTTTTGCCAGCGTCTCTGAGGTATCTCTTTCATTGCCTTTGGATACAGAGGCAGACCAAAGCCTATTTTATTTCATCGATCAGGCGAGCTCTCCTGAGCAATTAGATGTGGTCGAAATAGACTTTTTTTATCAGCGCCAAGACCAGTACGTTAACCGTGCTTGTGCTTTTAAGACTGTATATACCAATATGGCTTTTGAATCTGACCAAAATCCTTTGAGTTGGATTCGCGATATAGAATTACTCACCCCAACTGTAGAAGATGCGTCTGTACATATGTATATTTATCATTAGTCTGCTGACTTGGGGTTCTGCTTTTTCGCAGGAATTAGAGTCAGAACAATCGATCACCCTACAAGCCAGTGATAGTTTAATCAGCGACATGGAGCCTCCAGTAGATGCAACGCAATTAACGGCCTATGGCTTGCGCATAGGTGGCGATCTATCAAAGCTTGCACGCACCGCCTTTGATTCGAATTATTTCGGTTTTGAACTGGTGGGAGATTTGCGTTTTAGCAAGCGATTTTACGCCGCTTTAGAATTGGGGTATGAAGAGCGATTTTGGTCTGAGCAAAATTTGGAAGCCCAAATCAATGGGAGTTATATTAAAGTTGGGGCTGATTTTAATGCCTACCGCAACTGGACGGGTATGAATAATGGAATAACCACGGGTCTGCGCTATGGCTTAAGTAATTTTAGTAATACCCTATTGCGCTACCCTATTTACACCACTAATCCGACATTCCCTAGCAGTATTCGAGAGGATAATGTGGAATACTCCGGTCTTACTGCCGGCTGGATTGAATTTATTTTGGCCATAAAAACAGAACTCTGGTCCAATCTTTATTTGTCTATGAACCTTCAGCTCAAACATCTAATCCACGAAGAAGAGCCTGCTAATTTTGCGAATTTGGTCATTCCTGGCTTTAACAAAACCAATGATTTCAGCGCATTTGGTGTGGGCTATGGGTATACCCTTACCTACTTCATTCCTATTTTAAAGCGTTGAACTGAACAGCGCATTAATTCCCCGAATTCCTTATTGAAATTATTGTTTCTTGGCTTTTTTACTGCCCTGATACATGCTGTATTGTACAAATTTAGCCGGCAGCTTACCGTTAAAAACCTTTATTTTTTTGGACGGTCTTAGGCCTACAGATTTCAGGGCTTCCTCATTTGAAGTGATGAGCCAGGCCTGACTTCCGGGATAACCGCGCTTTAGTGTATTCCCAATATTGCTGTAAAAAGCATCGACATCGTCTATACTTAAACGCTCGTCATAAGGCGGATTAAACACTAAATGCCAATAACGATCACTGGGTTTTTCACTGCCAAAAAAATCAC
>JALRAI010000120.1 GCA_023258055.1 Flavobacteriaceae bacterium | reverse complement strand
ATCCTTGACGCGCATGGTGGGCCACTCCCCCTTACCACGATCAAAAGCTTTGACCGAAGAGGCGACCGCTTCTAGTGCTGCCTTTTGATCCATCACACTCACCTGACCCAATAAAGTGGGCCCTTGAACTCCTTCGCTATTCACCGTCTCTATGGTCGAATAAACCTCAGTGGTCGGGCCATTCCAGGTTCTCACTTCGCCATCACAGACGTATTGATTTAAGGTAATTGGGGTCACTCGGTGTTGCTGAGGAATGTCAACGCTAATTTTATTCATGCTTTGTGGGTTTCGCCCAATGGGACGTAGTTTATTTAATTATAGAATTCAATAATTCTGTAGAAATTGACCCTAATTTTTATTGGAAAGAGAATCAAAAAGTACAAAAAATTAACCAAATCCATTTGCCACTCCTCAAATTAAAATTCCGATTAAGGACCTCTAGTCATATTTCTCGATATTTAAAAACATCATCATCGTATGAAAAGCCCCTATTCTGTTGAGTTTTCTGAAAATAATTTGTAACTTTCTGTGCTTTAATCATCTAAAATCAAACCATGAAACATTTACTCACTTTACTAGCCCTAACATTGACAATTGGTGTTTACGGGCAAAAATCTACAATCAGATCCAACGTCCCCTCTGCCGATATCTTCATTGATGGAAAACTAGTCGGACAAGGTGAAGTAAGCGGAATAAAAATCCCGAGAAATGAATGTATTACGGTGCAAGTGAGCGCCACCGGCTATCTTTCTCAAACCAAAGAATATTGCAAAATAAAAGGGATGCCTCAAATAGAAAAAACTGAATATATCGAACTCGGCATTGATGATTCTTTTGAGGCGAGTGTGCAGTCTGATTTTGCCAATAACGACATTATCATCAATCCAAAAAACAAAGATGTCGATCAGGTTTGGAAAAATGCATTTCGCCTGATTACCAATTATTTTGACGCCATGGAGGTCAATGATACAGAGGTTTATTATTTGCGATCTTCATGGGTGGTAGCGACATTTAAAGGTTATACCATAAGAACACGCGTGGTTTATCGCTTAACTCGAGAAAATCCACTCGAATTTTCAATCAAAGTCGTTTCTGAGCGTGCTGAAGGACTAGCCAGCGCTAAGGACGATGAAAAATACAAGCCTTGGACACGAATCCTCAAGCGTTATGCGGCCCTAATCGAAGAGGTACAACAACGTTCTTAGGTCATTAAAAATTTTTAAGATATAATTAAAGCCCCCTTTTGCGGGGCTTTATTTATTGCGGGTGTTCCAGACCATCTTTTTCATCAAGAACAATCCGACGACAAACTACTTGTCATAAATTAGTCTTAATACCGCTGGAGCCACGGTCAAATAATTATAATTTTGCCGTGAATCTAACCACTATATTATGATCCGTCAATTCAAATTCAAATTTTATCACCCATTGATTTTATTGGTTTTTCCGCTCATAGGCAATCTAGTAAGTACAGCGGTCAACTGGTCTTGGTTTGATTTTATGGTCATGGGAAGCCTTTTGTTAGGTCTAGGCTTGAGTACTAGCTTTGTTCTGAAAAAATTTAAACAAAGCCCCAATCGCCTATCCTATATTTTAGCGGTGATTATTGTGTTTTTACTCATCTGGGCAGAACTCGCTGTAGGTGTTTTTGGGAGTCCTTTGGCCGGGCACTAGACCTATTCTAAATGCCTAGTTGTTTTTGGCCTTGTCATCCCAGAGGGCGTAAAAAGAATCCATACGACCCTGCTGAAAAATTCACATTACATCAGTAACAGGTAAGCCATTCCCGCAGCTGCGCCTCCTATAAAAGGCCCTATAACTGGGATCCAGGCGTAGCCCCAATCCGAGTTTTTCGATTTTCTAGGAATCAAATGATGCACCAAACGAGGCCCCAAGTCTCGTGCTGGATTAATGGCATAGCCGGTGGTGCCTCCTAGGGCCATACCGATTACCCAAACCAAGATTCCCACTGGTAGCGCATCTAAAGAACCAATACCAAAGTTCTCAACGGTTACCTCAGGCACACTGATGCTCGGGCCCGCGATAAACAAGACCCCAAAAACCAGCATAAACGTCCCGATGGCCTCGCTAAACAAATTGTTTTTAAAATTGCGAATAGCGGGTCCTGTACAAAAGGTACTGCGCACTGCATCCACATCATCGGTAGCGCGATAATGGTCGATATACAAGATGTAGGCCAGCCAACTTCCGGCCATGGCCCCGAGCAGTTGAGCTAAAACATATCCCACAACCAAGTCCCATGAAAATTTTCCTGCCACGGCCAAGCCGATGGTTACTGCGGGATTGAGGTGGGCACCACTGAATTGACCTGTAATGAATACGGCCACAAAAACAGCAAAGCCCCAAGCGCTGGTGATCAGCACCCATGGTGTTTGACCCGACCCAATGGTCTTTTTTAAATTGACGTTAGCCACCACGCCCATTCCGAGCAATAACAATATGGCGGTTCCAATAAATTCTGCAATATAAGGCTGTGTCATAATATGTAGTTTTTTACCAGTTGTTCTGTTTTTTCAAGCTCTTGGGCCACCCATTGTTCATCCTTTTTTAATTCATGCGCCATGATTTGTGCAATCATCGGAAGCAGTCTCAAAGTCTCTTTGGCATCGAGAAAAAGGCAACGGACCCGGCGCGCGATAATGTCCTCTAAGGTTATGGCCATTTCATGACGTATGCTGTAAAGGATTTGATTCACGCTAATATAAAATATATTTGATAGCGAACTGTTTTGCGCTTCAGGTCCTTGAGTCATAAGAATTTCTCGCTCTGTTCCATAAACGTGTAGCGGATCTTCAAAAGGGAGGTCCTTTTGATGGCCAAAAAGCTTCAGCTTTCTGGTTTTACATTTCTTGGGATCAAGGCCACCTACCATAGCTGCAGCGTCCAGGGTATCCTCTGCCATCTTGCGATAAGTCGTCCATTTTCCCCCCAATACACTAACTAGGCCGCTGGTGCTTACATGGACCTTATGGTGACGGGAAATTTCTTTAGTCTTGCCGTCTTTCGCAGCACTTGCAGCCAAAGGCCGAAGGCCCGCAAAAACACTCTTCACATCACTGCGCTTAGGTTTTTTGTGCATGTATTGAGCGGCATTGTTGAGCACAAAATCAATTTCCTGATCCAAGGCCTTTGGTTCTAGAGAAGCGCTATCAATCAGTGTATCTGTGGTCCCTAGAATGACATGATCGTGCCAAGGAACTGCAAATAGCACTCGTCCATCGGTGGTTTGGGGGATCATAATGGCGTGACTGCCCTGAAGAAATTCTCGGTCCAAAACCAAATGAATACCCTGACTGGGGGTAATTCTGTCTTGAGCCTGGGGCTCATCCATTTTCATGATGGTGTCACTAAAAACCCCTG
>JALRAI010000011.1 GCA_023258055.1 Flavobacteriaceae bacterium | reverse complement strand
GTGCTTGCGCGATCTGCAGGGTCATTCGCGCGGGAAACCCGAATCGTTGATTGGCTTCGCGCTGAAGAGTGGTCAGGTCGTAGAGTAATGGAGGCGCCTGAGTGGTAGGTTTTTTTTCCTCCTGAATCTCGCCGGGCTTCCCGAGGCATTTGGATTGGATCGCCTCTGCTTTGGTTTTGTCCCAGATTCGCTCGGGCTTTGAGTCCTCTTCAGCGCCTTTTTTCTGGAAGCCCTCATCAAGCCAGCGGCCGCGGTAGGCCCCTGCGGCCACTTGTTCAAAGATTTGGTCCTCCCCTATAAATTGAAGATCAGCTTGGCGGTTGAAGAAATTCATACGCAGGGAACCATCGTCATTAACCAGCCATTGCACTTGTATATCCCCGGCGACAGCCGAGTCATTTGCCCCTCCCACGGGGACTGCAACTTTACCGTTTATCAGCACCCGCTCTGAAATCTGAGTGCTGATTTGTACCCCAACATTGTATTCTAATTGGGCATTTAAATCCACTTGACGTGTACCTATGGTCGGCAAAATTTTAAACTTAGAATCACTATCTGCTAATAAATCCGCCACGAGTTTATTCACGCGTTCTGTAAGGGTTCCCACGATATTCTGCCCTCCATCCCCTTGGAAAGCTCCGGTAGCGGCGAGATAAATGGCCTGTAGCTGTCTTTGTTCGCGTTCGTTAAGTTTTACATTGAGCTCATCCCGAACAGCTGAAGATACATTGGGGAAATCAAGTTGAAAGTCCAGCTCTGGCTGCATGATTTGCCCAGTCAAATTTAGCAGCACCTCCACATCTACAGTACTGTTAAGCGAAGGATTATCCAAAAGCGCGGATGGATTGACATCTTCTACGCGATATTTTGCCGTTAAATCAAGTTGTGCCTCATCTGCCGCTCCATTCCAGGTGATTCTTCCTCCAGGGACCACGTCTATTGTTTTATCTACTATACCGCCATACCTAAAGTCGTAATTCCCTTGAATCACCACAAATTCTCCCCACATTTTAAACTTACCCAAGGTATTTATCTCGATAAACATAAGCCCCGTGCCGCGGCCCTTGAACTTTGAATTATTCGCAGGGTCCACTAGGATTTCGACTTCTGCCTGATCATTAATATCTAAGTCAAAGTTTACAGTAAGCCCTTTAATTTCATCGGGTACATAAGTCAGACCATTAATGCGTGCTTTCTTTTCTTCTGGCGAAACAAAGCGTATGAATGAGTCATCGCCCACAGTAGTGACATCACTAATGGGAATTTTAAAGGTCGTTCCCTTTTGGGTGCGCGCCGTAACATCGATGACTAATTCATCCGTAGGCCCGACAATAGTGGCTCCTCCATCGATAAAGGTGGTCCCGTAATACAAAACAGATTCCTCAGCCGGGGTGTCCAAAGCTAAAAACCGATCAGTAGTCATACTTAAATCCAAAGCCCAATCCGAAAAGTTTTCATGGGTTACCTTACCGCTAAGTACTGCCTGTGTTTGATACTTAAGGTCGGTTAAACGCGTGGCAGGGATACTCAGTGCCCCATTGGAAATATCAATGCGCGCTTTATCTTGGACCGCTAAGTCAATATTAAGATAGGGAATCCTCAATTTTGTATTGTTCATGGTCAGATCCCCTGTAACTACTGGTGCATTGTAAAGTCCTTGTACCTTAGCACGACCATCCATCAGCCCCTCGATATCACTAAGCACAGTTCTTCCCAGCGGACTAAGGGCTTTGAGATCAAAACCACGCAGGCTTAAATTTAAATCCAGGTATGGTTGGTCTTTTTCAAGGTCTATAGAACCAAGGGCTTTAAATTTATTTATGCCGTCCTTATTCAGGGTAGAATTAATTAAATATTGGGTTAAATCTTTGTTGCCAGAAATACTCACACTCAAATCACCCATAGGGACCTTATTGATGGCAAATCCCGTTAAGGAAAGATTAGAACTCGGGAAATAATTTTCTTCAATTTTTTTAAACTGCAAACGGCCATTGAGCATCCCACTTAACGCTAAATCCTCAATACTGGGCAAAATGTGATCAATATTGACCTGGTCAAAATTCATCTCTAAACTCAGAGCTGTTTTTGCATCTCGAAACCCACTCAGGGTAATTGATTCGGACTTATTTGTCAGAATTAAAGGGGTAAGGTTTAAAGAGGCGTCCTGGCCAATAGTCAGGCGGTGGGTATTTGAGGCCTTGGCCTTATTAAACTGCCATACTTGATCGCCAAGAGTAAAAGTTGAAGGGTTTAATCCGATGACCGCATTGCCTATACTATCCCTGGTTTGAAATAAGTCCAGCACATAAACATCTTGCCTCTTTTTACCCCCTTTTAAGCTAATAGAGGTATTTATTGTGTCTGCAAGGGCTCCATTGACTAGGCGCAAATCATTAAAATATCGTGAACCTGTATAAATAGAATCAACCGAAATTGCAGAGCGATAAAGCTTATGATCGTTATCTACAGAGACTTTTACACCACCGAGATAATTACCCATAAGCAGTAACTCAGGAGCTGAGAAATCTAAGGCAAAATCTTCCACCCTATCGGTGACCAATCCTTTAAGTCGGGTTTGGGTACCGAGCTGTAATTCGGGGACAAACAAATCCACAATTTTGTGATAAATCTCAAAGTCATAGGCAATCTTTTGGTCAGAAGCCACAGGCTCAGGTGAATAGTTGATGTAGGTTGTACCTATAGCGTTTTTAAATAGCTTTGGCAGATCGCCCCAGTTAAACTGCCCCGTCAAACTACCTTTAATTACATCAGGGGATTCAATGGACAGGGTCTTTTGATCAGGACCATTGTCTAAATTAAGGGCTAAATCTTCAAAAAAGTAATAACGCTCCTTAGTCTGATAAAAGGTGTTGGCCAAAATTAATGAGCCCGACAGTGATTCATAACTCGGCCCAAAAGCCTCTGCTGTAAAAGTCCCTGAGAATTCAGCCACGGAATCTCTTTGGACCAAACCCAATGTATGCAGATCCGCAAAATCAACTTGAGCCTCTAGGTCCAGACGAATCTGCTCAGTATTGTTTTCACCGCTAAGGGTCCCCTTACTTTGTAAAAATTCATCGGAAATCGACCACGACCATTTTTGAAAAGGCGCCAGAAAGTCCGCGTTAACTTCAATATTGCGATAATTATACCCCAGATACTGAACCCCTTCAAAAGCGGCCGAAATCTGTGTATTTAATCGATCTGGATTAAACCCACGTCCTTTGAGGCTTATTGCACCAGTCACTGCACCTATGTCCTTATCGCCGATAAGCCGGCCTATTTGGAATCCCTTAGTTTCAAAATTGGCCTTGTAAAAAGCGTACTCAGCCTGGTCTAGATTACCCAATTCAAAGTTGGTATTAATGCGACCCAATGCGCTGCCAATGGTGCCTTCAAAAGTCAATACATCAGCTTGCAATCGCAAATGACCCAGCATAGAGGTTTTGCCCAATCTTCTCAGTGAATTGGGCAAATTAGGTCCTAAATCCTCGGGCATAAAATCGATGAGGTCATCGCGTCGACTGGTCAGTTGCATCTGTTTGACGTCCAAGTAAAATGGGGCATCATTGAGCATGTTTTTCAACTTAAGCTCACCGCTTAAGTAAGAATCTCGGTAGTTCAATTGTGCCTGGCTCCAGGTCAAATCATTTAAAGTGCCATGTAAGCCTCCAGATAGACCTATAAACCCCTGCTTGTCAAAAGCGTCATACCAATTATTAATGTCCGCGGTTGCAAAAACAGATCCCTTTTCTAAATCTAGTTCCAGATAAACCTTATCCGAAAAATCACTCATGCCTTGCGGATAAGAAAGACTTATATCACCCTTAAGGTCAGATAATTGCGGGGTTATCAAATTCATTTTAGAGATACCCATAGTGGTGGCATCGTAATAATAATCTCCTGAGAGCTTGGCCACGCTGAGGCCAAAATTACTCTCAAAACCCATGGCATTAATTTTTGCCCCTAAATCTGGACCACTAATTCTAAAATCTTGAGCGCTGAGAAAAACATCTTTAAAGGCCAAATCTTGTAAAAATTCAGGATTTCTATCTTGAATTTCAATGCGCGTATCCTCCATATTTAAGCGCCCCACAAGCAGGACAAAAGGATTTTGCTCAGACTCTGTTTCCTCTGAAGGTGGGAACTGAGCCAAAAAATGATCCAGACTGTGCTGTTTCTCGTTTGGGTATGTAATGATTCTCAGCAGCGCCTCTTCTATCGATAGACGACCAAAGGCCCACCTACTGGCTTCTAAATCTGTTAATGACAATAAATTTGTACTGATTTTGGCCGCTTGTATCAAAGTGTCACTGTGGTGGTCCATGATCAGTACCCCGCGCAAATCGATGACCCCTTTCCAATTCAATCCAAGGCGATTGATGCGCAGATTGACATCAAAATCTCGATTTAATTTTTCAGTAAGCGACTGAGCCAAAGAGGATTGAACCTTAGGGATACTTAAAGTAATCAGTACTCCAAGGACCAAGAAAAGGATCAAAACAGCTAAACGCTTTAGTATTTGAATTAGTTTTTTGATCCCCCTTAATGTTTTAAATTTGTCTGAAACTTTTGTGCCTGCCACAAGTAATCGATCTGTATTGAATAAAGATATTTTTATCCTGGCTATCGAGTCCTCTTGTGACGACACCGCTGCCGCTGTTTTGCATAACGACAAGGTTTTATCAAATGTTGTTGCTAACCAAGAAATTCATCGGGCCTACGGCGGGGTCGTTCCTGAGCTAGCCTCAAGAGCTCATCAACAAAATATCGTACCTGTTGTTGATCAAGCCTTACAACGAGCAAATATCGATAAAAATCAGTTAAGTGCCATTGCTTTTACACAAGGTCCTGGTCTGATGGGTTCGCTATTAGTCGGAACGAGCTTTGCCAAAAGTTTGTCACTGGGATTAAATATTCCTCTGATCAATGTGCACCACATGCACGCCCATATTTTGGCCCATTTTATTCAGGATCCAGAGCAGAAAATTCCTGATTTTCCCTTTATTGCGCTAACCATAAGCGGTGGACACACACAGATTGTTCTGGTGAGCGATTATTTCGATATGCAGGTACTGGGCGAAACTATAGATGATGCTGTGGGAGAAGCTTATGATAAATCGGCCAAAATGCTCGGGCTACCCTACCCTGGAGGACCACTTATAGACCGTTACGCCAAAGACGGTGACCCAGAGGCATTTGCCTTTCCAAAACCAAAAGTTGAGCCGTTAAATTTTAGTTTCAGTGGTTTAAAAACGGCGATTTTGTACTTTTTAGAGCAGCAGCAAGCCAAAGACCCAGACTTTATCGCTCATCGCATGAATGATATTTGTGCGAGTATTCAAAAAACCATAGTTGATTATTTGATGGAGAAATTAGAAAATGCCGTAGCTCAAACAGGGGTTAAGCGCATCGCTATCGGTGGAGGGGTCTCAGCAAATTCAGGAATTCGCGCCGCACTAGCGCAATCAGAGTCGGATAAAGGATGGCAAACCTACGTGCCGAAGTTTGCCTATTGCACCGATAATGCTGCCATGATTGGTATTGTAGGTTATTTGAAGTTCTTAGAAGGTCATCAGGCAAACCATAGCGTTGCGGCAAAATCAAGACTTAGTTTTTAATATGCAATTATTTCTTCATAGCGGATTAGAAGCGAATGACAAGGACTTGGTGTTTGGACCCGAGGAAAGCAAACACATGATCAAGGTCTTGCGCTATAAAGCCGGAGATCAAATCAGTATAGCCAACACAAGAGGTCTAGTAGCCACCGCCACCATAACCGTGGCCAATCCCAAAGCTTGTGTGGTGCGAATTGAGGACTCAATCCAACACCCACAACCTATACACAACATCCATATTGCTATAGCCCCAACTAAGCAAATGGAACGATTAGAATGGTTTGTAGAAAAAGCTACCGAAATGGGCGTCTCTCGCATTACCCCCATTATCTGTAAACACAGTGAGCGCAAAAGCCTAAGAATAGATCGGCTAGAAAAAAGAAAGGATGCGGCCGTAAAACAGTCGCTGAGTTACTATGGCGTGACTATTGATCCTGAATGTACTTTTGATGATTTTATAAAACAAGATTTTAACGCTACTGATTGCTTTATCGCCCATTGCCATCACCAGATCGAGGACCATTTATTTAAGATAAGTGCAAAGCACAAAAAAACCTTAGTGCTCATCGGTCCAGAAGGTGATTTTAGCCCCGAAGAAGTCAATCTAGCTTTGACTCGAGGTTTTACAGCCGTTTCACTCGGGACACAACGTCTGCGCACTGAAACAGCCGGAATAGCCGCAGTACAAATCTTGAGTTTAAAAGCCGATACCTAGATTCATCTTATGAGGTTAGTTTTAAACATACTTTTTGCTTTTTTTATGGCCTTTGGGAGTCAGGCACAGACCTTGGGGATCTTAAAATATTCAGGGGGTGGTGATTGGTACAGCAACCCCACTGCCCTACCTCAGCTGATCGAATTTTGTAATCAAGAACTTGGAACACAACTCGAATCACAAGTCAAAACAGTGGCTTTAAACAGTCCGGAGCTATTTGACCTCCCCTGGATCCATATGACGGGGCATGGCAATGTGTTCTTCTCTGAAAATGAACGCGAAACACTCAAGCAATACCTGGCCTCAGGTGGGTTCTTGCACATTGATGATAATTATGGCATGGACCCCTACATTCGCCCCTTACTTGAAGGCTTGTTTGATGAGGCTCCTTTGGAAGAACTTCCGGTAAACCATCCAATTTTTAGCTCGTTTTTTGAATTTTCTCAAGGACTTCCCAAAATTCACGAGCACGATAATAAGCCACCACAAGCTTTTGGCATTAGTCTGGGCGGAAGATTAGCTCTTTTGTATACCTATGAGTCAGATCTTAGTGATGGTTGGGAAGACCCCCGGGTGCACAACGATCCAGAGTCGGTGCGTCTAAAGGCTTTGCAAATGGGGGCCAATATGATTCATTATGTATTTTCAAATTAATGACTCTGGCTTAAAACTCCATGGAACAAGGGCAAAATACGATAAACCCAGCGCTTCTTAATCCAGAGGTTCAAAATTGGATACATCAGACTGAATATACCCTGGAGGAAATTGCTTTTGCGCCCTTGCCGTTTGAAGGAATCAGCAGACAAGAGTTACTTCAACAAGTAGAAGGTTATCGTAAAATAACTCAAAAGCTCCCCGACTGGTCCAGTGTGGTAAACCTACTCTTTCCAGTTAAATTATCATTAGAGCAATGTTCCTCTCAAGGAAGCGCAGGATACAAGGCGCTTTTAGCGCGCCACCTATGTCCGAAAAAGACAAAAAATCACATCGCTGATTTAACAGGTGGCTTTGGCGTGGATAGCTTTTATTTTGCGCAAAGTGGCGCGCGAGTCCATCATTTTGAACTTGACAGAGCACTTTCCCAGCTTGTGGCCCACAATATGACACAGCTCAATGCTGAGGTCGTTTGTTATCACGGCGATGGCCTTTTGGGGATTCAAGACCTAGATGAGGACTTAGATTTAATTTACCTCGATCCAGCCAGGCGCGACGCTAAAAAAAACAAAGTATTTCGACTTGAGGACTGTCGTCCCAATATTTTGGATCACCTGGAGGATTTATTAACACAAAGTCCTAATATTTTACTCAAAACATCCCCAATGCTGGATTTACACTTGGGTTTAAAACAACTTAAATGGGTAAATGAAATTCATGTAGTTGCCGTAAACAATGAGGTCAAAGAATTATTGTGGGTCATCCAAAAAAGTGCGGTTCAAAATCAATGTCCTCAGGTTTTTGCCATAAATCTTCAGGACCACAACTTAGACCAAAGTTTTAATTTTTCAGCTGTATACGAAAATGACTCTAAGGGCAAAGCGGGCATCAAGAGATTGAATCTATCCACACTTGTCCGCTTTTCTTGGAACCTACCCGAGAATGACAGCTATAGCGCGCCTCTAACTTATCTCTATGAACCAAACGCAGCATTGCGTAAAATAGGGCAATACGCAGCACTTACCCGTGCCTTTCCAGTTTTGAGAATCGGCCCCAATGCTCATTTGTTTACCACCCAAGAGCCTTGTGATTTTCCAGGACGCCACTTTAAAATAATCCAGAGCTGGCCTTATAGCAAGCGTCTTATGAAGCAATTTAAAGGAAAGCAATACAATATTACCACCCGTGATTTTCCACAAAGTGTGGCTCAGATTCGCACTAGCGCTCAGATAAAGGATGGTGGGGCGCAATATTTGTTTTTTACCACTGATGCACAAGGCCAAAAATGGATTATCTTGTGTGAGAAACCACTTCAAACATCGAAAAATGATTAAAATACACAGTTTCAAACTTAGGCCGATTGTATTTGTTTTAGCCTTTTTCACAGCAAATCTCGTGCTGGGTCAAAATAAAGATCATGAAGCCGGACAAAATCAAACCTTACCTGTATTTAAAGATGGACTGGCCCAAGTGGTTGAAGAATTTTCAGACCCTAGCCAGTGGATTCGTCATGATCTATGGGTAGAAACAGAGTTTGATTCGGATCGAGATGGACTGCTGGATCGAATGCACGTTTCGGTTACCCGACCAAATCAAACGGAGACTCAGGGGCTAAAACTTCCGGTAATCTATGTCACTAGCCCCTATTTCGCGGGTGTTGCCGGCGATGTTCCCGGATCTTTTTGGGATGTGCATCAGGAATTAGGCCAACCCTCACCCCCACATATACATCCAGAAGTGACCCGACGTGGTGAGCGCCCTATTATTTCAAATTCACACATAAAAACTTGGGTGCCTCGTGGCTTTATTGTGGTTCATTCCTCCTCTCCTGGAACTGGATTGTCTCAAGGGGCACCCACTGTAGGTGGCATCAATGAGTCTTTGGCGCCCAAGGCAGTAATCGACTGGCTTTGTGGGCGTGCCCCGGGTTTTGACGCTCCCATAGGCGGTGCGTCAATCAAGGCCTACTGGTCTACTAAAAAAGTAGGTATGACGGGAACCTCCTATAACGGCACCCTTCCTTTGGCCGCTGCCACTACTGGAGTTGAAGGACTTGAGGTAATTATCCCTATTGCCCCGAATACTTCCTATTATCACTATTACCGCTCTAATGGACTGGTGCGTTCACCCGGAGGCTACTTGGGAGAAGATATTGACGTGCTCTATGATTTTATCCACAGTGGTGATCCAGAAAAAAGAGCTGGGAATAATGCCCGAGTGCGGGACAGTATCATGGCTCTAGGAATGGATCGAATAACCGGGGATTACAATGATTTTTGGGCCAGTCGAGATTATTTGAATCAAATGCAGCCTATGAAAGCGGCCTTGTTGATGGCCCACGGGTTTAACGATTGGAACGTAATGCCAGAGCACAGCTATCGCATTTATGACCAGGCACGCAGCATGGGTCTAGACCATCAAATCTATTATCATCAAAATGGCCATGGTGGGGAGCCCCCGCTTTGGATGATGAATCAATGGTTCAGCCACTATCTTCACGGGGTGGATAATGGCGCCGGAACGGGCCCAAAATCTTGGATTGTCCGAGAGCAGGACCCACTAGATATGCCCACGGCCTATCCCGATTATCCTAATCCAAAGGCTGAAAATGTGACTTTATATCCGCACTCAGGTGGCAATACCACAGGTGCATTAGATACTGAGTCCAGTAGCCTTAGGGGCCAAGAAATACTCATAGATGACTATCATTTTAGTGCGGCTGAATTAGCACAGGCCCGAAGTTCTGATCATCGTTTGCTTTACGCGACAGCGCCTTTAAAAGAGCCGATACATATATCTGGAATCCCCAAAATAAGTTTAAAACTCGCCTCGAGTAAACCCGCTGTGAACTTATCGGTTTATCTTGTCGCCCTACCTTGGAATTCAAATCCAAAAGCGCCCATAACCGAAAACATCATCACACGTGGCTGGGCCGACCCTCAAAATAATTCTCTACGTGAGAGTTCCCCTCTTAAACCAGGTGAATTCGTAGAGGTTTCTTTTGACCTCATGCCCGATGACCAAATAATTCCCCAGGGAGCTCAATTGGGTTTGATGATTTTTTCTTCAGATTCAGAGTTTACCCTTAGACCCATGCCGGGTACCGAAATGACGTTGGATTTAATGAACACAAAATTGACCATTCCAGTGGTGGGTGGACCTCAAGCACTAAAGGCTTCCTTAGAATAAAAATTCAAGTGTATGGAACATCTATCGCAAAAGGTATCGAATAGGAAAAAACTATGGTAAATTAAAGTTAATTGATTCGATTTACTAGGTACTTATAAACTGATAATCGACCTTTGCACCGAAAAAATTTTTGGGGTGCGCGTCTTAATTTTCTTCCTTGTTTTCTTTACTGTTTTCTTGCGAAGTGGTCACACTTTACACGCTCAACAAGGGGTGGTTTACTCAGACTCCATTACTGCCCAAGAGCTTGAAGCAGTAATCGTTTCTGCCACAAGGACCCAGCGACAAATGTCGTCTTTACCCATGCCCACTCAATTTATTCCTCAAAAAGAAATTGAGGCCATAAATGCCATAAGGCTAACCGACTTACTCGATGAACAAACCGGTCTGATTACCGTTTCAGATTTCGGGGGCGGTCAAGGAGTTCAAATGCAAGGACTCGATAGCCAGTACACCCTAATTATGATTGATGGAGTACCTCTTATTGGACGCTCGGCAGGGACTCTAGATTTGAGTCGCGTCACTGTAGGTAATATAAAGCAAATTGAAATCGTGCGTGGTGCCTCTTCAAGTCTTTACGGGAATGAAGCCCTAGGAGGGGTCATTAACATTATTACAGAAAATCCACGGCCAGGCAGACGCAGTCGTATTGATTATCGCGCAGGCAGTTTAAATACTCATGACCTACGGGCTCAATATACCGACAAGAATAGCGTCGACCAGTGGTCCATTTTCCTCAATAGACTTTCCTCGGATGGTTATGACCTGGTGGAAGGTGATGATTTGCGCACAGTGGAACCTTACGTCAATTACACGGCCCAAGTCAAATACGAAGGGGAATTAAATCCCAACACTGAGATGAAAATCTCTGGTCGTTATTATCACCAAAATCAAGACTATACTGCCAGCAGTAGTCTTTCGGGGGCCAGTGATATCAATGAATTTAATACCACATTACATCTCTCTCGCGCTCCACTTGAAAATTGGACTCAAGAATTTGAATTTTATACCACGCGTTACAAGGCCTCTGAGTTTTTAAACAATCCCGACGGTAGCGCTTTTAGCCAAAGCGATTTTGATCAATGGTTCAGTCGCCCTGAATTGCGCCTAACACTTGCCACAGATAGCTCTGGAACCTGGATTGGTGGTCTGGGATTAACCTACGAGCAACTCAAGCGCACAGACTTTTTTGGCACACCTGAGTTTTATGCGCCTTACGGATATGTTCAATATGAAAATCAAGTCACCAAAAAACTCAATATTGTGGCTGGCGCTCGTTATGACCTGCACAGCGCTTATGCCTCTCAGTTTAGCCCTAAGTTAGCAGCGCGCTATGTATTAAACGATAAAATTAGTCTAAAGTCCTCGCTTGGTTATGGCTTTAAGACTCCTGATTTCAGACAGCTTTATTTTGATTTTACCAATACCACGGCCGGCTATACCGTTCTGGGCTATAACGCTGTGGCTGTTCGTCTACCAGAACTTCAGGCGGCGGGTAATATTTTAAGTGTCACGGTCCCCTTGGAGAATTTTGATCAGCCTTTACGACCTGAACGGTCCCTGGCCTTAAACCTAGGCCTAGATATAAAATTTTCATCAAGGGCAAAGTGGAGTGTCAATCTCTTTAGAAACGACATTAAGGACCTGATTGACACCCGAGTAATTGCACAGAAAACTAATGGTCAAAACGTCTTTAGTTATTACAATGTCAATCGGGTATTTACCCAAGGGCTCGAAACAGACTTTACTGCGCGAATCAATCCAAATTTAAAATTCAGTGCAGGCTATCAATTCCTGATCGCCAAAGATAAAGATGCTCAAGAAGCCTTTGATGCTGGTACAGTTTATGGACGACTCAATCCAAGCAGTCCAGTCTTTCGATTGAATTCCAACGATTATTTAGGGCTTGTCAATCGCTCGAAGCATACGGCGAATGCCAAAGTCTTTTTTGAATGGCCCGAGTGGAAGATCGATGGGGCATTCCGTGCTACTTATCGCAGTGCATTTGGTCTTTTTGATACCAATGGAAACAGTTATTTAGATCGATACGATGACCTAGTCTACCCTTTTGCCATTTTTGATTTTAGCCTCAACAAAGCCCTGGGGAAAAAATTTCGCCTAGGGGCAGGCATTGACAACCTATTGAATTACACAGACCCCGGTCGATTGACCAATTTACCGGGTAGACTCATTTATGCAACCCTAACATTTAAAACAAAATAAAGCTATGAAAAAACAAGTATTATTAACCCTGAGCATTATCGGAATAATGAGTTTCACTGCCTGCAGTAAAGAGGACAGTAATCCTCCAGAAAACAACCAAAACGAGAGTATCTTGGTCAGTAATCTACACGCACCTCAAGACACAGATTACACCCAAAACCCCCCGGTTGCCTCTGGCGCTTTTGTCAAGTTTGACTTCGAAACCGGAGCTATAACTAACAGTGAAACAGATTGGGATATTGCCTTTCGTGGCACCACCCTTTTAGTTAATGGGGGCAGCAGCAGTGGAATTGTGGACGCGCCAGAACGCAGTGGTAACGCTGGTGCCTATCTCGTAGATGGTATATTCGATGAAATTACCACGATCAATACCGGGGCCTTTATCCAAGACAGTCCGATGGGACTCGCTATTCCAACGGGTTCTGGCAATGGCTGGTACACTTATGATCCCACTTTACTGGCTATTTACCCGATTCCAGGCAAGGTTATTGTTTTGCGTACTGCAGACAATAAATTCGCCAAAATTGAAATTTTAAGCTATTACAAGGACGCCCCTGCGGTAATTAATGAACAAATCGCTTTAAATGATTTGCGCTATTACACCTTTAATTACGTTTATCAAGACGACGAGTCCGCCAATGAGTTTTAAAATACACGATGTCTGCATCATAGAGCACAGCTAAATCGAAGAAGCCGTCCTTAAAAGACGGCTTTTTTATAAATTTTATAGATTAGCTTGTTTATTTCAATTAAAATTAATTATATATTGCGAAAAACAACTTAAATCAATTTTATGAAACATTTATTTTTAATTGGGGTTGCTTTGGTTTTTGCAGCCTGTAGTGGTCCAAATCTTACTGAATCAGAAGTAAGTAATTTCGCAATAAGCCACATAGAAAATCAAATCGGACTGCAAGATGCCGTACCAGGATATGTTGCTGGTATCGCGGAGGACGCTCTTATTTGGAACAATCCGTTTTGGCGAAATACACCGCGCACAATGGATTTAACTAATGTCGATGGTCGTGTATTTTATGAAGATTCCATTAATGTCACGCTCCATGATGTTTATCTAATGGGACAGCACGCCAATGTAATGGGAACTATCGAGTGGTATGTCATGGGTGAAAATACCTTTTATCGCAACTTCTCAGGGATTGTTACAAAAAACAATGGACAATTACAATGGGAGCGATTTGTTGGTGCTGACAATTCGGCTGGTTCCTCAGGTTTTGTTTGGCCGAGCACTGAAATTGAAGGTGGAAATCGTGCCTTTCGCGACATGCGCATGGCTATGATGAATCTTGATAACGAGCGTGCTTTAACCTTATCTGATTCACTCGTACAAGCCGATCCTAACTGGGCTACGGCACACTTGGGACAAATGCATTATTATTGGTTCAAGCGAGACAAAGAAAATTTCTTAGCGGCTAAAGACGCGGCCATGTCTAAAATAGATAATGCGTCTCGTGCCGAAGCACATTTAATCAAATCATATGATTTAGATCGAGATACTCGTCTTTCTGAATTACGCAGTGCCATGATGTTTGCGCCAGTTGACCCAATGGTTCGTGTTTGGTATGCCTTTAATGAGCAAGACAAAGATTTCGCGCGTGACGTTGTTCAAGTCGCCTGGAATCGACTTCCACAAAATGGAGCGGTCAATAACATGATGGGGTATATCTATATGGATTTAGAGGATATGGAAAAAGCCCAATTACACTTTGAACTGTTCATGCGTGCAAATCCCGATGTAACCAATGCCTATGATTCATATGGTGATTTCTATGCCAAACTTGGCGACAACGAAAAAGCCAAAGAAATGTATATGATGGCTTATGCCAAGGACTCAACTTGGACAGCCTCAAAAGAAAAAGCAGAGGCTCTTGAGTAGTCATCTTTAAGTGATTAAATTTTTCGATTAAACCCACCTTTTCTGGTGGGTTTTTTTATGAGCGAGGAATGACGTGAGTTTCTAAAATCTGTTTTTTACCTTTTTGTACTCCGGGAGTTTTACGATGAGCCCATATTTTATCCCGTGCTGTTTTTGAACTTTCACTTATGTCGACTACAGGCTTTGGATAATCTTGGCCTAATGTGAATCCATACATCGTCTGTTCGAGTTCCGAAAGTTGCCACGGCTCATGGACTAGGTCTGAGGGCAAGGCGCGAAGTTCAGGCACCCATTTTTTTATGAACACCCCCTCGGGATCGTGTTTTTGACTGTTGTTTACAGGATTATACATGCGTATGGTATTCACGCCAGTGGTACCGGCTTGCATTTGAAACTGCGGATAGTGAATGCCCGGATCGTAATCTAAAAATAGCTGCGCTAAGTGATAAACCCCTTTGCGCCAATCGTGATCTAGATTATAGACCAAAAAAGAAACCAGCATAGCGCGCATTCTAAAGTTGATCCATCCTGTGGCCTTTAGAGCACGCATGTTGGCATCCACTAGTGGCACTCCAGTTCTACCCTCCTTCCAAGCTGCTAAATGCTCCGGATTATTGTCGTGAGCCATAGACTCAAAACCAGGATTGACACAATGGGTCTCATAATCGCATTGAGCTTCGAATTTTTGGATAAAATGACAATGCCATCTAAGTCGCGTGAGCATTGCCTCGAATCCACGCTTATAAATGCTCCTGTTAGGATGTTTGGTGATAAACTGAAAAACCTGACGCACGCTGAGATTTCCCCAAGCGATATAAGGTGAAAGTCGACTGCAACTCTGTCTGCTCTGTTGGGGTTTAGAGATATGCCGGGCATAATTAGCTCCGCGCTGGTCTCCAAAAGATCTAAGATACTGCCAAGCCCTAGATTGACCTGGGGGCTGCATTTCATCTGGATTATCTTGAAAGATATGATTCTGCAGGCCATCACTAAATTCTTTGTTCTGGATGAGCTTTCCATGTTCACTCAATAAAGAACTAATTCCCGGATCCTGAAGAGTAAATGTGTTTTTAATTACTGGTGTTGTCATTGTCGCATACCAATCTTTGACCCATTGTTTGCGATGTTTTAATCCGCGCTGAACGCCATTTTGTTGAAATTCATGCCATTTTACATCATTCGCTTTACACCACCTAGCCACTGATTTATCGCGATTCCAGGTCACTTGTACCCCGCTTTCTTGATAGGAAAAAATTTGTTTAATCTCAAAAACTGACCAAAGCGCCTTAAATACCATCAAACTCGGGGCATAAAATTCCTGAACTGACTTGCCCAGGGGCCCCAAAATTTTATTCATATCAGTAATTGAACCCTTAATAAAATTTAGATGTCTGGAACTGGTGTCTGGATGAGTCGTTAATTCGGGGTCAAATATATAAATGGGCAGATACGGAATTTGCTGTTGTTCTGCGGCTTGAAAACAAGCGTGATCTTGGGTGCGTAAATCGCGTTTTATCCATACCAAATTAATGGCTGGACGTCGTTTTTCAGACGCGACCTTATCCTTTTTCATAGCCCTGTGAAATTAACAATTTCATGGAAATGTGACAAAAGTCACATTAAAACCTAATGATTATCCATAATTTGCTTCATTAAATTTTTGGATTAAACCTTTTTATCAGAATTGAGTCCAAAGATGACCTAAACCAATACAATGAAAAAAATCATTTTTAGTCTTCTGGCCGCAGTGGCAACTTTTGCCTTCTTTTTTAGTGGCACCATCGATTTAGACAACCTTTTTAATTACGCCAATCAAGAGATTCCCTCATATATTACTAGAGACAACACAGGCAGTAATGCCCTAGACGATAAAATTGCTACTCTGGGTCGCGTTTTATTCTACGACAAATCTCTTTCTGAAGATAATACCATCTCTTGTAGCAGCTGCCATCAGCAAGCCTTTGCTTTTAGTGACCCTGCCGTTCAATCACCGGGTGTAGCTGGCGTCACAGGGCGTCACTCCATGCGACTCATCAATGCACGCTTTGCAGAGGAAGTCCATTTTTTCTGGGACGAACGTGCCGCTACATTGGAACAACAGGTAACCCAGCCCATTCAAGATCATATTGAAATGGGTTACAGTGGGACCAACGGTGATCCAGACATCAATGATTTGATCGATGTGCTTTCAGGTATCGACTACTACCAGCAGCTTTTCCCGTTTGCTTTTGGAGACGCCACAATTACTGAAGAGCGTTTGCAACTGGCCTTGGCTCAATTTGTCCGTAGTATACAATCTTTTGATTCAAGATTTGATCAAGGGATGGCACAGGTCAACAATGACTTTACAGCACCCTTTCCGAATTACAGCACCCATGAAAATCACGGAAAAGACTTTTTTCTTGACCCGCCGCCAAACGGAGCTGGATGTGCCGGCTGTCATCGTCCACCAGAATTTGATATAGACCCATTGAGTCTCAATAATGGGGTAGTTCCGACGGCAGATGGCTCAGGCTTTGATTACACAAACACCCGCTCCCCATCTTTGCGCGATGTGGTCCGTTCAAACGGCGCGACTAATGGCCCCCTAATGCATAATGGGGCCTTCCCGACACTATTAGATGTAGTAGAGCACTACAATCAAGTCCCCAATCATGCGGGTAACAACAATCTTGACCCTCGACTCATTGGACCGAATGGTCTGCCACAAAATCTGAATTTATCCCCTGGACAAAAAGACGCCATCGCATCCTTTTTAAGAACCTTAGGCGGCTTTAATGTCTACACCGACGAAAAATGGTCCGATCCTTTTGAACCCGATGGGACCATCGAGATTATCGGAGGTAATCTCGGTATATACGATTTGGCACGGCCAGAGATCGAAATAGACATTGTCCCCAACCCGACCCAAGACCAGGCTTTAATAAGTGTTACCCCGGGTGAATATGAGCTCAGATTAACAGATTCCTCAGGTAGACTTGTTTACAAATGTAGCATCCAAAATGAGGCTTCTTTGTCTCTCGGACATTTGTCATCAGGAACTTATTTTGTAATGATTGAGTCCAATTCGAGTGCCAAAAAAACAAGTAAAAAACTCATTAAAAACTAAGAGCAACAACTGGTTATCAGGGAATTATGTTTCTTAATATTAGCGATTGAGCGTCATTTTTTTTACATTTAAAAAAATAATTGCTGATTTTTATGAAACAATTCTCATATATCTTGAGTCTATTGGGATTATTTGGGTTCTTTTTCAGTGGAACCATAGATCTTGACAATCTATTTAATTATGCCAATCAAGAAGTTCCCGATTATATCTTTTTTGACAACACTACAACAAATCAAATAAACGATCGTACAGCAACACTCGGCAGAGTGCTATTTTACGACAAAACACTCTCTCGAGACAATACGGTCTCTTGCAGCAGTTGTCATCAACAAGCCTTTGGATTCAGTGACCCTGCGATTCAATCTACAGGGGTTGCAGGGGTGACCAGCAGACACTCCATGCGTTTAATCAATACAAGGTTTGGCATCGAGGAAAGTGTATTTTGGGACGAACGAGCAGCCACACTTGAGGACCAGGTCACCCAGCCTATTCAGGATCATATTGAATTAGGATACAGCGGAACTAATGGAGATCCTGATATCAATGATTTAATTGAACTGCTTTCGGGACTTGACTATTATCAGCAATTATTCACCTTTGCCTATGGAACTCCTTTGGTGACGGAGCTGCGCATTAAACTTGCTTTAGCTCAATTTGTACGCAGTATACAATCCTTTGACTCTAAATTTGATCAAGGCATGGTATTGAGCAACGAGCAAATCCTTGAGCCTTTTCCGAATTTCACCAATAGTGAAAATTTAGGCAAAGAGCTCTTTCTATTGGACAAGCCAGTTGGAGCGAATTGCGCCACCTGTCATCAGCCCCCAGAGTTTTCCATAGACTTTGTTAGTTTAAACAATGGGGTCACAGCCACTGCCGATGGTACCGGAGTAGATTATACTAATTTTCGTTCACCAACTTTACGCGATTTAGTTAATCCAGATGGTGTTGCCAATACCCCATTCATGCACAACGGAGCCTTTCCCGATTTGATGAGCGTCATTGAACACTATAATGCAGTACCATTTGATCCAAATAATGAATTGCTAGATCCGGACCTCTTAGATCCGAATACGGGTGAACCCCAACAATTGATGTTGACACCTAATGAAAAGTTAGCCCTAATTGATTTTTTAGGAACCCTTAGCGGCAATAACGTCTACACCGACGAAAAGTGGTCCGATCCCTTTGAACCCGATGGGACCATCGAGATTATCGGAGGCAATCTCGGTATATACGATTTGGCCAGGCCAGAGATCGAAATTCAGTTGAGTCCGAATCCAGCCCGCGATCTGGTACAAATCAAAGCCGATCCGGGCCAATACGCCATGATTTTGACCGATGCCAAGGGCAAAAAAGTGATGTCCTGCACCACAGGGGGTCAGCAGCAATTGTCGATTGGTCATTTAGCCCAAGGCTTGTATTATTTAAGCATGACAAATTTAGAGACAGGAAAGCATTCGGTCACCAAATTAATCAAGAACTAAGCAGGGTTTAACCGCGCTTTTAGCCTATTTGAATTTGCTGACATTTTACGAGGAAATCCTCGTTTAGATCAATACCTAAACCTGGTGCTGAGGGCAATTCGATGGTCCAATCTTCGTGATATTCCATACCCCCTATTGTAGGCATAGAATTGTGAAATAAAGGGCTGTCACAATCGAAAAAGCGAATATTTGGCTTACACAAAGCCAAATGACAGTTCGCAGTGAATACAATTTTAGTTTCAATAAACCCACCTACCTGCATCGAAATATCGAATTTTTCAGCCACTTCGATAATTTTTAATATTGGTGTGATTCCCCCAGATTTACCGATTTTTAAATTGAAAAACTTGATGTTTTGAACAGAAGCCAGATGATGAGCGTCATGATGATCAACCACCGATTCATCAGCCATGATGGCAATGGGCACCTGTGATTGAAGTGCTTTCAGTCTATAAGCTAGTTTTCTATTGATGGGCTCCTCACAATAAACTACATCATATTGACTCATGCCATTTAAAGCGGTCACCGCTCCCTCAAATGACCAGCCTTGGTTGGCATCGACCCTTAACTCAACCTCATTCCCTACAGCAGTTCTGATGGCTTTAATTCGCCTTACATCTAATTCAGGTTCTCCCCCTAACTTCACCTTGATTTTCCTAAAGCCCTGCTGGTACAAATCTTTGGCTTGATTAGCCATAGCCTCCACAGTAGCCAAACTCACAGTATAATCCGTGAGCATTTCTCGCTTAAGTCGCCCACCTAAATATCGATATAATGGCAAATTATTTTGGCGAGAAGCCGCATCATAACAAGCCAAATCAAATGCCGATTTTATACTATAATGGCCAAAAATCACTTTATCCATGGCCTGAAAATTATCTTGATGAGCACCGACATCTTTTCCAATAAGACTGCCTGCTAGGGAAGGAACTAAAGCCATAGCTGTGGCTATATTTTCACCATTTATGGTGTTTGAGGGGGCACATTCACCCCAGCCAATCACCCCATTCTCCAAAGTGACTTTAATAAAAATATGTTCCGAAAAAGGTTCAGGGCCCAAAGAAGTTACAAAAGGTGTTTTTAACTGAATTTTAGCCTGATAAATATGAAAACTCTTTATCTGCATGTCTGGTCTATTAGTTGCATCTAGTGAATTAATTCGCTTTGATTCAATATGTTGAATTTAATGAAAATCAAAATAGCCCCAACAAACCATTTGAATCAATTTCCTTATCTTTCTCTAGCGGTTAAATAATTTTCATGTCCAGTTCAAATCAACGTCTTTATTGGGTCGATCAAGCCCGTGGATGGTCCATTTTTTTGGTGGTTTATGGCCATAACTTTCCTGTAATTGAACCCTATATTTACAGTGTACATGTTCCGCTTTTCTTTTTTATTTCGGGGATGTTTCACAAAGCACCACTCTCAAAAGTCAGTGTGATTCATCGGGCCAAAACCCTGCTTATTCCCTATTTTTCGTGGGCAAGTATGCTTTTTTTATTCTGGCTGTTTGTAGGTAGAAATTTTGGAAAAAGCAGCACGCTAGACTTATCGCCTTTGGATAATTTCCTGGGCATATTTTATGCCCAAGGCGGACAACAATACATGGATTGGGGCATACCACTTTGGTTTTTACCCTGTATTTTTATGGTTTTTGTCTTTTACGGATGGCTTTGGCGCGTCATTCCCACTCGATACATGGACTCAGCAGTTTTAGTTTCGGGCATTTTAGGCATGCTATGGGCCAAATTTGTGAATATTTCCTTACCCTGGAGCATAGATGTCGCCTTGGTCGCATTGATCTTCTATCGGCTAGGACACCTACTAAAGTGGCCTTTGGAAGGTCTATCGATTAAAAATACCCTGGCTATTTTCACGCTTATGCTGGGTATACACCTTATCGCCTTTTATTTAAATCCTGAAAAAATTGACATGTACCGATCCATTTACGGCAACCCCTTACTGTTTTTACTCAGTGGCGCCGCGGGATCTATGGCCTACCTCCTGCTTTTTAAACTACTGCCTAGGCTCAGTGTACTCTCTTATTTGGGTCAACACAGTATTGTCATTTTAGCTACCCATTTACGGGCTTTGACGCTGATAAAACTCCTGCTTTTTCTGGCGCTCTCAAGTACTGTATTTGTTTTTAGTGAATGGGAGAAGCTCGGTCTTAGTCTTATTCAATTAGCCCTAATTGTTCCTATAATTTGGATGGTTAACAAAACATTCCCCTTACTCGATGGCAAACCAAAGCGCAATTAAACATCATTTATTGTTTCATCTTAGTTTGAACACTGTGGTCGTAGGCTTGGTTACAGGTGCCTCCTATTATCACCTGCCCCTGAGTGGGATAAAAGACACCCTGACTTATTTCATTCACTTAATAATTCTACAGTCCTCAGTGGCCGGAATCTTGTACTTTTTGAGTTTCAAGCTGTGGATCTTTAGGCTGGTGTTTAGCCCTTTATTCTTTCTGTTTTCTGCTTTTGCTTTTTGGGCCTATACCCAAGACATCTCGGTAACGCCTCATCTGATACAAGCGGCTTTCGAAAGCAAACCAGACATCGCCATAGATGTCATTTCAGGGCCATTTATGGCTTATTTGGGCATAAGTATAACGGTGATTTACCTATTGAACCGCTGGCGAAAAGCCATTGGTGACTCGCCTCAGCCTCTATTGTTTGGGCTTTTGGCCTTAGTTTGTCTCTCCCTTTATCCGCTAACCGAAACTTATCGTCCCGGGAGTTTGCAAAATCGTTTGCCCTATAATGTGGTTTATTCAATTCGTGAATATCAAAAACGCCCGAGTTTAACCCTAAATCAAGTCATGCCAGATCTTGAGTATCACAAGGATTCCTTGGTGATGATTCTAGTGCTTGGAGAGAGCGTCAGGGCCGATCATTTAGGCATTAATGGCTATCACAGAAACACCACCCCTAGCCTAAACACAATTCCAGACATCATTAGTTTTAAAGAACTCTACACAGAACACACCTATACCGCTGCGAGTTTACCACAAATACTTACTGATCAAGGTCAAGTGATTAAAGACACAACTTACACCTCAGTTTACTCAATTCTAAACCGAGCTAACTTTCAAACGCATTGGCTAGGTAATCAGACATTAGAGAGAGGCTATGCCCCTGTTGTTGCCACAAACGATTCGGTAATTCTGATAGACGCATTTAAAAATGTATTCAGTTTCAACAAAAGAAAAGACGAAGATTTACTCCCGCCCCTAAAAGCCATCTTGCCAAATAGCGCGAGGAACGTGATCAGCCTGCACATGATTGGGAGTCATTGGTGGTATGAGGATCGTTATCAGGACAAACACAGGCGCTTTACCCCCGTGATCGACAGTAAGTACATCCCGAGCTTAAGCCCGGACCAATTGATTAATTCTTATGACAACACCATTGTATATATGGATGAGTTTTTGAGTCAAATCATCGATGCGCTCACACAGCTCAAAATACCCAGCGTGCTGGTCTACATCTCAGATCATGGTGAACAGCTTGGGGAAGGCGGTAAATGGTTGCATGCCCAAGCCGGTGAAGCAGCGAAAAACCCGGCTTATCTCATGTGGTTTTCTAAGAAATACCAAAAGCGTTACCCAAAAAAAGTAGAGGCCTTGACCAGCCAAATTCACGATACTTCCACCACAGATCGCGTATTCTATGATCTTTTAAATCTTCTAGGAATTGAATGAACGCAAAAAAAAGGCCCTAAAGGGCCCTTTTTTTTTGCTAAGACATTGTGGTGTTATTTTACAATGACTTTTGCTGTTTTAACCAGATTAGATCCAGTATTATGAACTTTGACAAGGTAAATACCTGCAGCCATTTGCGATAAATCTAATGTGGCTTGATAGGCACCATTATTGTTTTTACTTAATGAACCGTTTGTCAATTTTTGACCAATCATATTAAAGGCGGCCATGTCTAAAGTCAAATCCGATTGGGCGTTAATCGATAACTCAAATCGATTGTCCCCTAAATCAACCACCATTAATTTAGCATTGTTAAACACCTGATCGGTGATGCTCAAGACTTCCTCGATATTTACGGTGTAGTCTTCAGTCTCACCATAATCTGTTACCTCGCAGGCATCGTCAGGAACTGCTGCTTGCCAATTGGATTTGGCACGCATGCGGTGATTTCCAGTTGGGGCGTTAGCAGGAATAACCAAATCCATCGTTTCTGTAAAGTTTCCACCAGATTGACCAGGTGCAATTACAAAATCAGTAACCACTTTTTCATCATTGGTGAACTGAGAATCGTCGTTAAAATCAATCCAAACAGTAATGTATTGATCTCCATAACCAGTGGTAACGGTCAAGTCATAAGTGGTATCAGCTTCAAGATTGGCCACTAAGTTTGTAAAATCTGCATAACCTTCACAGGCTGAAGTGTTGTCGATTTCTTCAAGATTCACTAAGCGAAATCCATCACCAAAACTACAATTTATGGCTGGAGTACAGACGTAGGCAAATGGTCCCTCACCGGTGTAGAATCGAGAAAATTGAAATGGATTTGGAGGACATTGCCCTCCAGAAAGTTGATCAAAGGTCTGAGCCACTGGAACAGCGATTCCAGGTGCCCACCACGACCAAGTCTCTCTGACGGTGATACACGGAGAAGAACCCGTTTGACCATCAGTGAATGTGGCGGTAGATATAACCAATGTAACATCATTAAACACGGTGCCGTCAGGAAGCGTAATGCTTGACGTATCCATGGCCTCTGACTCTACTTCGTGATCGCGAAATAAAGACGGTGGTCCACCAGGCACCTCGAATGGCACGTTGAAAACCCCATCGGTATGAACATCACCCACATTAAAAGGATAAGGATGAATCACTAATGGCGTGGGATAGCTAGAAAGCAAAAAGCTTCGTTCTCCATTATAGGTGTATTCAGTACTCGTGTAACCAGGAAATTGCACATATCCATCTTCATAAAAGGCATGTGTTGCATTTGGATAATCAGCAGCGTAAGGAGAATCTTCAATCGGCTGAATAGCAATTTCCCTCGAATCATCAGGATTAATTGATGAAAAATCCCATGGACCTGTGGTCGAGGCATTTAAAAACACTGCCCTGGTATCAATGTAATAATTGATCCCGTCGGCAGGAATTGTTGGTTGCGTAATTTGTGCTGCTGTAAACCAACTGATCATCACAGCACTCAGAAATAATTTTGTCTTCATTTAGGTGGTTTTTAGATTGTTTCTTGCAATATAAAAACTAAAAGCCAAAATTAAAAATCCAAACACTACTATATAGCCGTTTATAAGTCAGTCAAAATATTGCCCAGGCCGTCTTTAAATTGGAACCCTTCTTTAGCTGATGAGACTGAACAAATAGAAGCATTTGATGTCAATGGCAATGTATTATCCGATGGAGATTCAGTGGTAGTCATAAAAGATTTACCCGTAAAAGGGGCGCCAAAACCAGTCAAAGCAGGAACCAAAGTCAAAAATATTAGACTGGTAGAGGGAGATCACAACATTAGTTGTAAAATTGACGGATTCGGAGCTATGGGTCTAAAATCCGAATTTGAAAAAAGCATAAGTCCGTTTATCGTCATTTTTGGTATATCACCCGCTGATGTATTGTTGAGATTTAAAATAGTTTAATTTTACGGCGCTAAACTTCACAACCTAGCACTATGAATAAAAATATGGGTACTACAGACAAGGTGATTCGCATTCTTCTGGCGTTAACCTTCATCTACCTCTACGCTAACGAATACATTACAGGTACTTTAGGGCTTGTATTAATGCTCGTTACATTATTTTTTAATATCAGCAGTATTGTTGGTTATTGTCCTTTGTACGGTGTATTGGGTATTAACACGTTTAAATCAAAAGGGAGCAACTAAAGTTCCGCAAACAAATTACCCAAGCCGTCTTTAAACTGAAATCCTTCGAGGGTTCTGTATTTATTTAGCTTTTTGTGAACCTCAAGACCCCAGAGTAAAAACTCCATCATAAAGAATTTTTCCTCGGGAGCACACTGGGCATGATATTCATCGACTAAGGTCTCTAAGCGCGGCACCGCGCTCAAGGTATCCTGATATACATCCTCTGGCAGTCCGTCTTCCAGAAACAGATCATTATCGCTGTAGAACCAACCTAAAAGGCGATCATAAGGCCCCTCGGCGTCCTTGTGTTCGAGTTTTTTGATCTCTGGAAAATAATTCGGAAAAAGAGTTTTTACCGCTTGGTTAATCAGATGTAGTGAAATCTGCTCTGCTCCCTCCTGCTCTCCTTCATAAACCAGCTCCACTTTCCCATTAATGGCAGCTATGATGCCTAAAAAGTCGGACATACGAATAGTTGTTTGTTCCTGGCCATTAATGAGCATGCGACGCTCTGCAGTACTGATCAAATTTTCAAAGGCCGTTATGCTCATACGCGCACTCACCCCACTTTTAGCATCAATATATTCACTGCGACGAGCCTCAAAACCTATTTGTTCTAAGATATCTCGGGCAAGTTCAGGGATGTGGATGTTATTATCTGCCTCTCGCACTTTTACCTCCTGTTTGGTGATGGCTTTGGCTACTGATAATGAATGCGGATAATGCGTGAGTATTTGCGACCCAATGCGGTCTTTCAGGGGTGTAACGATACTTCCTCGGTTAGTGTAGTCCTCTGGGTTTGCCGTAAAGACAAATTGGGCTTCGATAGGCAGGCGCAGTTTAAACCCGCGAATCTGAATTTCTTTCTCTTGAAGTATCCCAAAAAGGGCCACTTGGATCCGCGCTTGCAAATCAGGCAGTTCGTTCAGGACAAAAATACAGCGATGCGCCCGAGGGATCATCCCGAAATGGATCACTCGCTCGTCGGCATATGAGAGTTTTAAATTAGCCGCTTTAATCGGATCGACATCGCCGATTAAGTCGGCTACAGTTACATCTGGAGTGGCCAGTTTTTCAAAAAAACGATCGTCTCGATGAAGCCACTCCACAGGCGTTTCATCACCATGTTCCGCGATAAGTGCTTTGGCCTGATAACTGATGGGACTCAGTGGATCATCATTAATCTCAGAACCTGCTACAATAGGGATCCACTCATCGAGGAGCTGAGTCATTTGACGCGCTAAACGCGTTTTGGCCTGTCCCCGAAGTCCTAAAAGATTAATACTGTGTCCAGAGAGCAAAGCGCGCTCCACATCTGGAATAACCGTGTGCTCATACCCCAGTAATCCCTCAAAAGTGGGGGTCCCAGATTTGATCCGTGCACGCAAATTATCAGCCAGTTCCTGCTGTATGCTTTTTGGGCTATACCCTGAGGTTTTTAGCTGTCCTAGTGTCTTAATTTCTATATTCATCCTAATCTCTTTTTTCTATTTTGCTGATAATCTTCAAAAATCATTTCCCCCAAACCTTTAAGCCCCGTGAAAAAGGCTTTGCCTTTGTTTGCCTCTGTAAAGGTGCGCACAAAACGCATCAAATAAGGATCCTGAGCGATCATAAATGTAGTAATGGGTATATGTAGTTTTAAAGCTTGACGGGCCATATTATAGCACTTATCGACGATGTAGTCGTCTAGCCCAACACTGTTTTTATAGTAACCGCCTCCAGGCTCTTTTAAACAACTCGGTTTACCATCGGTAATCATAAAAATTTGCTTATTACTGTTTTTACGTCGGCGCAGTAAATCCATAGCTAAGGACAGACCAGCTACCGTATTGGTGTGATAAGGCCCCACTTGCAGGTAGGGAATATCTTTAATGGCAATGGGCCATGCATCATTGCCAAAAACCAAAACATCCAAAGTGTCTTTTGGGTAGCGTGTGGTAATGAATTCTGCCAAAGCCATAGCCACTTTTTTAGCTGGAGTAATGCGGTCCTCCCCATAGAGAATCATACTGTGGCTGATGTCGATCATCAGTACTGTGCTCATCTGGGTGTTATAGGTGCTGTCCTCGACCACTAAATCCTCTTGTCTTAGGTCGAAATCTCCATCTAGGTTGCGGATTTGAGCATTTTTAAGGCTTTCGGTAATGGATATCTTTTCCAAAGCATCCCCAAACTGATAGGCTTTAAATTCACCTGTAGCTTCATTGCCCTGACCGGCAGACTTGGTTTTATGGTCTCCTGAACCGGCTTTTTTCAACTTACCAAAGACTTGTTTGAGGGCGTGCTCGCGAAGTAATTTCTCCGTCTTAGGCGTCAATGCCATACCTGAGCCATCTCCATCTTTACCCCCGCCTTTGGGCTGGATATAGGAGCGCTCTAAAAGATCTCGTACAAAATCATCTATGGTGTAATTCTCGTCGGTAAGTGTATATTCCTTATCGAGCTCACGAAGCCAATCAATAGCCTCATCAAAATCTCCAGAAGTGTGGGTGATGAGTTCTTTGAATATTTCAAAAAGACGCTCAAAGGGCGACTGCTCCTTTGGCACATGGCGGCTAAAGCGCAAACCTGTGGCAGAGAGATCAAATTTCATAGCACTATAAAAGTACTAAATCAATTGATAAGTCTTGTTAGGGCTATAGGTCTTTTTGGGGACATTTTCGAATTCGCCTGATAAGCCAAGTTTCCCCAAAACATATGAACTAATGATCGATGAAACAGTTTGATTATGACAATTGTCATATTTTTTACAAAGTGAGGTAATTACTTTTAATACTTCTAAAAACCAATATCATCTAACCATGAAATTAAAAAATGTCGGCACCATAGATCGTGTTATCCGTGTTATCCTTGCAGTTTTAATTATTTATGCATTCAATCAAGAAATGATTGAGGGAACAATAGGGATCGCCCTGATGTTTCTGTCCGTTGTCTTGATACTCACAAGTATTTTTTCCTATTGTCCCATTTATGCTTTATTTAAAATGAGCACGCGAAAGCAGGATTATTGACTCACAAAGCACTCCGTGCTGAAATTACAGGATTAAAGATCCTGACAGCACTCAATAGGGAAAATACAAAACCCACGACTGCGTCGTGTAGATTTTTTTATTGCGTATCCTTCGAAATAAAGCAGGATTAAAGATCCTGACAGCACTCAATATGGAAAATACAAAACCCACGACTGCGTCGTGTAGGTTTTTTTTATTGCGTATCCTTCGAAAAGTAAACTTTTCTCGGATACTCCATAAAAAAACCCGCAACATCGTTGCGGGTTTTGTGCTTTAAGTGATCGCGACAGGATTCGAACCTGTGACCGTCTGCTTAGAAGGCAGATGCTCTATCCAGCTGAGCTACGCGACCTTAGCGGTAAAAAATAAGCCCCATGCACTTGAGAAAGGAACCTTTCACAAACCCACAGAGCTCCATTTAATGTCGGGGTGGCAGGATTCGAACCTGCGACCTCCGCGTCCCAAACGCGGCGCGATAACCGGGCTACGCTACACCCCGTATGATGA
>JALRAI010000119.1 GCA_023258055.1 Flavobacteriaceae bacterium | reverse complement strand
TAAACACGAATTACCGTATCGAAATTTGTGTTCGTACATAAAGAGGCCGTGACCATCTGTGCATCTCCATCCCCAACAAATTTGTAGAAAACATCGTTAGTGCCATTTCCACCACTATCTGTAGCATTTGTAGTTGACCCTTGCTCCATTGAATTACAAGAAAGAAGAATGGCATTGCTACACTGATCGTTAATGGCAAAACTCTCGGATAAGCGAATCACAAAACCAGTGCCGTCATTAGCTACACCAGCCACAGTAGTTCCATCTCCTGAAACCGCAAGAGGCAGGGCCAAAGTACGCCCTTGAGTGTCGATGCCCAAATCTGAGGCAGCTTGATTTAAATCGGTAATTCCAACCCCATCTTTATAAATAAATCCTTGTCCCATGGTTGCCGGGGCAGGCCATGGACGATAAAATCCTACCAGTACAGAGCCATCATCAGACATGCCTGTAGTGGCGCCGCGCCATCCGTTAACCGGCGCTGGGCCTATGTCTACAATCCCAGTGTTTGCGCTGTAGCGCCAAGCCTGGTAATTATTGTTTGAATTGCCGCTCCCACCGACGTAGCTTCCATCAAATGAAACACAGCCCGCCTCGGAAGCTAAACCACTATTAGGGTGTGTCAAAAGTTCTTGAACCCCATTGATCCAAATGGCACCTTGACGAAATCCTGTGGTGCTGTCTTGCCATCCTACCACTACAGAACCATTGCCATTACAGGCATTGGCACGCGAGCTGCTGCCTGAAACTGTACTGCCCAGATCGACCATTCCTGTGGCTGCACTCCATTGAATGGCGTGCGCTGAACCTGCGTTAACCCAGCCCAATCCGACTATGGTGGTGCCGTCGTGAGATATGCCCCAAGCCGAGCTTGTAGAAGAGCCTGAAGAACCACCGATTCCTCCTAGCGAGGTCCAAGTCTCAGTAGCAACATCATAAACACTAAGTTCCCCTAAGCCTGTATTTGGATTAATACGTGTCCCGGAGATAATGGTTCCATCAGAACTGATGTCAGTCTGACCGCCGTAGCCTTGAGGACCCACACCGCCGATAAGCACTAAGCCGTTTTGCTCCGTCCATAAAAAGTGCTCTGAGCCGTTGTCTCCAACAACAGATGAACCGTTAAAATTAATGGCCGTAGGACTGATGAGCGACCCTAGGTTGGTGTATTGCGCCTGGGCGCTTTGTCCCGCATACATTCCGATAAATAAGGCTAAGAGTAATGTTTTTTTCATTTCTTTTTTTTGATTATTAATTTTCTGATTGTATGACCCATTCTCCTTTTTGAATTAGCGGAATGGCTTGTTTGTATTTAAGTGTTTTAGTTTGTCCGTTGAGCACATGTTTGATGGTCACCTTGTCGTTGCGCCCAATTTTGGGTTGTTCGCGTACTACCGTTTCCACGGCTTGCTGCTTACTTTGGGTTTGACCCGCAGCTCTGGCTTGGGCTGAGCGCTCATCGAGATTTTGAATTTCTTCTTTTTGCTCGTTGTAGTTTTGTTTTTGACGCACCTGCTTGGCCTCACGAATTTGTTGCTGCTGCTCCCTGGGAAGTTCTCCTTTGAACAAGAAAGAAATAACGTCTTTATTAACAGCCTCAATCATTGATTTAAACAGCTCAAAGGCCTCAAACTTATAAATAAGCAGCGGATCCTTTTGTTCGTGTACCGCCAGCTGAACACTTTGCTTTAACTCATCCATTTTGCGCAGATGGGTTTTCCAAGCATCGTCAATAATAGCCAGTGAAATATTCTTTTCAAAGTCTGTAATCAATCCAGCGCCTTGGGTATTGTAGGCCTTTTCCAGATCAGTGGCGACATTTAGGGTCTTGACCCCATCAGTAAAGGGCACCAATATACGCTTGAACTTATCGCCTTGGGTTTCATAGACATTTTTAATGACCGGGTAGGCGATTTCGGCATTGGCCGTCATTTTTTCTTGATAGTGCTTGTAGGCAGCCTTGTAGATCAAACCGATGATTTCCTTTTCACTCATCTTTTCAAAACCATGGTCATCGACCGGGGCACTCATAGAGAAATAGCGGATGAGTTCAAACTCAAAGTTTTTATAGTCGCCCGCCATTTTATTGGCTTGGGTGATCACTTCGGCCGTGTCATAGATCATATTGGCGATGTCCACACGCAGTCGCTCTCCAAATAGAGCATTGTAGCGTCTTTTATAGACTACCTCGCGCTGGGCGTTCATGACATCATCGTATTCCAAAAGACGTTTTCTGATGCCAAAGTTATTTTCTTCGACCTTCTTCTGGGCACGTTCAATGGATTTTGAGATCATGGAATGCTGAATCACTTCACCCTCTTGCAGCCCTAAACGGTCCATCATTTTGGCGATACGCTCACTTCCAAAAAGGCGCATGAGATTATCCTCAAGTGAAACATAGAACTGAGAACTTCCAGGGTCTCCTTGACGACCACTACGTCCACGGAGCTGACGGTCTACGCGTCTTGAGTCGTGACGCTCCGTTCCGATAATGGCCAAACCACCGGCATTCTTTACCGTGTCGGTGAGTTTAATATCCGTACCACGACCCGCCATGTTGGTGGCGATGGTCACAATACCACTGTCTCCAGCTTCGGCCACGATATCGGCTTCTTTTTTGTGCAATTTGGCGTTTAACACGTTGTGCTTAATTCCACGAATCCCGAGCATACGACTTAGAAGCTCTGAAATCTCTACCGAGGTTGTCCCGATAAGTACCGGTCGTCCTGCCTCAGAGAGTTGCACCACTTCGTCTATGACTGCATTGTATTTCTCACGCTTGGTTTTGTAAATTTTATCTTCTCGATCATCTCGAGCAATCGGTCGGTTGGTAGGGATTTCAACCACGTCGAGTTTGTAAATTTCCCAAAGCTCACCCGCTTCTGTAACAGCAGTACCCGTCATCCCTGAAAGTTTGCGGTACATGCGGAAGTAGTTTTGCAAGGTAATGGTCGCAAAAGTCTGGGTCGCGGCTTCAATTTTGACATTTTCTTTGGCCTCAATGGCTTGATGTAATCCGTCGCTATAACGGCGACCGTCCATGATCCGCCCAGTCTGCTCATCGACAATCATAACGCGATTGTCCATCACCACATACTGGGTGTCTTTTTCAAAAAGAGTATAGGCCTTAAGTAACTGATTCAGAGTGTGAATGCGCTCACTTTTGATGCCAAATTCACGGAAAAGGGCTTCTTTTTCTTTGGCCTCATCCTCTAGGGCGAGTCCTTTGGCCTCAATTTTTGCGATTTCCATACCGATCTCTGGCATGACAAAAAAGTCTGGATCATCGCTTCCTGAAAGGTAATTCACGCCTTTATCAGTGAGTTCGATTTGATTGTTTTTTTCGTCGATGACAAAGTACAATTCCGCGTCGACCTTGGGCATCTCGCGATTGTTGTCCTGCATGTAGAAGTTTTCAGTCTTTTGCAAGATTTG
>JALRAI010000118.1 GCA_023258055.1 Flavobacteriaceae bacterium | reverse complement strand
GGCGCCGGATGTGCGCATGGTTGAGGGAGCTGCCGCCTGCGGTACCGATCGTATTGAACTCTACACAGAGGCCTATGCCCATGGCTACCGGGCAAACCGCGAGCAAGCTGTGGCGCCTTACGCCGCTGCAGCTCTACGGGCTCATGAGCTGGGGCTTGGGGTCAATGCCGGGCACGACTTATCCCTGGAGAATATCGAATATTTTGCCCAACAAGTACCCCATTTGGCTGAGGTTTCTATCGGACATGCCTTGATTTGCGAGGCGCTTTATCAGGGATTGGAAACAGTGATTCAGGGCTATCTCAAAAAACTTGGGCATTGATTCTACACAGTCACATTGTTGGATCCGGACGCCCCTTGGTGATTTTACACGGCTTTTTAGGCATGGGGGACAATTGGAAGTCTCTGGCTCTGAGTATGGCCGATGCCGGTTTTCAGGTTCATCTAGTGGATCAGCGCAATCACGGGCGCAGTTTTCACCACCCGGAATTTAATTATGATCTACTGACCCAGGACTTAAAGGATTATTTAGCCCATCATGGGTTAAAACAAATTGTATTGCTGGGTCATTCCATGGGCGGTAAAACGGCCATGAAATTTGCGACACAGTATCCGGATTACGTGACTCATTTAGCGGTGGCTGATATCGGTCCAAAGGAATATCCGCCGCATCATCAGGCCATATTAAAGGCGCTCAATCATTTGCAAAAACACTTTCCTAGCTCTCGAAAACAGGCCGATCAGCTTTTGGCAGAATATATCCTTGAGCCGGGCATCAGGCAGTTTCTCTTAAAAAATCTGTATTGGGCGGAGCCCGAGCGACTAGCCCTGAGGCTGAACCTAGAGGCCCTGACCCAGAATGCAGAACAGATTGGCGCGGCACTCCCGATGAATGCTTTATTTGCCGGGCCTACACTCTTTTTAAAAGGCGCCAATTCAGCATATATTTTGGCTGAGGATCAAGAGGGAATTAAGCGCCATTTTCCAGAGTCGCGTATCGTAGAAATCCCTCGTTCGGGCCATTGGCTACACGCCGAAAATCCTCAAGATTTTCTGGCGGCATTTCTGGCTTTTGCTCAAGGCTAAAGGGGCAATGAGTCCTCGGTAAATCCATAGGGACAAATCTTGTGGGGTAAGCTGAAAAGGATTACTTTTGCGACCTATTTTTAAGGCGTAAACCACATGGAAATCAAAAGAAAAAACATTGACAAACTAAACGCGGTGATTACCGTGGATATTGCAGCAGCCGATTATCAAGATCAGGTGACTAAAGTTTTGTCAAATTACAAGAAGAATGCGAATATTCCAGGATTCAGAAAAGGCCACATCCCTATGGGCGTGGTTAAAAAACAGTTCGGGAAGGCGGTTCTTGTCGAGGAGGTCAACAAATTGATTCAGCAAAAGCTCAATGACTACCTCAAAGAAGAAAAAATAGACATTCTCGGAAATCCATTGCCAAAAAATGAAGCAGAGATTGATTGGACCGGGGAAGATTTTAGTTTTGAATTTGATTTAGGTTTAGCGCCTGAGTTTAAAGTGGACATTACTAAAAAAGCCACTACGCATTATCAAATCGAAGCGGATAAAGCCATGATTGAGAATCAAATCAAGACTATCCGCAATCAATATGGTAAACTCATCGCCAAGGATAAAGCAGAAGCTGGAGACGAAATCACCGGGACTTTTACTTCCCAGGCCGAAGGGATTGATCACAAAGCGACCTTTGACTTAGAACTAATTAAAGGTAAGAAACAGCGCGAGGCGCTTATCGGTGCCGCTGTCGGTGCTGAGGTTACCTTAAATACCAAGGGCCTTTTTAAAGAGCAAAGAGATTTAGAGCGTATGCTCGGCATCGGCGCAGATAAGGCCAAAGACCTGAAAGTGGATGTGGTATTGAGTATTTCTGAAATCAACACTCGCGAAAAAGCAGAACTCAATCAAGAATTGTTTGATAAGCTATTTGGCCCAGGCAATGTGAGCTCTGAGAAAGAACTCAAAGAAAAAATCAAGGAAGATGCTGAGCGTCAATTCGTGCAACAAAGTGATCAAAAACTTTTAAACGACGTGATTGATACTTTGATTGACAACACCAAGTTTGACCTGCCAGAAGACTTTTTGAAGCGTTGGATACAAAGCACCGGAGAGGCCAAGTACACTGCCGAAGAAGCTGCGGCAGAATACGAGCGCAGTGTCAAAGGTTTACGTTATCAGCTTATCGAGGGCAAATTGCGCGAAGAAAACGAGGAACTACAAATGAAGTTCGAGGACCTCAACGCTTATGCTCATGAGATGATCAAAATGCAGATGATGCAATACGGTCACCCAAATCCCTCAGATGAGGAAGTAACCGGTATTGTGGCCCGTATCATGAGCAATGAGGATGAGGTGCGTCGCCTTAGCGAACAGCTCAACACTAAGAATCTTTTGGCCTTCTTTAAAGCCAAGGCCAAGCTCAAAACTAAAAAAGTAAGTTACGAGGAATTCATCAAGCAAGCTTACGCTTAATCCTCACTGAAAATACTTATCTTTAAAGCGTTGAAACGTTCGTGTTCAACGCTTTTTTTCGCCTAAAAAATTAGAGATATTGTCATATGAATTACGCAGAAGAATTTAAAAAATTTGCTATTAAGGATCAGGGGATCAGCAGCACTTATTACGATAAAATCATCAGCAGCATGACCCCGGTGGGACTTACGCCAAACATCATTGAAGAGCGTCAGATGAACATTGCGATTTTTGATGTGTTCTCCAGACTCATGATGGACCGAATTATCTTTTTGGGCACCGGAATTAATGATCAGGTGGCCAATATTGTTCAGGCTCAGCTGCTCTTTTTAGAGAGCGTGGATTCCAGTAAAGACATTCAGATTTATATCAATTCTCCAGGGGGTAGTGTGTATGCCGGTCTGGGGATTTACGATACCATGCAATTCATTAAGCCTGATGTAGCCACCATTTGTACGGGTATGGCAGCCTCCATGGGGGCGGTCTTGCTTTGTGCTGGAGCCGCTGGTAAGCGCAGTGGGTTGACCCACTCCAGAGTGATGATCCACCAGCCTATGGGTGGTGCTCAAGGACAGGCCAGTGATATAGAAATTACAGCCAAAGAGATTTTGACCCTGCGTGATGAGCTCTACGCCATTATTGCGCATCACAGTGGACAGACTGTAGAAAAAGTTCACGCCGACAGTGACCGCGATTACTGGATGAAGTCAGATAAGGCTTTGGAATACGGTATGATAGACGAAATTTTGACGCGCGACAAAACCAAATAAAATGGCCAAAGAAGACTTGTCTTGCTCTTTTTGTGGGCGTAAAAAGCCTGAAACTAATTTGCTGATCGCGGGAAATTCAGCCCATATTTGCGATGAGTGCATTGAGCAAGCCCATGGCATAGTGCTGCAAGAGCACAAACACGAGCAGCAGCGAGTCCTGGACGGAGAGGTAATGCTCAAAAAGCCAAGACAGATCAAAGCTTTCTTAGACGATTATGTGATTGGA
>JALRAI010000117.1 GCA_023258055.1 Flavobacteriaceae bacterium | reverse complement strand
TCGGCAGTGAAAATAAACTCCGCAAAAGACGCCAAATAGGTATTTGGATTCGGTCTTTGGTAGACGTTTAGCTTGATTTCATCGGCCTCTAGATTAAATCTGCGGGCAAATTCTTTCATCAGCGGCTCGGGCATCACCCCGTAATAATAATCGCGAATCAATCGCTTGCCAAAGTAATTACCACTGGCCTCATCCATAAGCACATAACCCAGAGAAGGGACATGAGCGTGGATTTTTTCACCGTCAAAATAGCAACTGTTACTGCCTGTTCCTAAGATACAAACAATTCCTGGCTCAGTAGTCGCAGCGTATACCGCGGCGAGCAAATCTTCATTTACCGTAACCACAGCCTTTGGGAAAAGTGACTTAAGGGCCTTACCCAGGATTTCATTTGGGGTTTTGGTCCCCGCTCCTGCTCCGTAAAAGTCCAAAACTTCCACAGTTTCGAATATTCCTGCCAAATCAGCGTTTTCTGAAATCCTCGAGACAAGCTCGTCATAAGGCACGACTGCAGGATTTAATCCCTTAGTACGTGTTTTTACCAAAACCTCTCCGGTAGAATCCAACAGGATCCAATCGCATTTAGTCGATCCGCCGTCTGCTATAAGCGTCATTCCTAATTAGAGCTTTGCGACGTGTTGCGCCAGTTCAACTAATTTTGCTGAGTAACCATACTCGTTATCATACCATGCGACTAGCTTAAAGAAATTGTCATTTAGCGCAATCCCCGCTTCAGCATCAAAGTTACAAGTATGTGGGTTACTCACGTAATCTTGAGACACCACCATATCTTCGGTATAGCTAATCACCCCGGCATAAGCCCCTTCAGCAGCCTTTTTAAAGGCGTCTTTGATTTGCTGATAAGTCGCTGACTTTTCGGTACGCACTGTAAGGTCTACCACAGATACATCTGCAGTAGGTACCCGAAAGGCCATCCCGGTTAGTTTTCCTTCCAGTGCAGGAATAACTTTAGTTACCGCTTTGGCTGCACCTGTAGAGGCTGGAATAATATTGTTTAAAGCGCTTCGTCCACCTCTAAAGTCTTTTCTAGAAGGACCATCTACGGTAAACTGAGTGGCAGTAGCCGCGTGTACCGTGGTCATTAAACCTTCCACAAGTCCAAATTCATCGTCGATAACTTTGGCCAGAGGCGCTAAACAGTTTGTGGTACAAGAGGCGTTAGACACGATGGTATCTGTGGCCTTTACATCTTGGTGGTTTACCCCCATAACAAACATTGGCGCATCAGCCGATGGTGCAGAGATCACAACTTTGCGGGCGCCCGCCTTTAGGTGACCGCTAGCTTTGTCCAAAGTGGTAAAAATCCCTGTACAATCCATGACGATATCCGCGCCTACGGCATCCCATTTCAAATCCTCAGGATTGCGCTCTGAAGTGATGCGGATGGTTTTTCCGTTCACCACAAGATTACCGTCCTTCACTTCTACTGTACCATTGAATTTTCCGTGTACTGAGTCGTACTTAAGCAAATACGCCAGGTGATCCACATCAAGTAGGTCATTGATTCCTACTACTTCTACATTTTCGTTGGCTGCCGCAATTCTAAAGGCGATTCTACCAATTCGGCCGAAACCGTTAATACCAATTTTTGTCATAGTCAATTTTTGAAATTATACAGACGTTATGTCTGCTACTCGTATTAAATCTAAATCTATCTCGTTGTCCCCTTTTATCGCTTCTTCAAAAGGCACATGTACTACTTTATTGTTGGCTATACCAATCATGACCCCACGCGCACCGCTGAGCAAAGCATCAACAGCACCCACCCCTAGACGACTGGCTAGTACACGGTCATAACAACTCGGGGTTCCCCCGCGTTGAATGTGTCCCAGAACGGTAACCTTTACCTCGTAGTCATCGAGGTTTTCACGCACGTAATCGGCCAGTTCAAAGATGTTCTTACCACTTTGATCGCCTTCGGCCACAACCACAATACTGCTGGACTTGCCACTTTTCTTACTGCGCTTTAGGGAATTTACCAGACGCTCGCGGCCTAAGTTTTGTTCGGGAATTAAAATTTCTTCAGCCCCTGCACCGATACCGGCATTAAGGGCGATATCTCCGGCATCACGGCCCATGACCTCAATTAAAAACAGTCGGTTATGAGAGTTTGCCGTGTCACGGATTTTATCGATGGCCTCCACCACAGTATTAAGAGCCGTATCATACCCAATGGTATAATCGGTTCCATTAATATCGTTATCGATGGTTCCGGGAAGCCCTACTATCGGCATGTCGTATTCAGACATAAACACACTGGCTCCGGTAAAAGTTCCATCACCACCGATCACCACTAGAGCATCCACCCCAGCTTTTTGGAGCTGCTCGTAAGCTTTGGCGCGCCCTTCTGGGGTACGAAATTCTTTGGAACGGGCCGACTTTAGAATCGTCCCTCCACGATTAATGATGTTCTTTACAGAGCGCGGTCCCATCTCCTTAAAATCGCCTTCGATCAAACCTTGAAGACCGCGAAAAACACCCACACATTCCAGCTGGTTAAAGGCGCAAGCACGCACTACGGCACGGATCGCTGCATTCATTCCCGGGGCATCGCCCCCGCTGGTTAGGACTGCTATTTTTTTCATGCTTTTGAGTTAAGCCGCGCTAAATTAAATGTTTCCATCCACATAACAAACCGATAACCAAACGATAACGTTTTCGTTTGCGCTCGGTTCATAAGGAAAAATCAGTGCCCTATAGCGCTGGTTCTAACAGGACCACGTCTTCAAACTGAGTCAAATGTACTGCACCCTGATGAACACTTACTTTTTGGCCAGTAAAGGCATCCTTTAATAGGGTTCCTTCGGCAAATACTTCACCGGTGACAATAGTCAGACCTTGGTCTGCTGACTTTAAATCCGCATCACTGAGCACGGCAATCACTACCCGATCATCGACTTTGTGGTCCTTGTCCTGGTCTTTGAGTTGTCGTGAAAAAGTATAAGGTTCAGAGGCTAACTGCTGGTGCATCCCTGCCCCGACGGCCATATGTCTGGCTCTAAATTGCCCCAAACGCTGCCAGTAACTGAGGATTTTTTGAGTCTCTGCTTTGTTTTCAAGATCAGCCCAGTTCATAAACGAGCGCAGGGTGGCATCCCCTTGAGTGCCTTCGATAATCAGTGGTCGGGCCAGTTCGTCTCCGTAATAGATTTGCGCTGCCCCAGGGGCCAAAAGCAAACGACGTGCCGTTTCATAAGGATAATTACGCGCTTTGTCAAAAGGTGAACCATCGTCATGAGAACTCATAAAATTAAGGGTGCCATAACCATCCATGGGACCGTTCAGAATGTTGCTGTAGTCGCTATATAATTCCTCAAGGCTCATATCTTGAGTGCCTTTGATGTGGAAATTAATCAGGGCGTCAAAGCTGTTGTTAAAAAAGTTCTCTGTGCGATCACCAAAGTCATAATCCTTCAGGTGATGAATGTCATAGGAATAGACCTCACCCACTAGGTAAAAAGGGCTTTCATCGAGCACTGCCTCCGGGTTTTGTTGTCTCCACTGGGCAAAAGCTGCGTCGCAAATCACGCGAAATTCTTCCCAAACAGTGACCTCGGTGTGTTTAGCCGTATCCACACGAAAGCCATCAATACCCAAATCACTCACATAATC
>JALRAI010000116.1:3364-3639 GCA_023258055.1 Flavobacteriaceae bacterium | reverse complement strand
ATGCTCGATTTGGGTGGTCGGGAAGGAGTGGTGGAGACCAAGGCTCTTTTCGACAAAATTACGCCCAAATTCTTGCCAATCAATCTCGGGGTAGGCGACATGGTGCGCATTAAAGTTTCCAGTAGCACCGCCAAATTTTGCCGCGTGTTTGATGCTGCTAAACCCAGCCAATTGCTGGTCCAGGCGGGTGACAAAAACTTGAATTTCTTTGCCTAGGCGAGTTGGAGAGGCAGGCTGACCATGAGTGCGCGCCAGCATAGGGACTTGTGACCATT
>JALRAI010000116.1:0-3346 GCA_023258055.1 Flavobacteriaceae bacterium | reverse complement strand
AGCTGATCTTTTAGGGCATGAATTTGTGGCAGATATACCTGATTAACCGCTTCCATCATACTGAGTGGAATCGCTGTGTTATTGATGTCTTGAGAAGTCAGACCAAAGTGTATAAATTCTTTGAACGTCCCTAAACCTAGAGCGTCAAACCGCTCCTTAATAAAATACTCTACAGCCTTTACATCGTGATTTGTCACCGCTTCAATGTCCTTTATCGCTTGAGCATCTTGGGGGCGAAAATCCTGGTAAATACTGCGTAAGGCTTTGGATTGATTGATATCAAAATCTTTGAGTTGCGGCAGTGGTAGAGCCACTAAGGCAAGAAAATACTCAATTTCTACACGTACCCGATACTGAATCAGGGCCGCTTCTGAGAAATAGGGAATAAGATTTTTTGTTTTTGAGGCATAACGTCCATCGATGGGTGTTATGGCTTGAAGACTGGTGTGTGACATCGTTTTGCGATTCAAAAAGCAAAGATAATCATCACTCATGAGTTGACCCACCACAGCAGTGATTTTTTCGACCAAAAAATCTAAGTCTATTCTTGGCTGAGCTGCTTTAAAATGTGTCTCGCTCTAGCTTGATATCCTGGATTTTTTTCTGGCATTTGCTTGATTAGGATATCCGCTAGCGGCTCCTTAATCCACGAATTTGCTCGACTCAGGTAATACAAGCAGCTCATGGCGTGGGCCTGAACTGCTACGGCGGCCTCTGGTTTTTTAATGAGTTTGTCAAAGCAATGTTCGGTCAAAACCTCAATAACTTCCGAATCTAAGCTGTCCATGGATTCAAGGGGCGCAAGCCAAAGGGTTGTTATATGGAGTAAAGCCCGCTGTATAGAATCTGAATTTAAATGAGGCAAAAGACGCGCTATATGGGGTAATTCGGGGGCCAAGGAGCTCAAGTCTTTGACGGCCATCATTTCCAAAATGTAGGCGGTTTTGACTTTTAGAGCATCTTCCTTTCGTGTATTATGCTCTGTAGATCTATCCAGAGTTTTGATTAAATAGGGTAAGGCCTCGGGATGATCGAGCATCCAAATCGCTGCATTTTCACGATTTTCACGTGTTGCTCTTTTAAAATTTATATGCGCCCAAATATCCATTATGACCACTGCAAAATAATGAATTATCTTGCGTAAAATAAGATTGACGCATGACTCCAGAATTATTGGGCTATTTACAAAGTCTTTTGACCCCACGTCGCCGAGCCCTGTTTACAAAGGTTCTCGCGCAGAGGACCCGACATTTTACGGTAGTTACAGAAGACGTATATCAGATGCACAATACTAGTGCCGTCATGCGCAGTTGTGATGTTTTCGGTATTCAAGACCTTCATGTCATTGAGGCACGCTTCGGAAAGCGTGTGGATAAGGAGATTGCTATGGGCGCCCAAAAATGGGTCAATATTCATCGGCATTCAAGTGCAGAGGATTGCCTTAAAGCGTTGCGCAGTGGTGGTTATCAAATCGTGGCCACCACACCCCATCAGGGCGTGCCCCTTGATGAATTTGACGTGACTAAAAAATCGGCTTTGCTCTTTGGTACCGAGAAAAAAGGACTCAGTCCTGAGCTGCTTGAACAAGCTGATGTGGCACTGACCATCCCCATGTATGGTTTTACAGAGAGTCTTAATATTTCGGTTTCTGCAGCGATTATTCTCAATGAACTCGTAGGGCGTATGCGTCGAGAAGGAGCCCTATGGGCCCTGAGTGATGATGAACGTTATGCTTTGGAATGCGCATGGACTAAGGCCTCCATAAAAGATGCGCCAAGAATTATTGAACGTTTTAATCAAGAAAACGGCTTATGAATCTAATATTTGCCACCCACAATCGCAATAAATTCGAAGAGGTAAAATCGCAAATGCCCCCTGGGATTGCTCTGGGTTATTTGGGCGATTTGACCCATGAGCCACCAGTGGCTGAAACCGCAGAAACTTTAAAAGGTAATGCTGAGCTCAAGATGATGGCGCTCGCCAAGGGTACTGGGCTTAATTGTTTTGCCGACGATACGGGTCTAGAAGTGGCCGCTTTGGATGGAGCCCCTGGTGTCTATAGTGCACGCTATGCTGGGCCCGAGGCAAAAGATTTTGACAATGTTCAAAAACTACTTAAAGCCCTTGAGGGAAATAGCAATCGTCAAGCTCGGTTTCGCACAGTCATCGCCTTGTATTGGGAAGGGTCAATCCATTTTTTTGAAGGTGTTTGCCGCGGTACTATCCTTGAAGCGCCCATTGGCCATGGGGGGTTTGGTTATGATCCTGTATTCATGCCAGAGGGCTATGAGGTTTCTTTTGCTCAAATGAGTCTTCAACAAAAGGCGCAAATCAGTCATCGGGGTCTTGCCATGAAACAGCTGATCAATTGGCTAACAAACCGCGCAAAGGAGCGTTAAGTCAGGATCACTGCACGAAATTTCCAAATAAAGCGGTAGTTATGGCCTGTATTTTAAAGCCAATTAGCAGGGATTCAAAATAATACAGTACACCATAGTGATTTATCCAATAAATTAAACGTAGCTTTGCCGCAAATTCCTCAGGGTGAGGAAGTGTTGTAGATAAAGCTTTGGGTTAACTCGGGTCGTATGCTTTAAACAACACATAACGAGTAAAACCATAAAATGACAACATTTCAATCTCTGGGTTTGGGGGAGGTATTCCTTCAAGCCATTGCCGACTTGGGTTTTGAACAACCAAGTGAGGTCCAACAAAAAACTATTCCTTTATTGCTAGAGCAAGAGACCGACATCGTCTCTTTGGCACAAACAGGCACAGGAAAAACAGCCGCCTTTGGCTTTCCCATGCTTCAAAAAATACGCGTCGAAAGCCGCGATACGCAGGGACTTATTCTTTCGCCTACACGAGAACTTTGCCTGCAAATCACACAAGAATTAAAACTTTACGGGAAGTATCTTAAAGGACTTAACGTAGTAGCCATATACGGTGGAGCGAGCATTACCGAACAAGCTCGTCAGATCAAAAATGGGGCTCAGGTTATTGTGGCTACCCCTGGACGCATGAAAGATATGATCGGCCGCGGCATGATTGATATTTCAAAAATTGAATACTGTGTCTTGGACGAGGCCGATGAAATGCTCAATATGGGCTTTTATGAGGACATCACAGAGATACTCTCTTATTCGCCACAAGATAAAAATACTTGGCTTTTTAGTGCCACCATGCCTAAAGAGGTGGCGACCATAGCGCGTGAGTTTATGCACCAGCCCCAAGAAATTACCGTAGGGGCAAAAAATGTTGGGGCGAGCAGTGTGACCCATGAGTATTATACGGTGGCTGCACGCGATCGATATCAGGCATTAAAACGCCTTGCAGATGCTCATCC
>JALRAI010000115.1 GCA_023258055.1 Flavobacteriaceae bacterium | reverse complement strand
ACGATAAACTCTGGGATTTTACGCAAAAAACCAGCCAAAACAATCAGATCTGGAGCGTCCTCTTTGAGCCATTGCCCCACCAGATCAGGGTCGTTTAATTGGTTGTTTTCAAAAAGGCGCACCGGCACCTGTAGGCCCTCAGCACGCTGGATAACCCCAGCCCCTGACATATTACAGTATATGGCGGTCACCTGGGCCACCCGGCTGCTTTGGACTTGCTTTATGATTTGCTCAGCATTAGTCCCGCTGCCTGAGGCAAAGAGGATAATTTTGGGTTGAGGTTTTGGCATTATCGCTGTTTGAGACAAAAATAGGGGAAACTTTAGTTATGGCGACTGCCCGGGTAAAAAATGAGGATAATGTACGGGTCTTTAGATGTATTAACCCTCCACGAGAGTAAAAGGGGCGAAATAAGCTAATTTTTATTTAGTTGTAGGGGGGTACATTTTGTACCCAAAACCTTGTTATAAAGTAAAATGTTTTATTTTTGCCTCTTGTAAACCAATCTAAAACTTAACAATTATGTCAGACATTGCATCAAGAGTAAAAGCAATTATCGTAGACAAACTAGGTGTTGACGAAAATGAAGTTGTAACTGAAGCGAGCTTCACTAACGACTTAGGTGCCGATTCATTAGATACGGTAGAATTGATCATGGAATTCGAAAAAGAATTCGATATCCAAATTCCAGACGATCAAGCTGAAAATATTGCGACTGTAGGTCAAGCGATTTCCTACATCGAAAACGCAAAATAAACCTCATTCCTCTATGGAATTAAAGCGAGTAGTTGTTACAGGACTTGGTGCACTGACCCCCATCGGAAACAATCTTTCTGAGTATTGGGAAGGCCTTAAAAATGGCAAAAGTGGAAGTGCTCCAATAACGTATTTCGATACTGAAAGGTTCAAAACAAAATTCGCTTGCGAGCTCAAAAATTTCAATGCCCTCGATCATTTTGATCGCAAAGAAGCCCGAAAACTCGATCGCTTTGCACAATATGCCCTTGTCGCTTCAGACGAGGCTATTGCCGATGCAGCATTTGACCAAGACCGTTTGGACAAATTTCGCGTAGGGGTGATTTGGGGAGCAGGAATCGGCGGCTTAGAAACATTCCAAGACGAAATGATCTCTTATGGTGAAGGGGATGGAACTCCGCGTTTCAACCCCTTTTTCATTCCCAAAATGATTGCGGATATCGCTCCGGGCAATATCTCAATCAAGCACGGCTTTATGGGGCCAAATTACGCGACAGTTTCTGCTTGTGCTTCTTCGGCAAACGCTATTATTGATGCCTTAAACTATATCCGATTAGGGCATTGCGACGTTATTGTGACTGGGGGTAGCGAAGCGGCTGTGGCTATTGCGGGTATGGGTGGATTTAACGCCATGCACGCGCTCTCGACTTTGAATGAAAGTCCCGAAACAGCTTCAAGACCTTTTGACGCGACGCGCGATGGCTTTGTATTAGGCGAAGGGGCTGGAGCTCTTGTGCTCGAAGAATACGAGCACGCCAAGGCCCGTGGCGCCAAAATATATGCTGAAGTAGTCGGTGGAGGACTCTCTAGTGACGCTTACCACATGACAGCGCCACACCCAGATGGATTGGGCGTAGAGCGCGTTATGCTCAACTGCTTGCGCGATGCAGGAATCACGCCTGAGCAGGTAGACGCCATCAATACTCACGGAACCTCAACCCCGCTAGGTGATGTGGCAGAGCTGAAGGCCATCGTAAATGTTTTTGGTGAGCACGCGCCAAACATCAATATTAACTCTACAAAATCCATGACAGGCCACCTACTGGGCGCGGCTGGAGCGGTAGAGGCTATTGCTTCGATTTTGGCCATGAATCACAGTTTGGTTCCACCCACAATCAACCATACTACAGTGGACGAGAACATCGATCCGCGTCTTAATTTAACCCTGAATAAGGCTCAAGAGCGCGAGATTACTTACGCCATGAGCAATACCTTTGGTTTCGGCGGACACAATGCTTGTGTACTCTTGAAAAAGTATACCGAGTAGTCATTTATGGTGTCCATAAAAAACATATTTTCCTCTCGACCCCAAGAAGAGGAAGCGTTTTTTCATGCGGTAAAAAAAATATTGGGATTTAGTCCTCAAAACCTCAAATGGTATCACGAAGCCTTTACGCATCGCTCGACTCAATCCGTAAATAGTGAGGGCCAGCCCCAAAATTATGAACGTCTAGAGTTTGTCGGCGACGCCATGTTGGGTTCAGTTATAGCGGCCTATCTCTTTTCTATGGTGCCTGAGGGTAACGAAGGTTATTTGACCAAAATGCGTTCAAAAGTGGTGAGTCGCGAACATCTCAATGAACTCGGCCGAGATTTGGACTTGATCTCTTTGGTCAAAACCACTGTGCCTATTGATCAATTTGGCGAAAACATCCACGGTAATGTTTTTGAAGCCTTAGTCGGGGCCATTTATTTGGATCGCGGCTATGCTTGGGTCCAAAAGTTTGTTCAAAACCGGGTCATTGAGCCTTATGTCGATATCGAAAAACTCGAGGGCAAGGTGATCAGCTACAAGAGTTTGGTCATAGAGTGGTGTCAAAAGCACAAAAAACAATTCAAGTTTCAGACTTACGAGGACAATGGGGTCGAGGCCATAAAGCACTTTGCTGTAAAGCTTTATATCGACAAAGAAGTCGTGGCCAAAGCACGCAGCACCTCAAAGAAAAAAGCAGAAGAATTAGCCGCCAAGCGCACGTTTTACAAGTTGCAGGAGCAAATGGCGCCGCTTGCCGACGAGTCCCCGAATTAGGACTAAAACGTTTTCGATGCCTGTAGCGCAAAAATCGAGACAATTCCCCGAGTATACTCAAAACTATTCTTAATTTTAGCAAAATTTGCACCCATGGCAATACATCGTTTGCATCTCGACCAAGAGGATGAAGACTTTGCCCTTTTTGCCATCCACTGTGGTGAAGTGCCATTTAAAATGGCCTTTTTAATGAATCAATCCCTAAAGTGGCAGCTCAAGCGTGAACGTGAAGATATTTGTGTAAAAAAGGCTGGAAAACAGCAGCAATACCCGAAATATCGTTATGTTTCGCGCCACGATCAAATCGATCATTTGCTGCTCAGTAATGTGGACCATCCAGAACAGGATACCAACGCTGAACAAGTCCTAGGATTGTTTGATGGATTAAATGGACCGAGTGTTAGTGCGACCTATTTGATGCCTGAGTTTAAAAAAGTAGATTATCTGCTGAAAATTGAGGCGGCCCTGAGCGATGCCGAAATGAAAGCATTAGTGGGGCAAATTAAATCGATAAAAGAGGTGGTGTCTACCTATGTGATACCCCATAATAAAATTAAAAACATCAACCCATTAAATAATTGATCATGATGCATTCCAAAAAGACCAAAATCGTTGCCACACTGGGCCCTGCTACTGCAGATAGAGCTGTATTGCGTGGTATGATGGAGGCAGGAGCCAATGTGTTTCGCATTAATTTTTCTCACGCTGATTATTCAGAAGTCAAGCAGCGTGTGGACATGATCCGCTCTTTGGAAGAGGAGACCGGACTCTCTGTGGCCATCTTGGCCGATCTTCAAGGGCCTAAACTTCGCGTAGGGGTAATGAAAGAAGAGGTGGTAGTGCACCCCGGGGATCAAATTAGTTTTTGTACCGGTAAAAAGTTTGAGGGCACTAATGCTAAAGT
>JALRAI010000114.1:3524-3765 GCA_023258055.1 Flavobacteriaceae bacterium | reverse complement strand
AAAAGCGGTGCGGGCCGGATTGGATTCTCCCGAAAAATTTGACGATTATCAGACTCATCAAAGCAACCGCTCGATGATTAAAATCGGGGGTTAAATTTTTCTGAGGTTAGCTCCGGGATTTCTGAGGTCATCTCCAGGATTTCTCAGTTCAGCCCGTCTTTCTAAGTTCAGCCAGAGAGCTACTCGTTATCAATGAATTTACGATACTGAAGGGGCGTATCGATATCTATTAAGGTCCCCG
>JALRAI010000114.1:0-3514 GCA_023258055.1 Flavobacteriaceae bacterium | reverse complement strand
AATTATACTGAAATCAGATTGTAGTGCTTTTTCCATGAGGGAATTGTAATGCCGGCTATCGATTAGGGGTTGATCCACTGCACAGATCATAATAGCCTCCACATGGCGCCCGCTTCTGGTAATGGCCTGGACCCCTGCCGCAATGGAGTGCCCCATGCCCATGGGGTAATCCGCATTAAAAACGAGATTTACGTCTGTGTCGTCTAAGGCTGCTTGAATGGTCTGAGCATGGGCGCCGAGCACCAGGGTAATGGGTTTGCCGAGTTGTTGTAATTGATCGATTTGGTGTCGGATCAAAGGTATTTGTCCTATGGGTAAGAGCGCTTTGGGCTGTCCCATTCTCGATGAGGTCCCTGCGGCCAGTAATAGGATTTCCAGCTTAATCATGGATGGCTCCGGTTTTGTCTTTTAGAGCGATGAGCTCCGCCGAGCGGGTCACGGCCAAAATTTCTCCGATTATGGACACGGCGATTTCATGGGCCGATAAGGCGCCGATATTAATTCCTGCGGGGCCTCTGAGTAAATCAATAAAAGCCTCATGAGTCTCTGGTCTAAATTCTAAGAGCTGAGTGATGAGCTGTTCTCTTCTTTGGGCAGGCCCAAGCAGTCCCAAATAGGCGGGTCGTTTACTGCTTAAGGCGCAGAGGTACTGCACGTCTTTACTGATGCTGTGGGTCATCAGCACTACGGCCGTTTCATCAGTGATAGGCAGATCAGCAACCTGATCATAAAGGGGCGTAAGCAAATTTATGGCCCCAGTGAAGTGCTCAATAGATTTTTGCTCATCTGCTGGAGCGACTATAGTAACGCGCCAACCGAGTTTTGCCGCGAGCTCTGAGAGCGCTACACTGTCATGCTCGGCCCCAAAAATAAAGAGCTCAAATAGTGCAGGAAGGTTTTGGACAAAAACTGCTTTACCCTCAGGCTGGATTTGCGGGTGAATGGGATAGACGTCATCTCCCACTTGGATAAGGCTACCTGATTCAGGCTGAAGACCAATGTCGGGCTGATAATGCGTCGATATACTCAGTGATCCGCGATTTTCTAAATGCTCGATTATTACTTGGGTATCGGTGGGATTCAAGGTCATGGGCTCAATCAGCAAATGAAGAATGCCCTCACAACCCAGGCGATAACGCCCATCATAGGTCATCATTTTGGGTTGATGGGTTTGAAACACCTCCTGAGCCTGTAGCTTTATTTCTTTTTCGACACAGCCACCACTCACCGCTCCGATCATCTGACCGGACTGGGCAATCATCATTCGAACCCCAGGCTTTCGATAAGACGACCCATTTAAGGATACCAGCGTTACAAGAACAACTTTCTGACCCTGCTCATAGTAGGATAACTAAGCCTTTAAAAGCTGGTATAATTCATGGGTCATAGTGCCAAATTAAATTTTTTTCAATTTTTAGTGAAGGCCACTAATTTTTACCAAGACTTAAGATGCGCAATGCGCCTTTGGTTACAATAATGAACACAAGGGCACCGATCAGCAGATCTGGTATATTACTGCCTAGCCAATAGACCAACAATCCAGCCAAAATTACGCCTAAATTTATGATGATATCATTAGAAGTGAAAATAAGACTCGCTTTCATGTGGGCTTGATCTGAGTCTTTTGATCTTTGAAGGAGATAAAGGCACCAGCCATTACCGATTAATGCCCCCAGTGAGACAATAATCATGGTGCTGTAGTCTGGGAATTCTTGACCAAAAAGGGTTCTGCGTATTACTTCGGCAAATCCAATAAGGGCTAAAATTATCTGAAAATAACCGGCAATTTTGGCAACTGTTTTTTTATGGAATAACGACTTACCCACCGCCATTAGACTCAGGGCGTAGACAAAACTGTCGGCGAGCATGTCAAGACTATCCGCCACGAGACCCATAGACCGAGAAACAATCCCAAAGGTCATTTCGAGAATGAAAAAGAATAAGTTGATCATTAAAACAGACCACAAAACACTTTTTTGAGCCTTATTATTATCAAAAGCTGTTTGCTGAGTACTGTCACTTGAAAGCATCGTGTGTCCTAATTTGAGCTCTGCAAGAGCACTTTCGATTTGATCAAGTCCGCTTTCGTGAAAAATCGTTAAGATTCTCTGGGTTAGGTCAAATTCTAAGTGTTTGATATGCGCAGATCCGTCAAATTTCATCCGAATAAGATTTTCCTCTGAAGGACAATCCATTTGATCAACTCTGAAGAGGGTTTTCTGCATTTTCGGGGTGGAGTTCTGATTGATTCTCAAAAATATAAAAACAAAGAGATAATTTACCGATTCTGGTTGTGGGGTTTAACCCTACACTCAGGTTTGAATTGAGATAATGCAGAGTAGTTTTGAGCAGATTTTAGGGTAAAACCTTTTGTTCACATAAAAAACTTATCGTAATATTGCAATGAAACTATAAGCCAATAATTACAGGGTACTATGGGCGTTACCAAAACAGATTTATTTACCCAAGCACAAAATCAAATTGCAACAGCGGCCAAAGCCTTTGACCATCCGGCGCGCGTGGCCATCATCCAGTACTTGTTAAAAAGCAACGCTTGCATTAACGGGGACCTTGTTCAGGAACTCGGTTTGGCTCAGGCCACCATCAGTCAACACCTTCGTGAACTCAAAGACATCGGCATCATTCAGGGAACCATCGAAGGGTCCCGCGTGAGTTATTGTATTAATCCACAGCGTTGGGCTGAGATCAGAAATCAGTTTAATGAAATCTTTAATCAGTTTGGTGCCCCCGGAAAGGAAGATTGTTGCTGAGGATTGCAGCCCAAGTCCGTGAAATATTTGGCGCTAAATAAGCCTTGAAATAAAAACAGAATCGTTCAAATTAAATAATCACCTCAAATCCATGAACTTATCAGAAATCAAATCAGCCTTGTCTGAACTTAACGAAATTATATTCACCCTGCCAAGTGGTGAGCGTGTACCCCCTCATTTTCATGTTACTGAGGTGGGTCGTGTTCAAAAGCATTTTATCGACTGCGGGGGCACCGTGCGTAAAGAGTCAGTCATCAATTTTCAATTGTTTACCGCTACTGACTATGACCACCGACTCAGTGCAGAAAAGCTGCGCGGAATTATTGAACTTTCTGAGCGTCAACTCGGTCTGGAAAATCTAGAAATCGAAGTGGAGTATCAGGGAGACACCATCGGTAAGTACGGTTTAGACTTTGAGTCTGGGATTTTTAAATTGTGGTCCACACAAACCGATTGTTTGGCCAAAGATAATTGTGGGATCCCTGAGCAGAAGCCAAAAGTAAGACTATCTGCCTTACAAAGCCCCAAAAATGCCTGTGCTCCAGGTTCAGGATGTTGTTAAACTATTTGCCTTTAGTTGAGTCATGAAAAAAGATAAAATAAACCTGTATCGCGAGCTCGAAAAGACCATAGATAAAGCACGACAGCTCACCATCACACAGGAGCGCATTCAGGTACTGCAGGTGCTGATTGATTATATTCAATCCAAACGTGATCTAGGTCAAGAAATCAACCTTAACTTT
>JALRAI010000113.1 GCA_023258055.1 Flavobacteriaceae bacterium | reverse complement strand
TCCATCCCAAGGCATGATTCGGATCTGAGTCAATCCTTCAACACGCTCGGAAACCACCAGATAGTCTCTAAATAAATCGACATCTTCTAAAAGGACATCGGGTCGATGTGGGATAACATCCTCCCAATTGTCTTGGGTGGTTTTTCCCACGGGCGTTTTCATTAGTTTAAAATTAGTGGCCCCGTCCTTATTGGTCACCATGTAGAAATGATCCTGATAATGATCGATGTCGTACTCCAGACCACGCTCTCTGGGTTGAAAAATCGAAAAAGTTCCCATCGGATTGTTCGCATCACAAATGCGGTACTCCGAGGTCAAAGTGCTGATGCTTCCAATGACTAAAAACTGCTCAGATTTGGTTTTGTATATAAAGGTGTTGTAGGTTTCATCTTCCTCTTGATAAACCAAAACATCATCTGCCTCAGTGGAACCCATCTCATGACGGTAAATTTTATCCGAGCGCAGGGTTACAGGGTCTTTTTTGGTGTAAAACAGAGTTTTATTGTCATTGCCCCAAGTGGACCCTCCTGTGGTGTTTTGAATACTCTCCCCTAAAATTTCTCCCGTCTCCAAGTTTTTAATGTGCAACATATACTGACGACGGCTCAGGGTGTCTACGCCAAAGGCTACCCACTTATTGTCGGGACTGACATTGAGGCCACGCAATTGGTAATAGGCATAGTCTTTGGCCATCTCATTGACGTCAAATAATATTTCTTCTGGGGCTGTTAAACTGTCTTTTTTTCGAGAATATATGGGGTATTCACTGCCCTTTCAAATCGAGTAATATAAAAGTAGCCGTTGTAGAAATACGGAACGGATTCATCGTCTTCTTTAATACGGGCCTTCATCTCTTCAAACAAATCAGCCTGAAAATCTTTGGTATGCGCCGTCATTTTATCGTGATAATCGTTTTCGCGCTCTAAATAATCTATAACTTCCTCATCTTCACGATCATTGAGCCAGTAATAAGGGTCCATACGCACATCACCGTGCATTTCAAGATATTTTTCTTTGACCTCAGCCAAAGGTGGAGTGAGATTTTTTGGTGCCATTTTTTGCATATTGTTTGAACATGAAACGACCAAAAGGCCGATCACACTCGCCAGTAAATAAGACGTCCTTTTCATGGTGCTTTAGATAGATTGGTTAAGGTTATCGTTGCGCGATTAAAAGTAGTAATTAATTAAGGATACACAAACTCGTTCAGCAGTTTAAGCATCCGCTCATGCTGGGCCTGGGTATAATCTAAATGCGTTACCATACGCCATTTACCCTGCCCCATGGCGCTAATACGCACCTTGTTATTTTCAAGAAAATTCAAAAATTTGTTTTGATCGACTTCGGGCTTTAAATAGAATATTACAATGTTGGTCTGGGTAGGTTCTACATTTTGCACATAGTCCAGTGCCTTTAGAGATTCTGCTAATTCTAGCGCGCGCGCATGATCTTCACTGAGTCGATCTAATTGATGTTGTATCCCATAAAGTCCTGCTGCCGCCATATAACCGACTTGACGCATACCACCGCCCAGAACCTTCCTTACACGCATGGCCCTTGAAATCGTCTCAGATTTACCCACTAGAACTGTACCCATAGGGGCTCCTAACCCCTTACTCAAACAAACGGATATGGTATCAAATAATGCCCCGTATTGCTTGGGATTTTGACCTTTGGCTACTAGGGCATTCCAAAGGCGAGCCCCATCCAAATGGTATTTTAAGCCATATTTTTTACACTCATCCCCTATAGCCTCAAGCTGATCAAACTCATAGCAAGCCCCACCACCTTTGTTTGTGGTATTTTCTACACATACCAAAGTGGTCAATGGACTGTGGTAAAAATCAGGTGGATTCACCGCGGGTCCAATTTGTTCTGCCCTGAGCATTCCTTGTGCGCCTTCCAAAAGTTTACAAGATACCCCACTGTTAAACGAAACACCGCCACCCTCGTAATTGTAAACATGAGACCACTGGTGCGCGATAAGTTGCTCGCCGGGCTGAGTGTGCAATTTTATGGCTGCTTGATTGGCCATGCTTCCTGTAGGGAAATACAATGCTTTTTCTGCACCAAAAAAATCAGCCACAAAATCTTGCAAAGCATTTACCGAAGGGTCCTCGTGATAAACATCATCCCCAACTGAAGCAGAAAACATGGCTTTCATCATGCCCTCGGAAGGTTTTGTCACCGTGTCACTGCGCAAATCTATTAGGTCTAAATCTTTCATATAAGGTTCATTTCGACAGAAATACATTATCCATCAATCGGTGCATTTCTGTCAATTTTAAGGTTTGATTAAAAATATAAGTCGCGTTGTCTTCTGCCCAACTTGAATCCAGATCTTTTCGATTAAATTGGCGCTCTACACAAATATTGCGATAATAAATAACATAAGAATACCTGTAATCTTCAGGCTTTTCGCTAGAGGTATTATTATTTTGTTTTAAGCGAAAGGGCTTGACTAGATCGTCACGCAGAGCAGACCAGTGCTTGATAATAAAATCACCCAATTCAGCCAGGGGTTGTTTTTTAATATTCCAAGAACCATCAGGGTGGCGCTGGGCATAAAAATACTCAGCACCCAATCTGTAGTAAAGCTCTTGCGCATCACCCGGCTGAATTACTCTGAAAACGATTAAATCAGGGCGCAATTGTTCTTTATACCCGGTGTGCGCTACTTTCGAGGTCCACGGCATAGTCCACTGCTCAAAACAAGGGGACAATACCTCATTAGGACTATTTTGACTTTGCAGGCCTAAGGGTAAAAAAAATAATCCTGTAACAGTGACAGTGAGCCTCAGCAGTTTATTTACTCTGAAAACAAACATCTCAATCTAACTGCGGAAATAAACACAAATCCGTTCCGATGGGACTTCCGTCAGGCAAATCAGGAGTTTCCATACGGTCGAAATCTTCAGGGCTTTGCCAATATTGATTCAGTAGATCAAGATAGTGCGCAGCCATATCCTTATGATACTTTTTTGCCCAGCGCTCCCATTGAAACAAATGGTCTTTTAGTTTTGATTTGACCTGAGGCAAGCTTTGCTTGTCCACACTAGCCGCCATAACTTGGCGTATATAAAGGTTCAGCACATATTCGTTTAATGTGGTCAAGCGATCGCTAGCTTGCGAAGTGTTAAACATCTGTGCCGATTTTTCCAGCAGTTCATCTAAGCTCAATTGATTGGGGTCGCTAACTTGTTGCCAATAAATGCGATTTAATCGCGCTGGGTGGAAGAGCAAGTCTAGGGTCATTGAGGCCGCACTTCCTGCAGCGGTAACAGGATCAAAATTCAAACCCATAGCAGACTTAAAGGATTCACGTGTGCGTGGGTGTCCGAATGCTCTAGGCGGAAACAAGGCCTCTACCCGCTCCGGGATATGCAAACGCAATGGTGAGAGTGTATTTAATACCGAACTCAGGGCATGGCGCTGATCGGCAGGCGATACAGCCTTATTGAGGGCAGATTTTGCCCCCTTAATACTGTAATCATATAAAGACCCCCCTAACATCTTCGTGGCCGCCTCTGTCTGATAACGATGCAAATAATAAATAGGAACAAAGACATCTTCCAAAACCGAGTGAGGCTGACCCGTAGGGATTTGATTCAGAGAAAATTGATTTATGGCAACAGTTCGTACTGCCATAATTTCATCAAGTCCCGTTGCTGCATTATTTGCGTTATCCCAAAGATGCGCCTGGGCATGACTGCCACTGTTAGCGCGAGCGTCGGAATCGGTACACAAACTTTAAGGACTGAAGACCAAGGGGAGTCATCAGATTACTTGGGAATCAAGATAGAAAGGAAACAAGATGGTAAATTGGAATGGATTCAATCAACTCTCATTCACTCAATTCTAC
>JALRAI010000112.1 GCA_023258055.1 Flavobacteriaceae bacterium | reverse complement strand
AGGGCGTCCAAAGCGCCGCGCTTATCAAACTTATTCAGAGCCACTAAATCCGCAAAATCGAGCATGTCAATTTTTTCGAGCTGAGTCGCTGCCCCAAATTCAGGGGTCATCACATATAGAGAAACATCGCTGTGCTCTAGAATCTCCGTATCGCTTTGTCCGATGCCTGAGGTCTCCAAAATCACTAAATCAAAACCTGAGGCTTTGACTATATCCAGGGCATCATTGACGTATTTAGACAAGGCCAAATTACTTTGGCGCGTAGCCAAACTGCGCATATAGACCCTGGGAATATTGATGGCATTCATGCGAATTCTATCGCCTAGCAGTGCCCCTCCAGTCTTGCGTTTGGACGGATCTACAGAGATGATGGCCAAATGCTTTTCGGGATAAGTGGCTAAAAATCGGCGGACTAACTCATCGACCAGTGAAGACTTTCCTGCCCCACCGGTCCCGGTAATCCCTAGAACGGGAACTTTGCTTAGATCTGAATTATCCCGGAGTGTGCTTAAAAAAGACTTGATTTGCTCGGGGAAATTTTCTGCCGCACTGATGCACTCTGCGACATAATGCGGGTTGTCCACCCTCAGGGCCTTGCGATCGAAATCTTTTAAGTCACCACGTGACTCATCGCTCTTTTTGACCAAATCATTAATCATGCCTTGTAAACCCATGGCACGGCCATCGTCGGGAGAATAAATCCGTGCAATGCCGTAATCCATCAAAGTTTTGATTTCCTCTGGAAGAATGACTCCGCCGCCGCCGCCAAAAATCTTGATATGGCCCGCTCCGCGCTCCTGAAGCAAGTCGTACATATATTTGAAATACTCCATGTGTCCACCCTGATAAGAAGTCATAGCAATGGCATGGGCATCTTCTTGAATGGCCGTAGAAACCACCTCATCAACACTGCGGTCGTGCCCTAAGTGAATCACCTCTACCCCGGTGGCTTGAATGATGCGCCGCATAATATTTATGGCGGCGTCATGGCCGTCAAAAAGGGAGGCTGCGGTTACAATACGAATTTTATGCTTTGGCTTATAGGGCTCTGCTTGTTGCATTATCAGTATTTAGGTCGTTTGTGGGTGTAAATTTACGAATTCATCACCTAATGGATGATTTTATCGCAGATTATTCAAGGCGACCCTGTAGTATGGTATGCATTTGCTGTTGAAGCTTTAAGGCCTCTGCCGCGGCAGCCTGGGCAAAGTCTTCGCCTTGGCTGGCATAAATTATTCCGCGTGAGGAGTTCACCAAAATACCCACCTGATCATTTAAGGCATGATCACAAACCTCCTGTAGACTGCCTCCTTGAGCTCCGACACCCGGGACGAGCAAAAAGGAATCTGGGGCGACAGCGCGCACTCGGGCGAGGTATTCTGTTTTGGTCGCCCCGACCACAAACATTAATCGCTCGTGATTTTTATAAGTCTGAGCTGTTTCAAGAACTTGCTCAAATAAATTCTGACCTGCCTCACTTACCTGAAAATCAAAGGCACCGGGATTAGAGGTCAAAGCCAGTAAAATCACAAACTTGTCCTCAAAGGCCAAAAACGGCTCAACCGAATCCCGACCCATATAGGGGGCAATCGTCAGAGCATCAAAGCCCATATGCTCAAAAAACGCCTTGGCATAGCGCGTAGAAGTATTGCCGATATCCCCTCTTTTGGCGTCTGCAATAGTAAACACCTCAGGGTAATTCTGGTTTAAATAATCGATTGTTTTTTCCAGGGCCTGCCAGCCTTTGGTCCCATAAGACTCATAAAAGGCCGTATTGGGCTTATAGGCCACAGCCAAATGATGCGTGGCGTCGATAATGGCTTTATTAAAGGCAAATATTGGATCCTCCTGCTGCAGTAGATGCGGGGGAATTTTATCCAAATCAACATCCAGTCCGATACAAAGAAACGACGATTTATCGTGTATGGCTTGTGTGAGTTGCGGCTGAGTCATTGGTTTGGATTCTTTGTTTATCGATTTAAAAAGTTTCCCCGGCTTCTTGTAATTTTTCGGTATTGCGCACCAATTGAAGCTCATCAATGATTTTTTGGATATCTCCATCTATGATGTTCCCCAAATCGTAAAGCGTCAGGTTAATTCTGTGATCGGTCACCCGTCCTTGTGGATAGTTGTAAGTGCGAATTTTGGCACTGCGATCCCCCGAAGATACCATGCTTTTGCGTTTTTGCGAATCGGCCTCCATCTTTTTGGCCAGCTCTAGCTCATACAACCTTGAGCGCAAAACTTTTAATGCTTTTTCTAGGTTTTTATGAGATGATTTTTGGTCTTGACAACTCACAATCATACCCGTGGGCTCGTGGTGTAATTTAATGGCCGAATAAGTAGTGTTTACCGATTGACCTCCAGGTCCTGTAGAAGTGGTACGCTCTATACGCACTTCGGTCATATCTAGCTCGACATCAAACTCTTCAGCCTCAGGAAGTACCATGACCGTAGCGGCGCTGGTGTGTACTCGGCCTTGTGTTTCGGTCTGAGGGACCCGCTGTACGCGATGCACTCCTGCCTCGTATTTCAGGGTTCCGTAAACATCCTCGCCGTTTACCTCAAAAATAATTTCTTTGAAACCTCCACTGGTTCCTTCATTGTAATCCACAACACTGACTTGCCATCCACGGGATTCACAATACTTAGTGTACATACGGTGCAAATCACCAGCAAAAATACTGGCCTCATCACCCCCTGTTCCAGCGCGAATTTCGACTACCGCATTTTTAGCGTCTTCCGGATCTTTAGGCACTAATAAAAACCGTATTTCCTCTTCGAGTTTCGGCTTGAGTTCCTGAGCAGATTCAAGCTCCATTTTGGCCATTTCGATCATTTCAGGGTCCGTTTCGCCGGCCAAAATCTGCTGCGCTTCGTCTATGGCATTTTGCATGGCCACATAAGCGTCGCGTTTTTCCATGAGCAATGAAAGCTCTTTGTATTCTTTGTTGAGCTGAATGTAACGTTTTTGGTCGCTGATGACCTCAGGCTGAATAATGAGATCATTGACCTCATCAAATCGCTGCTTTACTATGTTTAATTTTTCTAGCATACAGAAAATGCCCTGTTATTTGGGGCAAATTTACATTAATTTTATGGCTAAAGCCTAATGGTAATCGAAGCTTCCGTGCTCGGAAACAATGGTCAATCCTTTTTGATCAGCCTCTAAAACACGACCCACTATACGGGCCTCTATGTTAAACTGTGCGGCAATATCAATGATTTGCTGGGCGTATTGCTCGTCGCAATAGAATTCCATGCGGTGGCCCATATTAAAGACCTGATACATTTCTTTCCAAGGGGTTTGGCTTTCTTTTTGTATCAATTCAAATAAGGGTGGCGTCGCAAACAAGTTATCTTTAACGACTTTTCCTTGGGTCAAAAAGTGGAGGATTTTGGTTTGAGCCCCACCACTGCAATGCACCATTCCATCGATACACGCTCGGCCCATTTGCTCAAAAATCGCTTTGACCACAGGGGCATAAGTTCTTGTGGGCGATAAGACGAGTTTACCCGCATCAAGCGGCGTGCCCTCTACGGCATCGGTTAAGTTTTTTGACCCAGAATACACCAGCTCTTCTGGTACTGCGGCGTCAAAACTCTCAGGATAACGTTCAGCAAGTATTTTGTTAAAGACATCATGGCGTGCAGAAGTCAGGCCATTACTCCCCATTCCCCCATTGTACTCATGTTCATAAGTGGCCTGACCGAAAGAGGCCAATCCCACAATAACATTACCCGGTTTGATATTGGCATTATCAATCACTTCTGAGCGCTTGAGTCGCGCAGTCACGGTGGAATCCACAATAATGGTGCGCACTAGATCCCCGACATCGGCAGTCTCACCACCAGTAGCATGTATGGTCACCCCGT
>JALRAI010000111.1 GCA_023258055.1 Flavobacteriaceae bacterium | reverse complement strand
ATAGGATCCACACCTACGGCACCATTTCAGGAGCAAAAGAATACCGGGAGAATCCAGACAAACTCTCTGCACCCTATGAATTTTTCATCTTTTGTGGGCCCGATATCAGTGGCCGTCATCTAAACGGAAATTACACCATCTTTGGTCAGGTTATCGAAGGTATGGATGTGGTAGAAACCATTGCCAACTTACCAGCAGATGAGGGTGAATGGCCAAAATCTAACGTTTATATTGAGGTAAGCCTTGATTTATAAATATCAATTTTCCTTATGGAAATTGTATCTTTATAAAAATTTTACTGATGACCATCACACAATTAAAGTATGTCTTGGCCGTAGCTGAGCATCAAAATTTCACTAAAGCGGCAGAGCATACTTTTGTGACCCAACCGACTTTGAGCATGCAAATTCAAAAGCTCGAGGAAGAACTGGACATTACCATTTTTGATCGTTCAAAAAAACCGATAGCCCTGACCCCGATTGGACAAAAAATTGTCAATCAGGCCAAACTTATAGTCGATGAAGCCACCAGAATGCAAGATGTTGTGGATCAAGAAAAAGGCTTTGTAGGAGGGCCATTCAAGCTCGGGATCATACCTACGGTGATGCCGACCTTACTGCCCATGTTTTTGAAAACTTTTTCTAAACGCTTTCCTAAGGTACAACTCAGTATTGAGGAGTTGTCTACACAGGAGCTAATCGCTCGTATCGCCGATGGCCATCTCGATGGCGCCATTGCGGCCACTCCGCTTGGGGACGATCGACTTAAAGAACGTGCCCTTTATTACGAACCATTTGTGGGTTATATCCCTCAGCATCATAGATTACATAAGAGCAAGTCAATTCAAACTAGTGATTTAGATGTAGACGACATACTTCTGCTTCAAGATGGGCATTGTTTTAGAGAAGGAGTCCTGAACCTTTGCAAGGCCAATAAAGGCCATAAAAAAGGAGGATTTCAACTCACCAGTGGCAGTTTTGAAACGCTCATTAAACTGGCTGATGAAGGACTGGGCATGACGCTTCTACCCTATTTACACACCATGGACTTAGAGGAAAACCGCACCAAAAACTTAAGACATTTTACCGCGCCGGTTCCTGCGCGTGAAATATCGCTCATCTATCCCAGCAGCGCCCTGAAAATGCACATTATAGAGGCCCTACACGGAGTAATCTCTGGCATCATTCGTGGGGCAATAAAGTTTCAAGAGGTTAAAATTATAAGTCCAGTCTAAAACCCTGCAATACAAGGAGTTAATTGAGGGTGGATTTTGACCCAACTGATCAGCCAAATACGTAATTCATCTAATTCACTGGGTAAAAGCAATTGTTTGGCTTTTCGCAATTCTGCGGCAAACAATTGAACATCAAAACTGACTTTTTTAAGTACAGCTTTGGTGTAGCGATACATTGCTCGAGGCATATTTAGAGGTTTTGGTTAGGTAGAAATATCAAATATTTCTTGAGGTAAAAATACAAAAAATATGCAATTCAATTTTTGGCGCCTCTGGCTTTGACGGACCAATTAAATGAAAATTCAGAAACAATATCCCCTTTTTGATCCTTGCCCACTACATTCAATTCAAATGCAGCACCTTGGCTTTGGTGTAAACACTGCTCTACCCCATTTTGCGCCACAAGGCCATCTTGACAGAGAAACTCTATGCGCCCGGTTGCCTTTTTTGTAAATTTCGCCTGAGTCCCCACTAGCAACATAGAAATGGACTGATTTTGATTGCGCACGGCTTGCATCACGAGCATCCCACAAGCGAGTTCTGCGGCCATGCCTTGTACAGCCCAAAACATCGAACGAAATGGATTTTGATTGATCCACCGATGACGCACCACAACCCTAGCTCTGTTTTGATCAATAGCCTTTAACCTCACTCCACATAAATAAGCCGCGGGTAATTTAAAAAGCATAAAGCTATTAACCTGAAAAGGCGTGACTAATTTCATAAGGACAAGATAAAGAGAATTTCATAATCGCTTTACTTATGCGGTATCATTTCTCGAATGGTACAGCATTGTATTAAGTATGTCTAGGGAATTAATTTATTGAACTATTTAGGTCAACTTGAAGGGTCTGCGGAAAGATGTTAAATGTTAAATTTTTATAAATATAGTACTATGCATTGCAAAATACCATTTATAAGATATATATTTGCCATGTAAAATAATCAACATGAATATAGAAAACACGAAGGCACAAATGCGTAAAGGCGTACTGGAGTTCTGCATCTTGTCTGTTTTGCAAGAAAAAGAAGCCTACACAAGCGACCTTTTACAAACGCTAAAATCAGCCAAAATGCTCGTTGTAGAGGGTACCGTCTACCCTTTACTGACGCGCTTAAAAAACAGTGGACTACTGCAGTATCGCTGGGAAGAATCCACTAGTGGACCACCGAGAAAGTATTATGCCATAACCCCTGAAGGACAAGAATTCCTCAATGAACTAAAAGATACTTGGAACGAATTACAAAATGCTGTTGACGCCCTAACCCAATCAAAAAAGTAATCATGAACAAAACTATAAACATCAATCTAGGCGGCACATTTTTTCATATCGATGAAAACGCCTACAATCATTTAAAAAGTTATCTAGAAGCTGTGCGCGCTGCATTGAGTCCAGAAGATTCGATTGCAGAAATCATGGACGATATTGAAGCACGAATCGCTGAGCTTTTTAACGAATCTCAGACCAATAAAGATCAAGTCATCACTCTAGAACGCGTTAAAGAGGTCATAGAAATCATGGGCCAACCCGAGGCTTTTGATCCAGATGGTGATGAACCTCAGCAAAATGGGCAAAATGCTTACAGTGAGCACAAAACACCAAAACAGCTTTTTCGCGATGAAGAAAATAAGTATCTAGGGGGTGTCGCCTCAGGTTTAGGCCATTATTTAGGTATTGATTGTCTTTGGATCAGACTAATCTGGTTATTGCTGTTTTTCTTTTCCAGCGGAACCTTTTTCATGATTTACATTTTGTTCTGGATTTTAGTGCCGGCTGCCAAATCCACTTCGGACAAATTAAAAATGAAAGGCGAGCCCATCAATATTTCAAATATTGAAAAACGTGTTAAGGAAGGCTATGATAAATTCAGCGATAACATGAAATCCGTGGACTACGACAAATACGGAAATCAAGTCAAAAGAGGATCAAATCGAGTTGTAGAACTGATCGGAACCTTACTCAAAGGAACCCTGACTGTTCTGGCAAAACTCTTAGGGGTATTGATGCTTATATTCAGTATAACAACCCTATTGGGATTGGCCTTTGGACTCTTCTCTGCAGGGTCTTTAGAATTCTGGGGGCAAGCTGACCTGATACAATACTATCAGGCGGTATCTGTAGCTCAAATCCCTTTTTGGGCCTTACTTACCATAGTCTTTTTGGCCGTCGGGATTCCCTTTATCGTCTTGTTTATTGTCGGTTTAAAGTTGCTCATTCCAAATTTAAAATCAATGGGTTGGACCCCGAAAATATTGATTTTCGCCCTTTGGATTGCTTCCATTTTGGCCCTCATATTTTTTGGGGCTAAACACGCCAGCTTTAGCTCGGTCACCGGTCAATTTCAAAGAGAAATTTCTTTGCCCGTCAGCAAAAACGACAGCCTTACCCTGACCATGAACCAAAGCCTGCTCTCAGGGCGATCTTCAGAGCGCGATGATGACTTTAAAATAAAAATGGATGCAGATAACAATCCCATTATTGTCACCAATAATGTGCGTCTGATTGTACGCTCCACTCAAAAAGAAGAAGGTTTTATCAAAATCGATAGTTATGCCGACGGCGCCACTCTTGATGAAGCACAAGACAAGGCCATGCAAATCAATTATCAAATTCAATATACTGATGGCGTACTGGAGCTTGATCCATTTTTGACCACGGACTTAGCGCATAAATACAGAGATCAGCATGTTGAAGTCATAGTATATCTTCCTACAGGGTCGGTTTTGTGGGCTGATCATAACACCCACTCCTATCATCAAAATACCCGAGCCTATAATGACCTTTTAGATTCTGGTTATGAAGGCCACTATCTCAAAGTCATGGACCGAGAATTAAAATGTTTAGACTGTCCTTCAAATGAAAGTGAGTCCAGCGACGATGATGCTCAGGACATCCAAAATATTAATATAGAAATACAAGGAAACATAAAGACAC
>JALRAI010000110.1 GCA_023258055.1 Flavobacteriaceae bacterium | reverse complement strand
TTTCTGCTTTTCAGCCGTATCCACAATTAAATCACGCAGTTTTTGCTGAACAGCGGGAGCATAGGCAATTACCGGTCCCAAACCAATTTTAGCGTAGCCTTGGGTTTTGGCATCGATCATCGGGGTGGTGGTATCATGGGTCACATCCGTAACAATAGCCGCATGAGGTTTAATGGTTTGGGTAATCATTTCCGCGCCGCGCAATCCGATTTCTTCCTGTACCGAATTGGTGATATAAAGTCCAAAAGGCAATTTCTTTTTGTTTTTGTGCAAAAGACGCGCTACTTCAGCAATCATAAAGCCTCCCATACGGTTGTCCAAAGCACGACACACGAATTTATCCTTGTTCATGATGTGGAAGGTATCGGGGTAGGTAATGACACAGCCCACATGAACGCCCATTTTTTCTACTTCTTTTTTATCGGCCGCCCCGATATCAATAAAGATATTGTCGAGTTTCGGCGTTTCTTCCTTACCAGCCTTGCGCGTGTGAATCGCAGGCCATCCAAAGACCCCTTTAACGATGCCTTTTTTAGTGTGAATATGCACAATTTTTGATGGGGCTATCTGATGATCACTACCGCCATTGCGAATCACATAAATAAGTCCGTTATCACTAATGTAGTTAACATACCAAGAGATTTCATCGGCGTGTCCCTCGATGACCACACGGTAGGGCGCCTCAGGATTAATTACACCCACAGCCGTGCCATAGGTGTCGGTAATGAATTCATCCACATAAGGACGTAAATAATCCATCCAAAGCTTTTGCCCGCTCCATTCATAGCCAGTAGGAGAGGCATTATTCAGGTAGTTTTCTAAAAATTTTAAGGAGTCTTTTGTGAGCAATGATGCCGCCATAGTTCTGTTTTTTTGAGCCTTAAAATTAGGAAATTCTTCACAAGCAAACGGGCTTTAAATGCTTATTTTTACCCTGTGTTTACCTGCAAAAATATCGAACGTATAAACCATTTCGGCTACGACTACGCTAGGCGGAAGAATATGGGTTATTTGCTATTTGCTTTTTATATTGCGCAAGCCTTGGCCTTTCTGAGCAGTCAAGGAGCACATGCGCAAGTGCGCATGGAATTTCCAAACCCCCTGCAGAGGACTGATTCGAGTAAAGTTAAGCAGCAGCAAGAAATTCAAAGGGTTCAAGTCCCGGAGCGTAGCAACGACACCCTAGATCAAGAACCCTTTTATTATATTCTTCAAGGGGATTCTCTGGTACGTGAGCACATAGACCTGAATGAGGTGGTCCTGTTAAAACGCTTGTCTTTTAATGACATGGCAGAGCGGCGTAAATACATTATCCTTCGCCGACGCACCTTAAAAGTATATCCCTATGCTAAACTCGCGGCCGAGCGATTAGCTGTAGTAGACGAGCGCTTAAAACAGATCAAAAGAAAAAGCAAGCAGAAAAAGTACATTCGACAAGTTCAAAAATATATCGAAGGAGAGTTTTACGAAACCTTGCGCAAGTTTACCCGAGCCGAAGGGCGTATTCTGGTAAAACTCATTCATCGGCAAACAGGACAAAGCACTTTTGATTTAATTAAGGATTATCGATCAGGCTGGCGAGCGTTTTGGTACAATCAAACCGCACATTGGTTCGATATCGAGCTCAAAAGTGAGTATTCACCCTTCGAAAATAAGGAAGATTACTACATTGAGGACATACTTCAACGCGGATTTCGGGACAATCTGATAGAGCGACAAAATCCACATAAACCGATTGATATACTGGCACTTGAATCATTTTGGGCCAAAGGTAAAAAATAGTGGATCCACTTGTTTCCACTAAATTTTTTAGAGGATATATCGAAAGTGTCTAAATTTACTTCAGTTAAGACTAAAAATTTAGCATTGTTACAACTGGTCATTGTACCCCAAAAATAGTGGCCAGCCATAAAAGCCCGACTTGTTCGGGCTTTTATTATTTATAGGGTTTTAGAATTTTAGCCCACAGTCTCTTGCGGTTCGTGACAAATATGCTGTCACTGGTGACAAACCTGGTTTTTAAACGTTTATCATTTGTTTGATTACTTAACTTTAAATTAAGTTTAATAACTAACCTGTAATTTCTAACCAAATCAACCGAATTATGAAAAACCTGTACAATTTAAAATACCTGGCTTTATTATTTAGTTTCTTAGTTTTCGTCTCTTGTGAGGAAGAAGAAGATTCAGTCACTGTAGAACAATTTTCAATTATCCCCTCTACCCTTAATGGTCGGCCGAATGAAGTTTTAGGCTGTGTTGAAATCGATCAGCGTACTGTGTCTATTGAGGTCTGGGATCACGGTATCATTGACGGTGATATTGTAACCATTGTGGCTAATGGAACTGAAATCATTTCTACTTTAGAACTCGACGGCCCTGACAATCCCACCACGGTCAATTACACTTTTACCAATAACGGATTTAACTATGTAGCCTTGGTAGCCCAAAACGAAGGGGATATTCCTCCAAATACATGCGCCGTAAGCATCGATGGTACGCAATTTGTTTTAGGAGCAAACCTGGAGACAAACGGTGCCATGAATATCGTGGTAACTGGCTATGACGTTTATTGTAATTAAAGTATAATGCTTGTTTAATTATGCCCTATGCGGGCGATTAATTTAACGCTCAGGAGTATTATTCTGAATTAATCCTTTGATAAAGCCCGACTTGCTCGGGCTTTATTTTTATATCAGATAACCTGCTAAAGCACCAGACAGAATCACCAAGAGTTTGATTCGATTAAATTGATGGTCTTTACTGCTTTCAAATAAAATCGTAGTAGCCACGTGTAAAAACACCCCTACAGCCAAAGCATTGATGAAAGCCTTGTGTGGGCTAAGTTCTGGAACATAAAGAGCAAGAAGCGTCCCTAAAGGGGTCATGAGGCCAAAAAGCAAAAGAAATGACAGCTGTTTGCCAGTACTGAGATTGCTTTGAATCAAAAATAAAGAGAGAATCAGCGCAATCGGTATTTTATGGATTACCACACCCCAAAGTACATGATCAGAGTGGGCCACGGGAAAACCTTCAATCAGTGCGTGGATCGACAAACTCAGAAACAAGGCCAAAGGAAAGTCTTGAGTGCTTTTATCCTGATGTATATGCCCATGCTCCGCCCCTTTGGAAAAATAATCCAGAGCGATTTGCAAAAGCATCCCCAGCATAAGGGCAGTCCCTATATGGGGTTCTCCCGAGGCAAATAATTCAGGTAAGAGCTCAAAAAATATAATCGCTAATAAAAATGCTCCTGAAAAGGCCAGCAAGTAATTCACCCCCGGACTAACGCGCTGTAAGACTCGAGCAGCACCATAGCCTAAGATTATCGCCAAAAATGGAAGCAGGATTAAGACAGTCATAACTCTGGCTAAAATAGGCTATTTTTGCTAGCGATACGAATCGATTTATGGGAAAAAACTACCGCATGCTGGCTAAAACACTCTTTGGATTTGAAGAGTTACTGGCTCAAGAATTAAGAGATTTAGGCGCCTCAAATGTGACCCCAGGCGTGAGAAATGTCTCTTTTGAAGGAGATCTGGGGTTTATGTACAAAGCAAACTTAGCCTGCCGTACTGCCATAAAGATTTTAAAACCCATCGCGTCCTTTAATGTCTTTAAGGAAGATGATTTATACGACAAGGTCAAAGAGATTCCTTGGGAGCAATACATGGGTGCAGAGGGGACTTTGGCTGTTGATGCTACAGTTTTTTCAAAATACTTTACCCACTCAAAATACATCGCTCTAAAAACTAAAGACGCTATAGTGGATCGTTTCCGTGAGCAATCAGGGGTGCGTCCTTCGGTCGATTTAGATCGACCTGACCTCAGAATCAATATTCATATCGACCGCAACATATGCACGCTTTCTTTAGACAGCTCAGGGGCTTCGCTTCACAAACGCGGCTATCGTGTAGAAACTGCCTTAGCGCCCATTAGCGAGGTTTTAGCGGCAGGACTTATCCTCTTGAGTGGTTATCGCGGTCAAAGCGATTTTATGGACCCTATGTGTGGGAGTGGAACTTTGCTCATAGAAGCGGCAATGATCGCCGCTAATATTCCGGCTAACTTAAACCGTGATGTCTTTGGTTTTGAGACTTGGCGTGATTTTGATGTCGACCTCTATGAGACTATAGAAGAGGCCCTGATCAAGCGCATTCGTGACTTCATACACCTGCAACTTTTGATCTAAATGATAGATAACCAGGGGTAAAAGACTAATGTTCACATAGGTC
>JALRAI010000010.1 GCA_023258055.1 Flavobacteriaceae bacterium | reverse complement strand
ATTGACGGTTCATTACGAGGCTTGTACCCATTTACATCGCAGTATTCAGGCCATTAAACAAGCAGGCATGAAGGCGGGTGTTGCTTTAAACCCGCATACTCCGGTGCATTTGTTGAAAGATATATTAGGTGATCTAGATTTAGTTTGTCTGATGAGCGTCAATCCTGGATTTGGCGGGCAAAAGTTTATTGAGCGCACCTACGACAAGGTGCGTGAATTAGCTACAATGCGCCTTGATCAAAACGCCAACTTTTTAATTGAAATTGATGGTGGAGTGACCAGCGATAATGCCCTAGCATTAAAAACTGCAGGGGCGGATGTTTTGGTAGCGGGTAGTTTTGTTTTTAATGCTCAAGACCCAACTGCCACGGTAGCCAGCCTAAAAAACTTGACCCAATAAACCATCACCATGCCCGACAAAAAAGATGTACTCATCATTGGGGGCGGTCCTATTGGCCTAGCGTGTGGCCTAGCTTGTCAAAAACATAATCTGAGCTACACCATCATAGAAAAAGGTGTTTTGGTCAACTCCATCTACAACTATCCTCGGAATATGAGGTTCTTTTCTACCTCAGATAAATTAGAAATTGGGGGTATTCCTTTTATCAGCGCCCAACCAAAACCCGACCGAGACGAGGCTTTAGCTTATTACGGGCGTATCGGACAAAATCAGAAAACAAATCTCGCCCTTTACGAAAAAGTTCAGTCCATAGAGGGACAAGACGAAAATTACCAAGTCATCACGGATAAAACCACTCATTACGGACGGAAAGTCATTTTAGCCACAGGATTTTATGACTTGCCAAAAATGCTGGATGTACCCGGTGAACTCAGCGCCAAGGTTCGTCATTACTTTAGTGAAGGTCATCCTTATGCCTTTAAAAATACGATCATCGTTGGAGCCAGTAACTCTGCGGTGGATGCCGCACTAGAAATTTATCGCAAAGGCGGCTCAGTTACTATGGTGGTGCGTGGCCCAAGTGTAGGAGAACGCGTGAAATATTGGGTTAAACCCGATATCGAAAATCGTATTGCCGAAGGAAGCATAAAGGCTTATTTTAATAGTCATATTACTGAGATTCATGAGAATTATGTTTCCATCATGACCCCTGAAGGAACGCATACCTTAGACAATGATTTTGTCTTGGCCTTAACGGGTTATCGTCCTGATCTAAGCTTTTTAAATGAAAATGGAATTCATATTGCGCGGGATGAATTTCAAAAACCAAAGTATAATCCAGAGACCATGGAATCAAACCGCCCTGGGCTTTATTTAGCTGGGGTTATCTGTGGAGGGCTACAAACGCATCTTTGGTTCATCGAAAATTCCAGAGTCCACGCAGACCAAATAATTCAACATATCTTGGCAAAGGCGTAATCGAAAGAAATCGAACTTTTGTATATTCGCCACGCAAAATAAATCAAGCCCTGGCTTGATTAAAAACACCGGCCCAGTAGTTCAACTGGATAGAATATCAGATTTCGGCTCTGAGGGTTGGGGGTTCGAATCCTCCCTGGGTCACATCTAGCACAAAACCACGCCAATGGCGTGGTTCTTTGTTTTTCGAAGAAAACACAAACCAAAGGTTATGGGTTTGCGCAGAAAATGAAGTAGCCGAGCGCTAGCTCGTGGTTTTGTATTTGCAGTAGTGCAAATTAATCCACATTATCGTGCAAAAAACTGTTATTTGAACGCAGATCAACATTGTCATCATCGAGATTTACCGTTGTTCTCGAGAGTTGATCCTCTTGAGCCTTAGCATCGTCTAACTCAATACCCATGCGCTTATAGGCCGGTTGACGCTCTATCTCGTCAATTTTTGAAGCACTGTTACGGAACTTGTAATTAAACTCCTTCATTTTTCGTTTGCGCTCTTCTGTGCGCTCACGTAATAATTGAGCAATTGGCGTGTTCATTGGATCCATAGACTCTGGATTCTCTGCAGGCTCTACCTCTGGAGTCACTTTAGTCTTCAAGGTCATTTGCTCTTCAGGTTCAACCTGCTGATCCACTTCTACCTCTGCGGCAATCGCTGATTCAGTATCATCTTCAAGGACATAGCGTATGGGTGTTTGTTGATGGTCCGCTATCTCTGATCCGGCAAATTCTAGAGCCTCTTCCTCTTCTAATTCAGCTTCTTGCTGAACTTGAGGCGCCATTATTTCTTCATTGACCTCGGCCTCTTCAAAAACAAGTTCATGAGCATGAACTTCGATATCTAAAATATCCTCTGTGGTCTGCTCATTTATCGGCAAATCAAACATCAGCATTTGATCCTCGGATTGCTCTGCGCTCACAGAAATGTCCTGGACCTCCACCTCTATTTCTTTTAAGACTTGATCGGCTGTATTTTGGTGCGGATCAACAGATACAATTTCAAAATCATGAACCTCAATCTCGTTCACCACTACTTGCTGAAATTCGGCGAGATAATTGATGTCCACGATTTCCTCTTGAACGGGAATATTTCGAATCAAATCTGTAGTCGGCACATAACCTTCAAACGGAGTGTTTAAGTCTGGTTCTAAAGACTGCTCTTCTTGTTCAAAAAGGGTATGACGGATGATGGTTGTTTCTTCAGGTTTTGGTGATGTTGCTGGAGGCTCAGGTGCTACCCAATTTTGAGAAGACACTGGCTTAGAACTAATTGTTTGGTTATTATCAACACTCAAATCATAAGCCGCTCTCTGTTCCTCTCCCAAGGTGTGTATGATTCGTTTGGCCTCAGTGTGTACTATGTGGTTTTGTTGCTCAGGATCAAAGCCTGTGGCGATTACCGTAATGGCTATGGCCCCTTGAAGGGCCTGATCCTCACCTACACCCATGATAATATTCGCACTGTGTCCGGCTTCCTCCTGTATGTAATCGCTGATTTCACCAATTTCATCGATGGTGATTTCTTCCGAACCACTGACAATGAGCAGTAAAACATTTTTAGCTCCAGTAATTTTATTATCGTTCAATAGAGGTGAATCCAAAGCTTTCGAGATGGCTTCTTTAGCGCGATTAGAACCAATAGCTGTGGCACTTCCCATAATCGCGGTTCCGCTGTTAGCCAAAACAGTTTTCGCATCCCGCAAGTCAATGTTCTGCGTATAATGATGGGTAATGACCTCTGCAATGCCTCTTGCGGCGGTGGCCAATACTTCATCGGCCTTTGAGAACCCGGCTTTGAAGCCCAGATTTCCGTATACCTCACGCAGTTTATTGTTGTTGACCACAATCAATGAGTCTACATTTTTACGCAGGTTCTCAATTCCTGTTTGGGCCTGATCATTACGCAGTTTTCCTTCAAATTGAAAGGGCATAGTCACAATACCTACAGTCAAAATATCCAGCTCACGAGCCATCTGCGCAATAATAGGTGCAGCCCCAGTACCTGTACCACCCCCCATTCCGGCCGTGATAAAAATCATTTTTGTGTTGGTCGAAAGCATAGCGCGTATCTCCTCAACAGATTCAACGGCCGACTGTTCGCCAATCTTTGGATTTGCCCCAGCACCAAGGCCCTCAGTTAGGGAAACCCCAAGCTGAATTTTAACCGGTACAGCGCTATTTTCAAGGGCTTGAGCGTCGGTATTACAAATAACGAAATCAACCCCTTTAATGCCCTGAGAGAACATGTGATTGATGGCGTTACTTCCCCCTCCACCGACACCGATGACTTTTATGACATTCGATTGGTTCTTAGGCAGGTCAAATGAGATGTTATCAAACTCTTGGTGACTCATAAAGGTTGTTTTTTTGAAACAATAATTATTCTGCGTTATCTAAAAATTCTTTAAACTTATCGGCCCATTTATCAAAAAAACCGCGTTGTGCACTTTGTGGTTGCACCGTTTGCTCTTCGGGCATTTCTTCTTCTTTATGTTCTTGAGTCGTCGACTCATGCACAGGTGGAAGCGTTTCTTTTAATTTGGCTGAGGAGTGCTTGCGATTTTTTTCATTCAAACTCGTCAAAACTAAACCTACAGCTGTGGCATACATGGGACTAGTAGTCTCACTGTCGCTGTCACCGGCCAGGTGCTCATTGGGATACCCTATACGTGTATCCATTCCTGTGATGTATTCCACGAGTTGTTTTAGATGGCGTAATTGCGATCCACCACCAGTGAGAACTATCCCAGCAATGAGTTTTTTCTTTTGCTCTTCATGACCGTAGTTTTTGATTTCCAAATACACCTGTTCGATGATTTCAACCACACGCGCATGAATTATTTTAGATAGGTTTTTTAAACTGATTTCCTTTGGATCACGACCACGCAACCCAGGGATTGAAACGATTTCATTGTCCTTGTTCTCACCGGGCCAAGCCGAGCCAAATTTTATTTTCAAAAGCTCTGCTTGTTTTTCAATGATAGAACAGCCTTCTTTGATATCTTCAGTAATGACATTACCCCCAAAAGGAATGACGGCTGTATGACGAATAATACCATCTTTAAAAATGGCTAAATCGGTCGTCCCACCCCCGATGTCGATTAAGGCAACTCCAGCTTCCTTTTCTTCTTGACTCAAAACGGCATTTGAGGACGCCAAGGGTTCAAGTGTAATACCGGATAAATCAAGTCCAGAACTCTTGACGCAACGTCCAATATTGCGGATCGATGAAACTTGACCCACCACAACGTGAAAATTGGCTTCCAATCGTCCCCCATACATTCCTATGGGTTCCTTGATCTCGGCTTGTCCATCGACTTTAAAATCCTGCGGTAAAACGTGAATAATTTCTTCTCCCGGTAACATCACTAATTTGTGTACCTGATTGCAAAGACGATCTATATCTTCATCGTGAATGACTTCATCGCTGTTGGTACGTGTGATGTAATCGCTGTGCTGTAGACTGCGGATATGCTGCCCTGCAATCCCCACAACCACATCACTGATGGTCATACCTGAGCTGCTTTCGGCATCTTGAACTGCTTGTTGGATGGATTGGATCGTCTGGGTAATGTTATTGACCACCCCGCGATGTACCCCGAGGCTTTTGGATTTTCCGATACCCAAAATCTCCATTTTACCAAATTCATTTTTGCGACCAATCATGGCCACGATTTTCGTGGTTCCAATGTCTAGTCCTACAGCAATGTTTTCTTGTTCCATGACTTTACTCGGTGGCAACCACCTGATTATTAAATCTCAAATCAATTATTTTAAATTGCCTTTGCTCCTGTTGATCTCGCATATTCTGATAAAATGCTTTAAAATTTCGGAGCTTATTAGATACGTCGGAAACGGGACCTAACAGCAATTTGTATGTTTCTTGGCGCAGCCTCAACTGACAATTTCCTTGGGCATCTACTGCTACTTCTGTCAGCATGGGACTTAGAAATTCATCCTGACCCACGGCTAACAGCAATTCTTTCACGGCTTCTAAATGCAACAAAACCTCGCCAGTGATTAGGGGCACACGGGCAGTATACAGGTTTGAGAGCGGCATTGGTTGTCCTTGTTCATCGATGTAAAATCCTGGACTATCCAACACGCGACCAATAGGTTTTTTGGTCTGAACTTTTGCCCCAATTTTGCCATCGATTGAGATAAAAACCTGAGCCTGATACACCATAGGATGCTGCACCAATCGGGCCTCCATCTCTTTCAAAACTAAAGTTTCTTTAGGGATACTCGAAAGAGGCCCATTATTTTGTATTAACAATTTATTAACCGAGTCTAGGGCTATAAATGGCTGAGGATTTCCAACAAATTGAACCGCTAAATCACTACAAGTCCTTTGGGCGTTGCGCATACGGGCAAACCCCATCAAAAACAACAATAAGCCCCCAATTAAGATCATTTTTAATCCAAACCAATAGCCTCTCATGAATTCAATTTTTGAATTAAACTTTGAACCTCTAGCCCTATATCACCGGCCCCTGCTATGATAAAGACTTTAGCCACATCGTTTTGCGCCCGCGACTTTAAAGAATGGTCTACAAAAGCACCCAAAGCCTGAGCTTTATCATAAGATTGAACTTTATCTGAGGCACATTTACTGGCCAGCCACCCACTGTCCACTCCTGTAATAGGTACTTCACGCGCGGGATAAATCGGCATGAGAACGACCTGGTCAAATTCATTGAGCACCTGTGCAAAATCATCAGCAAAGTCTCGGGTACGACTGAATAAATGAGGTTGAAACAACAATACATGTGGGGCATCTGGGTAAAATTCTTTTACCCCTTGCAGCAGAGCACTGAGCTCGGTGGGATGATGGGCATAATCATCGATCAGCACACGACCATGCTGTAATTTATATTGATTAAACCGCCGTTCAATGCCTTTAAAAGTCGATAGACCGTATGACACCTCCTTTTGGGTCATTCCATAACTTCGCGCCATGGCCACAGCCATCATGACATTAATTAAATTATGGCGTCCTGGCAAAGGCCCTGTTAAACCACCCCAGACTTGATCGTCAAATTTTAAATCAAACCTATAGACCCCATCAATTACAGCGACTTGCTCGGCCCTAATTTGTGCGCGATCAGAAAATCCTATACTGACCCCCTTAAAATCCAAACCTTCAGCAATAAATAAACGCTCAGGATCAAGCGTTTGGGCAAACAAATCAAAAGCCGCCACAAAAGTTTCTTTGTCTTGATATATATCTAAATGATCAGGATCTACACTGGTAATGCAGGCCCAATCTGGTTTAATCCATAAAAACGAGCGATCAAATTCATCGGCCTCTACCACGCAAAAATCAGGAGCCGCTCCCTTACTTAAATCCGATTCAATAGAATCAGAGAGAACAAGATTTGATCGGTAATTTTTAGCAATACCTCCTAAAAACCCGATCCCGGTTTTTCCTGAACCCGCCAGTAAGTGTGCCAAAATAGCGGAGGTAGTAGTTTTACCATGGGTTCCCGCGACCGCCAGTATGTTTTGTGATTGAGCACTGATGACCCCCAAGAGCTCAGCGCGTTTGACCATAATCATGCCACTGCGCTTTGCCAGTAACATCCATGGGTCGGACTGGGCGACGGCCGGAGTCCAAACGATTAAAGTATTGGCTTGAAATTCGGGGGCGAACCACTGCGCAATTGGCTCCTGATCATGGGATATCTCCGCGCCCAGATTTTGCAAGTCAAGGGTGATACTTGATGAGATTCGATCAAACCCAAAGACAGAGTGACCCCTGAGTAATAAATAGCGCGCCAAGGCACTCATACCAATCCCTCCTATGCCTAAAAAAATAAAGCGGTTGTAATGATTATTTTTCAAGGACACATTCATAGCGACAAGCCTTTTAACTGATCTACAATATCTGATGTCGCCCTGGGCATGGCCGTCCCTTTTAGGGCCCTTGCTAATTGTTCCCGATGATTTTTATCCTCAAGCAAGCGCTTAAAGGTTTGTTCAAACGCACTGCCGAGTTGATCTTCTTTAAGCATTAGTGCAGCCCCGAGATCAACTAAGGCCTGAGCATTTTTTGTCTGATGATCTTCAGCGACATTGGGCGAGGGAATGAATAAAACTGGTTTACCCACCAGTGCCAATTCTGAGACTGATAAGGCACCCGATCGCGAGATAATTATATCCGCAGCAGAATAAGCCATAGCCATTTGATCAATAAAGGGCAGAATACGTACATTTTGCCCCTGTAGTGATTGATATTCGTCGTAATAATATGATCCACATTGCCAAATTAGACGCACATTATGGGCCTGAAAAAAATCTAGCTTTTCACGAATCAAACCATTGATTCTTCTGGCCCCCAAACTTCCCCCCAGAACCAAAAGCACAGGACTCTGGAAAGAATCCTGGTCCCCAGAGACATCAAGACAAAAATCAAAATGCGCTAAGGCTTCATTTATCGCAGCAGGGGCATGGAGCAAATCCTGGCGCACAGGATTGCCGGTAAGGACAATTTTTTCTTTTGGAAAAAAGCGCTCCATATTTTGATAAGCCACACAGATCTTTTTTGCCCCCGAGGCGAGCATTTTGTTGGTGACTCCAGGAAAACTGTTCTGCTCCTGGATCAGTGTTGGCACACCTAAAAGGCCTGCTACACGCAGCAACGGACCGCTGGCATAACCACCGGTCCCAACAACTACATCAGGGCGAAAAGCGCGGATTAAAAAAACAGACTGCAGTAGACTTACCAAAAGTTTTACGGGCACCCACAAATTTTTTAAGGTCAAGCGTCTTTGAAATCCTGCAATCCACAATCCTCTTATGGGAAATCCAGCCTGGGGCACCTTTTGCATTTCCATGCGGTCACGGGCCCCGACAAACATAATCTCGGCCTCAGGATTACGGCGTTGTATTTCCTCTGCAATGGCTATTGCTGGATATATGTGGCCGCCTGTTCCACCCCCTGAAATCATGTATTTAAATCGTTTCACTGAGTATATCTAGAGGGTTAGATAAGTTTTCTTTAGTCTGCATTTGATCTTTTCGATGGGCACTTACGCTCAAAATGACCCCAAGGGCAACACAGGTGGTCCATATTGAGGTTCCACCACTACTGATCAGTGGAAGGGTCTGACCGGTTACCGGAAAAAGAGATACGGCAACACCCATATTGATAAAGGCTTGAAACAATAGAGGCACACCCGCTCCTACGACCAATAGACGTCCAAAATAATCCGGAGTTTTATAGGCCAAGACCACGAGTCGAAATAGGAGAAAGAGGTAAAAAAACAATAGGGACAATCCCCCAAAAAGACCAAATTCTTCAATAATAATGGCGTAAATAAAATCTGAACTCGATTGGGGTAAAAAGTTCTTTTGTATACTTTTCCCCGGACCAAGCCCCATCAATCCACCCGTAGCAATAGCAATATTGGCCTGGGTAATCTGATAATCTTTTTCTTTGGCATCAACTTCGCTGGTCATGAAGCTTTCGATGCGACTCGTCCAGGTATCTACTCTGTTGGGGAATAGACCAGGAAAAGCTTTGGCTGTAAGAATAAACAAAGTCAAACTCAACAAGCCAATGCCCAATACCGAAGCGATGTATTTCAGTGGGTGTCCCGCCACAAAAACTAACATTAAAACCATCACAAAAATTAAAAGAGCTGTCGATAAGTTTGCCGGCAATATGAGGCCAATAACTATGAAAACTGGCGTCCACAAGGGCCACAGAGTCTGCCTGAAGGTGATTTCTTGATCCTTAATTCGCGCCATGTAACGCGCCACATAGACCAAAAGGACCACTGAGGCCAGTGCAGAAGTTTGAAAGGTCACGCCCACCACGGGAACTTTAATCCATCGGGCCGCATTGGCTCCTTCTATAGTGGTTCCTTGGGCCAGGGTCAACACCAGCAAAATCATCATTATCGGCAGTGCGATCATCGAGAGCCCTTTGAAATAATGATAAGGAATGCGATGTACCCCAAATAATATGACAAAGCCCAAAGACAAATGAGCGAGGTGCTTAATTAAAAACTGTAGCGTATTTCCATCACCGTAGAGATAGGCCAAATTGCTGCTGGCACTATAAACGGGCATAAATGACAATAAAGCCAATAAAGCGACCACAGCCCAAATTGAGCGATCTCCCCTTATATTTTTAATGAATTCTTGCATCTATACTCGTACTTATTCGGTTTTTACATCGGTTTACAGTTGTCTTACCGCATTTTTAAATTGACGCCCCCGATCTTCATAATTCTCAAATAAATCAAAGCTGGCACATGCCGGTGACAACAAAACTGTATCTCCACGTCCAGCCAGTCGATAAGCCACCTGTACGGCATCCGACATGCTGTGTGTTTCGACAAGCATATCGACAACAGAGCCAAAAGTTTGAATGATTTTTTCATTGCTCAACCCCAAACAGATGATCGCCTTGACCTTTTCATTAACTAAGGGCAAAAGCTCATTGTAATCATTGCCTTTATCTTCCCCACCGACTATCCAAACTGTGGGAGATTCCATACTTTCCAAGGCGTAGTACACCGAATTCACATTGGTCGCTTTGGAATCATTGATATAGGTGACATTATTGATTTTTAAGACGAATTCCAAGCGGTGTTCAACGGACTGAAAATGTTCTAAGGACTGTCTAATGGTTTCTTTGCGGATGTTCAAAAGGGCGCCGACTGTAGCTGCCGCCATAGCGTTTTTTTGATTGTGAACCCCTTTTACGTTAAGATCTAGTATGGGCATATTTATCAATTTTTCGGGTGTGTTTATAACTAAAGTATCGCGGTCGATATAACTTCCTTGAGCGACCGAGGTTTTTGTGGAATAAGGCATTAATGAGGCTTGAATTTTTGATTGAGCAACAGATTGAGCCACAGATTGGGCCAATACCGGATCATCCTGGTCATAAACCAGAAAATCATCTTGTGATTGGCGATGCGAAATACTCATTTTAGAGGCGATGTAGGCCTCAAATTTATAATTGTAGCGATCTAAATGGTCAGGCGTAATGTTCGTGATCACGGCAATATGCGGCTGAAACTGTGTCGTCCCATCCAGCTGAAAACTACTCACTTCAAGCACGTAATAATCGGGCTCCTGACCCATAACTTGGGCCGCGAAACTCTTACCGATATTCCCCCCAAGACCTGCAGAGAGGCCGGCATCCGTAAGCAGTTTGTGAATCATTGAGGTCGTGGTGGTTTTCCCATTGCTTCCCGTAATGGCGATGATGGGCTTGTCCGTAAAACGAAATCCCCATTCGATCTCTGAAATCACTTCAACCCCATGAGCCAATAATTCTTGTATCACGGGTGCAGAATCGGGAATTCCCGGACTCTTCACCGCAATGTCCGCATCGACTAAGCGAGAAAGATTATGCCCCTGCTGCTCAAATTCTATCTCATGCTGCTCAAATAGCTGTCTTGCTTTTTCGGGCATGCGCTTACCATCGGAAACAAAGACCTGATAACCCTTGGCTTTTCCCAATAAAGCCGCCCCTTGTCCGCTTTCCCCTGCTCCTAATATGACGAGTTTTCCTTGTGCCATTAGCGTATTTTAAGGGTGACAATGGTTAATACAGCCAAAACAATACCCACGATCCAAAAACGGGTGACAATTTTGCTTTCATGGTAGCCCTTGACCTGATAATGATGGTGTAATGGTGCCATTTTAAATAGCCGCACACCTGTTCCCGTGCGCTTTTTGGTGTATTTAAACCAACCTACTTGTAAGACCACTGATAGGTTTTCCATGAGAAAAATTCCGCACAAAATGGGTATGAGCCACTCCTTTCTGATGGCAATAGCAATAACGGCAATGATCCCACCGATGGTCAAGCTTCCTGTATCGCCCATAAAGACTTGAGCTGGATAAGCGTTATACCATAAAAACCCGATAAGGGCCCCAACAAAGGCCATGATGAATATTGATAGCTCACCAATGTTTGGGATATACATGATGTTTAAATAATCCGCAAAGATGAGATTCCCAGAGACCCAGGCGAAAATCGCCAAAGTCACCCCAATAATCGCTGAAGTCCCTGCCGCTAATCCGTCAATGCCGTCAGTGAGGTTTGCCCCATTAGATACCGCGGTAATAATAAAGATGATGATGGGGATGAAAATCAACCAAGATAGCGATGCGGCTTTAGGACCCATCCAACCCAATATTTTTTCATAGTCGATTTCGTTGTTTTTAACAAAAGGCATGGTGGTAATCAGGGCCTTCTCGTCGGGATAAAAAGCCTGGGAAATGGTCGAAGATTTTTGTTGTGCCCCAGAATTCTGATGCCCTTGTTGGGCCGACTCCACAACAGCCTTAAGTTCCGCAGGAATTTGGCGACGCACAGTAACCCCATCGCTCATATACATGGTGGCCCCTACGATAATCCCAAGACCAACCTGACCAAAGACTTTAAAGCGCCCTGGAAGCCCTTCCTTGTCCTGCTTGAATTTTTTGATGTAGTCGTCGATGAATCCAATAATCCCCATCCAAACGGTAGTCACCAACAACATTATGACATAAATGTTGTCGATTTTGGCAAAAAGTAAAACGGGAATAACGATGGCCAGAATAATAATAACACCACCCATGGTTGGGGTTCCAGCCTTTTGAGCCTGCCCCTGTAGCCCTAATTCACGAATGGTTTCCCCGACCTGCTTACGGCGTAAAAACTCAATAATTCTTCGCCCAAAATAAGTAGCGATAAACAGAGATGTAATTGCGGTCATGGCCGCGCGAAAGGTGATAAACTGAAATAACCCAGCCCCTGGCAGGTCATAAGTTTTATCTAAAAAATCGAAGAGGTAATAGAGCATATCAGGTGGTTTGGTCGTTTAAAAAATCCATGGCTATTTTATAATCGTCAAAGTCGAGACGCACCCCAGCAATTTCTTGATAGGTTTCATGGCCCTTGCCAGCTATCAATATTAAATCTCCAGAATTAGCCAGCTGAACAGCAGTTTTAATGGCCTGACGTCGATCGGTTATAGAAATAAATTTTTTGTACTCATGGGCTGGGACACCGGCCTCCATTTGAGCAATAATCGCCTCAGGAGATTCACTGCGCGGGTTATCTGAGGTGAAAATAACCTTGTTACTCCAGTGTGTAGCTACAGCGGCCATCTTGGGTCTTTTTGTTGTATCACGATCCCCTCCGCAGCCTATTACAGTAATCAAGGTCTCGTTACCTGTGCGCAAATCAGCAATAGTCCCTAAGACATTTTCTAAGGCATCAGGTGTATGGGCATAATCCACAATGGCAGTCACTCCATTGGGCGCTACATAGTATTGAAAGCGTCCGGAAACACTCTCTAAGGTGCTGATCTGCTGCAATACATTCATAGGGTCTGCCCCTAAAAGCTCAGCGCTTGCGTAAATCGCCAGCAGATTATAGGCGTTAAATCCGCCGATGAGTTTGACCCATAGCTCTTGACCATTGATTTTTAATAATTGTCCACTTATCTGCTGTTCCAACACCTGCACCTTGTAATCGGCCAAAGACTTTTGCGCATAAGTTTGAACCCGGGCCTGCGTATTTTGCAACATATAGGCGCCATTTTTATCATCCTGATTGGTCAGGGCAAAGGCCTCTTTCTTTAAACCATCGAAAAACTGCTTTTTCACATTTCGATAGGTTTTAAAATCCTTGTGATAATCTAAATGATCGTGGGTCAAATTTGTAAATACGCCCCCATCGAAATCTAGAGCAAGCGTTCTGTTTTGATCAATGCCATGAGAGCTCACTTCCATAAAACAATGCGTAAGTCCGGCATCCACCATTGCTCTGAGCAATCTATTGATCGTCACAGAATCAGGTGTGGTATGGGTCGCTGGCAGTACAGTATTACCGATTTTATTTTCGACTGTTGAGAGCAATCCAACTCCATAACCCATTTTAGTAAATAATTGATGCAATAAGGTCGCCACAGTCGTTTTCCCATTGGTTCCAGTAACCCCGACTAAAACCAACTCTTTGGAGGGCTGCTGATAAAAATTATCCGCCATATAGGCCAAGGCCATATTGGCATCACTAACCTTGACATAGGTAATCCCATTAATAATCAGCTCAGGTAGTTCCTCACAAACGATCGCCACAGCCCCTTGATCGCAAGCTTGTTTTATGAACTTATGACCATCGACAACAGACCCTTTAATGGCCACAAAAACATCATTTAAAGCCACATGCCTCGAGTCGAATTCAATTCCACGCACATCCACCCCCGTGGAACCAATCACTTGCTCCAGTCCTACGCGGTATAATATGTCTTTAAGCAAAATCATGAGCCGATAAGCGTTACTTTTTGAGTTTGACCCAAGGCGGCGCCCGCTTTTGGGTTTTGATCTATTATATTTCCATGGCCCCGCACCTCAACCTGCAGACCTAAATTTTCCAAAACAGCCAAGGCATCCATCAAGGCCCATCCGCGTACATCGGGAATAGTCTCTGGGGTTTCCCCTATGGCCTGGGTAAATTGTGCCTCCTGCACCTTGAGCTCGGGTATCGGCCCTACGGGCAGCTGTATCGTATCACGCAATGGGCTATCCGTATATATTTTCTGGGCAATTCTTTTAAACACAGGACCCGTGACGTCCGCTCCATAATATCCTTTTTTCGTGCTCGGTTTGTGTATGACCACAATACAAGAATACTTGGGTTGATCGGCTGGAAAATAGCCGGCAAAAGAAGAAATATAGCGGCGATTTTCTTCCCAATCCTCCATCCAATATTCAGTACGCGCAGTCCCGGTTTTCCCAGCAATAGAGAAATATTCCGAATACAGAGCCCGCCCTGTACCTCGAGTCACAATGTTTTTTAATACATCTTTGACTTGGACCAAAGTCTGGTCAGACATTATTTTTGGATTGATGATCTGTGGACCGTACTGATGAATTATTTTGTTATCGCTTATGATCCGATCCACAAAGCGAGGTTTAACCATACGCCCATCATTGGCCAGTGCATTGTAGAAGGTCAAAATCTGCAAAGGGGTCATGCGTAAATTATAACCATAGGCCATAGAGGGCAATGCATTTTTACTCCATTTTGCATCGCCAGGCCGAGGAATTTCAGGACGTCCTTCACCTGATATCGGCAGCCCCAAGACCGTGTCTAGACGCCAGGCTTTGAAATAATTTAGCCAGCGCTCTGGCTCCTGACTGTAGGCCTGGTCAATCAAACTGGCCAAACCAATATTTGAGGATACTTCAAGGGCCCGAGCTGCGGAAATCTTTCCATGACCCTTGGTGTCTGTAATCATACGCCCATAAAAGGCTTTGCTTCCTAATCTCGTGTCGACTATCTGTGCTGTGTCAATGGCACGATCCTCGAGGGCCGCCGCAAAGGCTATGGTTTTAAAAGTACTTCCAGGCTCGTGGCTTTCCCCTACCGCATAATTCAACTTTTCATAGTAAGTACCTTTGGCTGTGCGTCCCAAATTAGCTAAAGCACGTACTGCCCCAGTGGCCACCTCCATCACGACGACTGTACCGTGTTCCGCCTCGTAATACTCCAGTTGTGCCAATAAGGCGTGATGTGCGATGTCTTGAATATTAATGTCAATAGTGGTTACCACGTCAAAACCATCACGAGGTTCTAATTCATTTTCATCAGAAACTGGCTTCCATTGACCTTTGGCAATTTTTTGTTTGAGGCGATGCCCATCTTGACCTCGTAAAAATGAGTCAAAAGCCGCCTCAAGACCCACGGTGTATTGCATGGTATCTGAGGTCGTATTATGCCCCACCAGGCGCTCGGCAATTTTTCCCATAGGGTGCTCTCTAGTCGGCTTTTGAACCACAATCAAACCCCCTCGGTACGGCCCCAAATTGAGTAAGGGCATCTGCTTAACGGCTAAGAAATCAGTATAATTTAAATCTCTAGCGATCAATTGGTAACGCTTATTACCACTGCGTGCTTTTTGGAGTATTTTCTGATAATAGGATGCCGAACGCCCAAAATAAGTCCCCAATGCACGGGATAATTCTGGCATGAATTTTTCAAAATTAGCCGCACTGACCGTGACCGCATCAAATCTGATGTCATAGCGCGAAACTGAGGTGGCGAGCAAACTCCCATCGTTGGCATAAATATTTCCCCTATTGGCCTTTATCGGAATGTTTTGGGTGGTTTTTTCTGCAGCAATGGCTCGGTACTGATCTCCCTGAACAAATTGGATTTGACTCAATTTAAAAACAACCGCAGCAGCCACCAGAAATAGGCCAGCAGCAACTACATAAAAACGCTTTAATGCCAAGCTCTCTCTATTCATGATTCTCGACATTTGAAGCGATTATTATTTTTTTTGGCGGCACCTCAGAGGGCAATAAGCCCCGTAGCTCCATGGCTTTAATTATTTTGGTCTCCATTTTGGCATTCATCAGAGCCATACGCCCGGCAACAAATTGACTTTTAAGTTGCTTGACCTCCTCGCTCAAGGCCGCAATTTTATGAACCTTTTTATCGACCCTGTGCGCACTACTGATCATGATCATGGCAAGAGCCGATAAAAACAAAATAAACTTCCAGGTTTTTAAGGCATCTTGATTGATCAAAAATTGACCGCGAATGATATGAAGTAGTGACTCTTTCATTAATCTAGTGTCCTTTCAGCAATACGCAATTTGGCGCTACGCGCTCTATTATTATTTTCAATTTCCTGACCCGAAGGAATTATGAGTTTTCCCACAGGCCTAAAAGGGGTGTAAAAGCGTCCAAAAACATCCTTTTCTGGCATGCCTTCAAAAAGTCCATTACGGATAAAGCGCTTGACTAGTCGATCTTCAAGACTGTGATAAGAAATCAAACTCAGACGCCCAGATGGCTTAATTACCTCTGTGGTTTGCTGTAAAAACTCTTTAAGTACCGACAGCTCTTGGTTGACTTCTAAGCGAATGGCTTGAAAAATCTGCGCCATTATTTTATGCTCTTTATTGCGCGGGGTTAATGGGCGCACTATGGCTTTAAGATCCTCAGTGGTCTGTATCGCTTGCTGTTGGCGTGCGGCATCAATGACCCGGCTTAACTTGGCTCCATTGCGCAATTCGCCATACTCACGAAACAAATAAGTCAACTGCTCTGTAGGGTATTCATTCAGTATCTGCGCAGCAGTTAAGGCTTGCCCCTGATTCATACGCATATCCAATGCGCCGTCAAATCGAGTAGAAAAACCCCGATCACCTTGATCAAATTGATGGGAAGAAACACCAAAATCGCCCATTATACCGTCGACCTGTGTCACCCCATGAAATTTTAAAAATCGCTTGAGGAAACGAAAATTTTGATGAATCAATAAAAACCTCGGATCGTCTATGCGATTATCCAGGGCATCTTGATCTTGATCAAAAGCGATCAGTCGACCCTTTGGCCCAAGTTGTGCAAGTAAATGTCTGGAGTGTCCGCCACCACCAAAAGTTACATCGACATAAATCCCATCTGGCTTAATGTTTAAGCCCGCCACAGTTTCAGACAGCAGCACGGGATCATGATAACTCATCGGCAGAAGTGTTAGAAGTTCCCATTACTTCTTCAGCCAAGTCCGCAAAATCCAATGCGGCATCTGAAATAGCCTGCTCGTATTTTTGAGCATCCCAAATCTCTACTATACCAACCGAGGCTGTTAGTACTAAGTCGCGCTTTAATTCCGCTACGACCATCAAGTCAGCAGGAATATTAATGCGTCCCGTAGCATCGAGTTCTACTTTGCGCACCCCGGCCGTGAATCGACGGGTAAAATCATTGTTCTTTCGGTTAAACTGATTGAGCTTCCCGACCTTTTGCATGAGGGCATTCCACTGATCCATGGGATAGAGCTCCAAGCATGGCTGAAATACCGCCCTCTTGACTACAAAACCTTGCGCAAGAGCCGGAGCCAATTGCTTTTTGAGATCCGAAGGAAGCATAACTCGCCCCTTATTATCTGCCTTGCAATGATATGTCCCAATGAGATTTAACACCTTTTTTTCGGTTGATTTTGTTCAAATATACAGCAAATTTTACCACTTTTTACCACTTTCTACCACTTTGTTAATAAGTTTTACCACCTGTTGATTACTGGCGTAAAACGATACAAAATGACACTAAAACAGACACTTAATTCAACTAAAACAACTGATCATTAAGTGAAGATTAAGTCTTTATTTCCCACCTTTATTTCGTTAAAATTTGTGTAAATTTGTTTTTGGCAGTCAAACCAAACTATGGGGTACATACTCAAAAAACAAAAGTCCTTTTCGTATATAGATAAAGGTGAAGGCACACCTATAATTGTATTGCACGGCCTCATGGGAGGATTGAGCAATTTTGAGGGTGTTACACAATTTTTTTCCAGCAATGGATATCGCGTTATTATACCGGAATTGCCCATTTATACCTTGCCCATTTTAAAGACTACGGTAAAAAATTTGGCCTTGCATGTCTCTAAATTCATGGACTTCATGCAAATAGAAGAGGCTATCATTTTGGGGAATTCTTTGGGCGGACATATCGGCTTACTCTTGACTAAATTATTCCCGAAAAAGGTCAAAGGACTCGTCATTACCGGGAGTTCTGGACTTTATGAGAATTCAATGGGTGAATCCTATCCTAAACGTGGAGATTATGGATACATCAAAGAAAAGGCCGAGGCTGTTTTCTACGACCCCAAAGTAGCTACCAAAGAAATCGTTGACGAGGTTTACGCTAGTGTAAATGACCGCAATAAACTCATCAGAACCTTGGCCATTGCCAAAAGTGCTATTCGGCATAATATGGCGGCTGATTTGCCAAAAATGGACACGCCGACCTGTATCATTTGGGGGAAAAACGACACGGTCACCCCTCCGGAGGTCGCCGATGAATTCCATAGACTCCTGCCTGATTCGACCCTCTATTGGATCGATGAGTGCGGGCACGCCCCAATGATGGAGCACCCTGATACATTCAATCAACATTTACATCACTGGCTAAAAAGCAAAGCCATCTAAAAAAGGATTATGGAGGTTAAATCTGCGGAATTTGTCATGAGCAATAGCGCGGTTGACAAATGCCCAAATCAACCTCTGCCGGAGTACGCCTTTATCGGGCGTTCTAATGTCGGTAAGTCCTCGCTAATCAATATGCTGGTGCAGCGAAAGAGCCTGGCCAAGACAAGTGGACGACCAGGAAAAACTCAGCTTATCAATCATTTCGTAATCAATAAAAACTGGTTTTTAGTCGACCTACCAGGTTATGGCTATGCTCGGGTCTCCAAAAAAAGTAAAAAGACCTTTCAAAAGTTTATCACAGAGTATTTCGAAAAGCGGAAACAACTCGTCTTAGCTTTTGTCCTGGTGGATATCCGCCACGAGCCACAGCCGATAGATTTAGAGTTTATGGCCTATCTGGGAAATCAACAAATTCCCTTTCACATTATTTTCACCAAAGCAGACAAGTTAAAGCCAAAGGCCTGTCTTTTGGCCGTAGAAAAGTACCGTGAAAAAATGTTAGAATTTTGGGAGGAGATGCCTCAGCATTTTGTGACTTCATCAGCCCATAGCACAGGGCGTGAGGAATTATTGCAATATATTGCCCAGCTCAACGAGGACTTTCACCAAGACTAAGTTGTAGCCAAAATAATTTTTTAATCCGCCTAATTCTCAAGGTCAAGTTGACCAAAAAATACCAATTAATTCGCTTTACTACCGCCCGAATCTAATTCTAACTTTTCTGCAAAATAGGCGCAAAAATCGCGCATGGTCGCTGCCATTTTTTCATCATTGGTGGCGCGCTCAAAGGTCCCAGTCATGGCCACCAGTGTCTGGTGAAAAAACACTTTCATCTGATCTAAAGGCATGGTTTTGGTCCACAAATCAATGCGTAAAGCCTCTTGTGCCTGATCATCCCAAACCGAGAGCAACAAAGCCTTGGTTTGTTGACGATCCACACCACCATCTGGCGCAGACCAATACAACTGCTCTGGAATTTTGTTTTCGTCTAATTCAACCTCTATGTTTATTTGTGATTTATGCTTTGCCATGATTTTTCTTAAGGTGGGTTTTATGATTTAATAGGCGTATTTAATCTTTTACTTAGCGGGCTTGTATCTGGCTCCATTATACAATTCTTGCGCTGGAAGACTCAACAGTGTTTTTAAGTCTACAGGATTTTCACGCATGTATTGGCGCACAATCTGCCACCCGATCCATTGACCGATCATGCCAGGAGAATCATTGTCTATTTCCAAATTAAACTTTGAATAAGGGGCGGGGTCGATAAATCTATTTTTCAATCTAGAATTAGTGCTAAAGAGATATTCTTGAGTTAAGAAATATTGCCAAATGAAATATTCGTTTTCTACTGCCCATTCGAGTTCCTGGGCGGTAAACCCTATTTTATCCGCATCAGACATTTCGGGAAGCCATAAATCTTTCAAGTATAGAAGCTTTCCGTAATAAACCATTTGAGCCAAAAAACTGCGCTCTATGGGCGTGGCCACAAACTTGCGACCAAAGGCTGTAGCCACATCAGAAAATAGCATCTCTGGCCTTAGGTTTTTTGCTACATAACGGGGCAAACCAGAGTAGAATCTGTGCTCCTGGCCTAAATAATTATCTAACATCAAGATTAACCACCCTTGATGAGCCAAAACTCTTGTTTTATAGTCTACATCCGAAGTAGTGGCCATTACATTTGGCACCACAAAATCGGGAAAATCGTACTTGATCTGTTTGAGTAAATCACTGCATTGCTCAGAGAGCATTTCATTATCCACAAAGACCTCATCTACGGCCTTTTCTAAAGCAGCCTGCAAAGTGTCGTTCATTTTAGCAATCCAAACACTATCGTGGTACTGAGTCGGAAAAAATAAAGGGTACACTCTTTTTATCGAATCCAGTCGATCAGGCGTGGCCTGGGCAAAAACACGGTCGAAACGATCCACTGTTACATCAAAATTCATGGCCTCGAGCGCACGTTCGCGCTCTGTCAGTTCCCCACAGGAGACCAGAATTATCCCGAGAAATAATCCTCTAATAATAGTTTTAGGCCAAAATAAGGACTCAGATAATTGGGACATAAATGATGTGAACAGTGGCTTCATAAATTGTAGGCTTCGCAGCTTGAGTAGTTTATAGAGGATTACTTATTTTTGCTGGACAAAGGTATCATTAATTGCGTATAATCCCAGTAACTATGGAAGTAGAAAAAGTTACCGAGCATATCATTCAATGGTTAAAATCTTATGCCACAAACGCAAAAACCAAGGGTTTTGTTGTTGGGGTTAGTGGTGGAATTGATTCTGCGGTAACCTCAAGCCTTTGTGCCATGACCGGTCTGCCGACCCTCTGTTTGGAGATGCCCATTCACCAAGCCAAGGATCAAAGTAGTCGGGCACACAAACATGTTTTGCAACTATGCGCCAAGTATAAAAATGTTAAAGGTCAGCATGTAGATTTAAGTGCCACTTTTGATGAGTTTTCGCGCTCTGTAGTCCAAGACACAGAAAACCCCAGAAACGACCTAAGCCTGGCTAACGCCCGGGCGAGACTGCGCATGTCAACCCTCTATTATTATGCCGGAATTCACCAGTATTTGGTGGCGGGAACAGGCAATAAAGTAGAGGATTTTGGGGTGGGATTTTATACCAAATACGGAGATGGTGGTGTAGACTTAAGTCCCATTGCCGATTTATTAAAAAGCGAGGTTTTTGCCATAGGACGCTCCCTGGGCATCATTCAAGAAATTCTTGAAGCAGCACCCACCGATGGACTATATCACGACAGTAAAACAGATGAACAGCAACTCGGAGCTACCTATGATGAGCTGGAGTGGGCCATGAAAATGAGTCAAGAGGCGGATAAAAATCCGGATCAACTTAGCCCTCGTCAAAAAGAAGTTTTGTCAATTTACCAAAGGCTCAATCGGGCCAATCAACACAAAATGAACCCCATTCCAGTGTGCATAATTCCTGAAGATTTGCGCTAATTCTTTGAAAATAAGGGTTATTCATCGATATTTTTGGCATTTAAAATACCACAAGAAGCGTTTTTATTACATTTGATTATCGTGAATACCGCAAAACGCATACTTATCGCTGATCATCATCCCGTCATTCGCAAGGGGATTTCATGCATGTTAGCCGAAACTGATCAATTTGAAATTGTTGGTAAGGCGCAAAATATGGATGAGCTCAACAGAGCGTTAGAACAGCAGGCAGTGGATATTTTGATAATGGAGCTCGAGTTACCCCAGCTCAATGGGGTCAGTACCTTGCGCTACATTAAAAATGAATACCCAAAATTGCGCATACTTATTTTTTCCCACCTAGCCGAAGAAATCTACGCCTTGCGTTGTATTAAAACTGGGGCCGCGGGTTATTTGCCAAAATCAGCTTCTGAAAAGGTATTTTTAAAAGCCTTAAATAGACTCGCCAAAGGCGGTATTTATCTCAATGATGAGCTCAACGCCTCTTTTACTAGGCGCAGTATTGGAGAAAGTAGTGCTATTAATCGCTATAAAAAACTTTCTACTCGAGAAATTGAAGTGCTCAATATGCTCTCCTCGGGTAAACGCAATAAAGATATTGCGGAGGCTTTAGATATAAATGAAAAAACGGTTAGTACCTACAAAACGCGCCTTTTGACTAAATTAAAGGTAGACAACATCGCAGACCTGATCAATCAAGCCCGCCTGTTTAGATTAGGATAATTTTAGAGGTGATTTTTCAAGGTATTGAAAAAGTCAGGCCGCATGGCCAGAACTTTAAATCCCCTGAATTTAATCGACCTTAAAGTACTCTATTGAGTTTTTCAGAGAGGACTTTCTTTAAACCGATATAGTCAGTCACTGCTTGCAAAGTTTCCTCAGGGTTCTCGGCAGAGGTCTCATCTTTAAACTGCGCACTTAATTCATCTATTTTTTTGGCCACCAAATGGCGCCTAAGATTCAATATAGTTTCGGCAACAATTTGAGCCACCCCTTCTTTTTTCTCTTTTACAAAGATCAACTTGCGATCCCACTGATGCAAATGATGTTTTTCCTCGTCCATCAGAATATGGGTCACGTGCTCCGAAAGTTCATGAGGCAGCGATTGAAGGAAACCATCAATTTTAAGTTCAGGATTTTGATGATAAGCCTCTATAATGCGATAATAAAGATCCTGAAACTCAGGATGAGCAAATTCTATCTCATCCTCTTGTAGATCTAGGTATATTTTTTGGTAGACCAAAGCCGAATGTTGGACAGACTTATGTCGGACAACCCCTGACTCATCAGGCTCAATTAATGTTTCGACAAACTCTTCTTTATAACCGCCATAAAGCAATAACAGCTCTATAATCTTGCGCTCCAGACTGTGCTGAACATCAACCTTAGGTTCAGTCTTTGGTTTTTGAATAAGATCTAATCGCGGGGCGCTCACGGGCTGAGCCTTCTGTGCATCCTTTTGATTCTTTCTGAGTATTTGCGCCAGAGTACTGAATAAAACCTCTTGACTAATATCCATGATTCGCGCGCATTCCTTCAGATAGACCTCCTGTTTGATATGGTCTGGGATTTTGGCAATACTCTGCACCATATCGCGAACAGTTTCCGACTTTTTTATCGGATCATTAGCCGCGTCTTTAGCCAACAAAGAGGCTTTAAAATTGATGAAATCAGTGGTGTTGGCCTGCAGGTAATCCTGAAGGGTATCTAAAGAATTACTGCGGGCAAAACTATCGGGATCCTCCCCTTGTGGGAAAGTGCAGATGCGGACATTCATCCCCTGCTCCAAAATCAAATCGACTCCTCTGAGCGAGGCGCGTATCCCCGCGTCGTCTCCATCGAAAAGCAAGGTCATATTCTTAGTCAAACGATTGACCAATCTGATTTGTTCAGGCGTAAGTGCCGTACCACTAGAGGCCACAACATTAGTCAGCCCTCTTTGGTGCAATTGAATCACATCGGTGTAGCCTTCAACTAAATAACAATTGTCTTGTTTGGCGATTCCCTGCTTGGCAAAGTTGATTCCGTAAAGGATTTTACTTTTGTGGTATACCTCACTCTCGGGAGAGTTCAGATATTTTGCCAATTTTTTATCCGTCGAAAGCGTACGCCCCCCAAAACCTAAGACTCGACCACTCATGCTGTGTATAGGGAAAATCACACGAGAGCGAAATCGATCAAACTGGCGATCCCCTTTGACAATGGTCAATCCTGTTTCCTCGAGATAACTCAATTGATAGCCCTGTTTTAAGGCCTCCTGAGTAAAGCCATCCCAACGGTCATCATTATAACCGAGTTGAAACTTTTCTATAGTCTCAGGGCTAAAACCGCGCTCCTTAAAATAGGTCAAGCCCACGGCCTTACCCTGCTGCGTCTGGGTCAAGGTGGATTTGAAATAATCACGAGCAAATTCATTGACTAAATAAAGAGATTCTCGCTTATCCGCCTCAGCCTTTTGCTCCGAGGTCTGCTCGGTTTCTTCGACCTCAATATTGTATTTCTTGGCCAAATATTTTATGGCCTCAGGATAGGTAAAGTGCTCATGCTCCATTAAAAAAGCCACCGAATTACCCCCTTTTCCACTACTGAAATCCTTCCAAATCTGTTTTACTGGGGAAACCATAAAACTCGGTGTGCGTTCATCGGTAAACGGACTGAGTCCTTTGTAGTTCGTACCTGATTTTTTGAGCTGCACAAAATCACCTATGACCTCCTCTACTCGAGCAGTTTCGAAAACTTGATCTATGGTTGTTTTTGAAATCATGAAACGCTAAACAGGCCTAAACCATGCAATAAATTTAATACAATTACCCGAACTCTCAGAAGCTACTTTTTTCGTTCGATAACATAGTCAATCATCAAGCTAAGTGATGATTTTGCTGGGCTTTCGGGATAGGTATCCAATATTGTCATAGCCTGTCCCTTATAATACTTCATCTTTTCTACAGCATAACTGAGTCCCCCTAAATCCTTTACCCTGGCGATGACTTCTTTTACGCGCTTTTTATCACGATTGTGATTTTTTATTGAGTTGAGTAACCAACGTCGCTCTGATTTATCGGCCTTGTTTAAGGCATAAATAAGTGGCATAGTTAATTTGCGCTCTTTAATATCAATCCCCAGCGGCTTGCCGATTTGTTCGTTTCCGTAGTCAAATAAATCGTCCTTGATCTGAAATGCCATACCCAAAGCCTCTCCAAAGGCCCACATTTTTTGGACTTCCTGTTCTGGTGCATGAACACTCCGCGCACCAATAGCGCAACATGAAGCGATCAAAGTCGCTGTTTTTTGCTTGATAATTTCCAAATAAACCTCTTCGGTAATATCTAGTCTTCGGGCCTTCTCAATTTGTAACAACTCCCCTTCACTCATGGCGCGCACAGCCACCGAAATAATTTTGAGCAGATCGAAATCATCGTGGTCAATGCACAACAATAAACCTTTGGACAACAAATAATCCCCAACCAATACAGCAATTTTGTTTTTCCACAGGGCGTTTATGGAGAAAAATCCACGACGCTGATTACTATCATCAACCACATCATCATGAACGAGAGTCGCCGTATGAATCAATTCGATTACTGAGGCTCCTCTATAAGTGCGCTCTTCCACACCTTTAGGATGGCATAATTTTGCGACCAAAAAAACAAACATGGGACGCATTTGCTTGCCTTTTCGATTCACCACAAAATGGGTAATTCGATTGAGCAAGGCTACCTTAGAAGACATTGAAGCATAGAACTTTTTCTCAAAAAGCTCCATCTCTGCCTCAATCGGCGCCTTTATTTGAGCCGTGATCTTCATTAAAGAATATAGCGCTTTAAAATGATCATTCGCCTCTGTATTTATTACGATAAAGTTCTGGATCTACTACGGTTGCCATTGCCTCCACATCCAGAGGTTGACCGATAAACTCAGCAACTTGTCTGGCAACAGTTTCAGGGTCTTGAATCACATCTCGATGATTGATGTATAATATTTCTACACCGGGTTCCACCTTTTGCCAACTCGTAACAGACTTGAGTAAACGCTGAAATTGATTGTACAAATGCACAGGAAAAACTTCATTGTCTTTGCCCAGCATCTTTTGTTGAGATTGGATTACCTCATGAATATCGCGATTCATAAAAATCACTTTATAGCGGTATTGCCCATCCAAATATCTGAGCAATGGGGCTACAATTTTAACGCCCATATTGCGGGCCTTCTTAAGCCATGAGTTGTCTTTATACAAAGCTTTAACGGGCTCATACTCATAATATCCTTTTGGGTTGGAGATATCGGCTTCACGCAATTCATCTTGCAAAATATCCAATCCGGCTTTGTCGAGCATTTGCATCATCATAGAAGTGCCTGAACGAGGCAGGCCAGAAACTACAACAATTTGATTTTCGTAATATTTGTGGGTAAGCTTATCCTCTAGGATATAGTCAATCTCACGCTTTTCCTTAATATTTTCCAAAGAGTGCTCCGCCTTGTGAAACTCACGAGGCTTGAGTTTTGCAGCCATCTCATAGGCAATTTCGGCATTTTCAAGATCCCCTAATTTTTCAAGGGCCTGACCCAAAAGCAAATGTCCCTTTGGAAAAAACTTTACCAGCTCAACACTGGTCAGGGCATATTCAGCGGCTTCTTCAAACTGGTCCAACTGCAATAAAACCTCGGCCATTGCTGCATGATAAACAGCGATTTGAGATTCTTTTTCTATGGCCTTCTCAAAAGCCTCAATCGCCCGTTCAAAATCCCCTAATTCGTAGTGCACTAATCCATAGCGATACCACACCGGTCCGGTTTGATCTGTTTCAAGCAGACGCTCAATTAAAACCAGGGCTTCTTTTGGCCGCCCTATTTCAGAGCGTATTTGTGCCTCCGTTAAATCCAGATTATAGGAAACCTCAGTGCCCGAGTTTTTGACGGCCTCAAGATGCGTCAAAGCCGACTCAAAATCTTTTTCTTTTATGGCAATACTAATTAAATCCATGAGAAAAGGAGCGTAATCCTTTGCCTTGGGTTCTTCAAGTAATTCAAGCAAAATTGTTTTGGCCGTTGTTAAATCCTTTTTCCCGAGGTGTACACGGGCTAAATTGTGTTTGAGGTCTATTCGGGTATTGCGAATCGCTACCTCAAATTTTTCATCGAGTCGCTCGACATAGCCCAACTCAACAAGCTGTTCCATAGTCTGCGCATCGGATAATACATCGGTTTGCTGCTTTTTATCGATCTCGGCAAAGTCTCCAGGCATATCCTCCCAACTATCGATATACTGCACCTCACCCGGCTTCTTGAAAATATCCAAATTTACCTTTCCATCCATATCACGACCGATAGGAAGGCCGAAATGATGCAAAATCGTAGGACCAATATCTATGAGTCCTAATCCGTAAATTTTCTCATTTTCTTTAATATTAGGACCACAGGCCACAAACATGCCGAATTGTCTGTGTTCTAAAGAGGGGGCTGCTTGAACTTTTGGCATGTTCAGAATACGCTTGTCCCCTGATTCAAAGCCATGGTCAGACATGACAATAACTGTGGTATCCTTATCTATTAATTGTAAGGTCCGCTCTAGCATCATGTCCTGAAAAATATAAGCCCCATTTACCGCATCTTTAAACAAATCGTAGTTTGATTGTTCCACCCCTGGATGTTTGGGGGGGTGATACTTCATAAAACTGTGACAAAAATGGTCAATCATATCATAATAAATCGCCATAAAGTCCCACTCTGAAGTGCGTAATAATCGCGTTGCTGCGTTATGCAGCGAGCTATTTTCAGAAACGATTTTGCCAATAGCGTGTAGTCCTTTGTGTTTTTCTTGATCGACCTTATAGGCTTGCGGTACAAATGGAAAAAGATGGGCCTGGGTAATTTCAAAAGGAAACATACGCAAGGGCCCTAATTCTTTGACCATCTCCCATGGGTGAATGGAGTTAGGACTTACTGGTGTCTTGACCATTGGATCCACATGCGTTTTTTGAAAACGATCTGAAACAACACAACCGTTAATCGGCTCTACTGGGAAACTCGGCCACCAGCCCACCCAATTCGACTTGAGCCCTTGGTTGTGAAAAATATTCCAGAGTGCACGGGTTTTTCGTGATAGCGTGGTTACCGGGCGCACCGATTGACCATCTTGAGTGACTTCAATAAAACCGAGTATTCCATGTTTGTCTGGGGTTTTTCCAGTTGCCACAGAGGTCCAAAGCATGGGAGAATAAGGAGGGGTCATGGTACTTATATTGCCATGTATTCCTCTTTTTATCATTGAAGCAAGTGCAGGCATTTTGCCCTGAGCCACTAGGGGCCATATAATATCCCAATCTGCAGCATCCCAGCCAATTAAAAGCAGCTTATTTTTCTTCATTGGCAATATTCTTGTTGTTGCGCAAATGACCTTTGGCTTTTCGCCAGGCCTCAAACCCCACATCTCCCAAGGCCAACAAGCCCAAAGAACCCTCTACGGGTATATTATTTGGATCAAAACGCTCACGCTGTATTTCGCTCTTTTTGATCATGTCTGTATTGTTTTTATGCAAAAAATTAAGTGATTCAGGCCATTTTATAGCCATTTTTGAAGTAAAATAATCTATAATTCATATATTTACGTCAAGTAGCAAAGCTGCAAAAGAAAAGTTTTAATTCCAATTTTTAGTTTATGAAAAAAATTACTTCGAAAAATTTAACAAAAAGATTAGCACAATACGGTGCAATGTCTGCAGCGGTTATGGCTGGTGCCGACGCCAATGGCCAGGTAGTCTATACCGATGTTGACCCAGACGTTACATTATCTCGTGGTGAGGTTTTCTCACTCGATTTTGAGGCCGATACATTTGAAGATGTCGAGGTTGCCAACCCCGACCTTACATCAGGTTTGAACGCAGCAATCGTGTTCCCAAGTTCTGGTGGTGCCTTTGCAGGATTCACCTCTGCTGGTGGAACATATGATTACCCGTTTTTGATGGCTCAAGGAGATGTCATCGACGCCGCTACAGGTTATACAACCACCGGAGATCGCGGTGATCTTAACTATTACGGTTGTGCTTATTCAAACAGCCAGTGGTGTGGTGATGTTACTGACGGATATCTTGGTGTTCGATTCATTAGCTTGACTACAGGAACTACACACTACGGATGGGTTCGTTTGGACACTGATGTCAATGGAGACAACCTGATTACTGTAAAGGACTTCGCTTTCGAAGCAACTCCTGATACAGGAATTGCGGCTGGTGATCAAGGATCTCTTGGGGTAACTGATAGCGCTTTTGGTGCTTTCGAATACCATACAAGTGACAACGCGCTTCACTTGAGTTCAGCTACTACAATGGATCAAGTGGTATTGCACAATGTTCTTGGTCAAGAAGTAGCCCGTCAGCAAATCAATGCGACATCAGCTACTGTAGCTATGGATCGTTTAAGCGCTGGAGTTTACATCGCTACGATCTCTGCTGAAGGTCAGACTAAGTCTATCAAAATTAGCAAGCGTTAATTTAGACCACGGTTTAAAGTTTAATACCGAAAAAAAAGGGAGCCTCTGCGAGGCTCCCTTTTTTAATGCTTTTTTTTTCGCGCTTTAACTTAATGTTTATTGGCCAGTTGACCACAGGCCGCATCGATGTCGTTTCCGCGACTGCGCCGCACAGTAACAGGGATATGGGCTTTTTCAAGCGCCTGGGTATAAGCCTCTATTCTGTGCAGTGGGGCTTGTTTAAATCCACCCTCATCTATGGCATTATATTCGATTATATTGACCTTACAAGGAACTTTTTTGCAAAACTGAACTAATGCCTCTATATCCTGATCTGTATCGTTAAATCCATCCCAAACGATATACTCAAAAGTTATACGCCTTTTGGTATTTTCATACCAGTATATCAGAGCCTGAAGTAGATCATCTAAGACAAAGCGCTCAGCAAAGGGCATGATGATCTGACGTTTCTCTTGAATGGCCGAGTGCAAGGATAGAGCCAAATGAAATTTTACCTTGTCGTCGGCTAATTTTTTAATCATTTTTGGTACTCCTGAGGTAGACAGGGTTATACGCTTTGGCGACATACCTAATCCTTCATCACCCGTAATTTTCTCTATAGCCAGCAAAACGTTATTATAGTTCATCAGCGGCTCACCCATCCCCATAAAAACGATATTGGAAAGGGGGCGATCATAATAGAGTAAACTCTCCTGATGAATGGCCATAACCTGATCATAAATTTCATCTGGATTGAGATTACGCATACGTTTAAGTCTTGCGGTGGCGCAAAAACTGCAGTCTAAACTACATCCTACC
>JALRAI010000109.1 GCA_023258055.1 Flavobacteriaceae bacterium | reverse complement strand
GATATTATTCCAGCACCACAATCAATAACCGCAAAAGACCGAATCTTGAACCGCGTGATTACTGCACAGACGCCTCAGAGAGCTGGCTTGAAGAAAAGAAGGACTATGTATATGCTGAAATAGGCAGTAGAAAAAACAAGAACAAAGTCATTGGGCATTACACTCAAATGATTTGGGACAGCACAAAAGAGGTGGGCATCGCTTATTCGGTGAGTAAATCAGGTAAGGTTTATGTCGTAGCCCGCTATTATCCCACTGGAAACTGGGTCGGCGAGCACCCTTATTAATCAGTAAACACCACCAAAAATTATGACGATAAATCCAAATACGATCACAGGTCAAATTTATTTGACCATTTTTGAGTTGCTCGAAGAACAGCCAAAAGGAATTCAGTGGACTGAGCTCAACAGACGCATAGAAGAGCGTCATCCAGATTTTCATCCCAAAACTATAAATGGTTGTGTCTGGAAGCTCATTGAGAAATTTCCAGAAAGAGTGCATAAACCAGAAAAGGGATTATTTCAATTGATAAATGGCGAGTAATGAAAAGATTCTTTACAGTTTTTGCAATTTTATTTTTTGGCCACCCTTTTTATGGACAAGAGGAATATTTAGGCCGGTATAAAGGTGAATTAGAGATATTTAATGCCAAAGGCACTCAGAAAATACCCATGGAGTTTCATTTTTTAGAAACAAACAACCCGGGCCATTATGACTATGTTTTAATTTACAATAATGAGCCCAGAAATTATACTTTGATAGCCGAGGATAAAGAGAGCGGACGCTACTTGTTGGATGAAAATAATGGCATTGTTTTGCCGACAACCTTCAAGGACGGGGTGTTTTATAGTTTTTTTGAGGTCCAGGGCAGCCTTTTGGCCTCGAGAATTGCTTTTCATACAGACGGAGCTGATTTCGAGATTATGTTCAGCAAGACTACAGATAAGACCACCACTGGAGCTGTGGACGACGACATTCCCCAGGTTACGGGTTACCCCATTTCCGTCGTTCAAAAGGCAAGACTTGTAAAGGTGCAATAAAAAAGGGAGCGATTAGACTCGCTCCCAATAAGGCAATATTATTAATAACATCGCCCCAAACACTAGTTTAAATATACGACTATTGCCGTAACTTTGATTTTATGATCGAGCATTATTTCACTTGCCCCCATTGTTGGGAGGAGCAACTCAAGTTAGTGGATCCCTCTGTCCCCGAGCAAAGTTTTATCGAAGATTGTGAGGTCTGTTGCAATCCCATAGAGTTCTATGTGGTAGTGGATTACGATTCAGTAATCTCATTCTCCGCTGAAGTAATTGGCCAATAAAAAAGCCCCTCAAAATGAGAGGCTAATTGGCTATCAAACGTAAAGAAGATGTTTTAATTTGCCCGAGTCAAATCACATTTAGCGATAAACGCCACCCCATCTGGACCAGATACGGTGAATTGGTAATACATTTTACTAGGATCCTCTGGCATGACATCGATGACCCAAGAAGTGACAAACATTTCATCGTCTAAAGACAATCCGCTGAGCTCAGCATCGGTAGTGAATTTAAACACACCATCTTCGCTGCTGTCTAAAACAGAGACCGGACGATTGCGCAGTCCACAATAATGGGTCAAAAGAATGGCGTCGTTGTGCAAGTTAAAAATGGTGAGCATTTCAATGCCCCCTGTATTACTCTCTTCAAGGATGGCACTGCCGTTAGAACTGATGCTGTAAGTCAAATTAAACGGGTCTTCAGAACCATTGTCACGTTTAAGTGTCCCAAACCACTTCCCTTCCAGAGACTTTAGCATGCTAAAACCATCAGCACTAGGTGTGGGTTGTGGATCAACAGTCGCCCCAGCAAAACAGATCGAAATGGCCATAAAGAAAAGACCAAAAAATATTTTTTTCATGAGTGTAAAAATTGGTTAGTCAGGTGAAGATAATTATATTATTGCAAAAGACAATAAAAAAGTATATTTTAGAAAACATTTAACCAATAAACCAATAAACATGAGACATTTATTCATTGCAGTTATCTTTTTATTCTCGGGGGTCATAAGCGCCCAGCAAATGGCATTTAATTTTATAGAGGTTAAGGCCAAAGAAAATTCTGAGGATCAGATTGAAACCCTATTTGACGAATTCTTTACCGATCGTGAGCGGAAATCAGGAGGCGTGTTCTTAGAGCGTCTAAGACATGGTCGTGAAGACGGCAGCACGCACAGAATCGTATTTTTGTGGGAATTAAACAATGGCGGTTTTGTAACCCAGCCTACGGAGTCAGAAGGCGATGCCTTTTGGCGCGGCATCAGAAATCATGTTGAGACCTGGGGCGAAGCTCGGGCCGGACGAGTCATGAATTTAAACCCTGGGGACGAGGAAAAGAATCCCGTCATCCACATTTGGGACATTAAAGCCGAGGACCCATCAGCATTTGCAAAAGCCCAACAAGCCATGGTCGATGCACTGCCCGAAGCGTTTAAAGATCGACTGGTGGCCTTTGGGACTTATGATGTGAATAAACCAAATGGCGCTTCTCATTGGGCTTTGCTCTCTGGCAAGGATATGAATGATCACTTGAGTCTATATCAAGACCTTCAAACGACGCATTCAGAGGCCTTTATGACCTACATTAAGGATCGAGGGAAAGCGACTCAAGTCAAAGATTTTATTGTCGAGCGGATTAAGACTTTTCAATAGCATAACAGAACTGGACTTGGCGTAATGAATGTGACCCAGCAGGGTTTCAAAAAAATGCTCAAAGGAGAACGAAGAATCAACAATAGATTAACTGCTGAAGCGTTAAATTTTTATGATGACTTACGCTAAATATTACAGGTTTATCAAAGGGGTAATTATCATCCCTTTGTTGTTTTTTATGTTATCGTGTTCGACCGAAAACAAGAATTCTGGGTCAGAATGTGGTGACAATCAGAACGCGCTGATCCTCAATCACAACGGCTTAAATCGGGAGTATCTTGTGCACTTACCACAAGATTACAACGCTTCAGAGGCTCTGCCGGTGGTTTTTAATTTACACGGCTATGGCGGTTATGCAATGGATCACTTGGCTTATGCTGACATGCGGTCTCTGGCCGATCGAGAAGGCTTTATTTTGATTTACCCTCAAGGCAGTTGCCTGGATGGGAATCCACACTGGAATTCGTTTTTATCAGGTCCAGACAACAAGAGTGACGCCGAGGATATTGACTTTTTCTCCGCGTTAATCGATGAAATAAGCAGTACTTATAATGTAGATCTAGAGCGGGTTTATTTCTGTGGTTATTCAAACGGCGGTATGATGAGTTACGCACTAGCCTGCGCTTTAAGCGAAAGGGTCGCGGCTATGGGATCAATTTCTGGGACCATGCTTGATTGGCCAGAAGTTTGTGCGCCGACTCACCCCATGCCGGTCATTATTTTTCATGGAACCAATGATGAAGTTTTGCCTTATGAAGGAAATTCTGAATGGTCTTCTGTGCCTTATGCCGTGAATTATTGGACAGAATTTAATGAGTTGGGGGCCACCCCCTCACAGAATCAAACCTTTAGTGGTGGCAGTAGACTTGTGGAGTACGAAACCTATGGCCCGGGGCTCAATCAGGTCTCTTTAGATTTATATCGTGTGATTCAGGGTGAGCACAACTGGTTCGACACAAGTACCTTAGGTTTTGACATGAATGAAGCCCTATGGGATTTTTTTAATCGCTATGACATAAACGGATTGAGATAAGTTCAGTACTTTTCAGTATCAAAACCGCTCTATGAATGCAAGTATGACTTGGGGACATCTAAAGCATTGGATCGCATTGGTTTTTTACGTTTTCATGGCGGGTTTGGTGATCAAAGTTCCAGAGATTTTTGATTGGCCCATTGAGCCGTATTTGCAGAAAAATATTGGGCTAGTGTTGTTTCCCTGGCTTACCCTATTGGCCGGGCTAATGAATAATACGGCAAATAAATACCTCATCGGAGCAGTGTTGATTTTTTCGGTGGCGGCGACCTATATCAATGTGCTGGGGCCTGCGATTTCAAACGATGTATTGCTCCTTGTGGCCATCCATCTGCCTATATTTTATTGGTTTGTATACGGCTGGAGTCGTTTGGGCGCCTTGCACCGCGATGGGGCCGTACGGCTTCAATTTTTGCGTCACAATGGAGACCTTTTGGTCCTCAGCGCAGTATTGGGGGCGGCTGGACTGCTAACCATGCTCATGACTTTTGCCTTGTATGAACTCATTGGGATTGAAATCACAGACGTTCATGTTACTAATATCATCACTTGGGGCGCACCGGCGGTTCCGCTGACCGCTACATTTGTGCTTATCTTAAACCCTGATTTGGTGAAAAACATCTCACCCTTAGTGGCTAAAATATTCACGCCACTCGTGCTGTTTGTTTTAGCCACTTTTACTTTAGGCTTGTTGTTTACCCAGCAAACGGTCTATCAAGATC
>JALRAI010000108.1 GCA_023258055.1 Flavobacteriaceae bacterium | reverse complement strand
GTTTATTCAGAGGTATTCACCTGAAACAAGACTTCATTCTTGCGATTAAATACTTGATAGGGGCTATTATAGACCATAAGTATAGGTTCTCCGATTAATTCAATACCGTGCTGATCTGCTATGGCCCTCAGGCGTTCTGAGGCTTTGCGTTCGCGCCAGTCCATGGTGTAGCCACCGTAACTCACGGCTAGAAATACACCTTCTTCTGATTCAATAACCTCTACAGCCTGATTAGTCGAAGAGGGGGTGTTCTCTTTATTGAATTTTTTAGGCAGGACAAATTGCATCACAGGTTCTCCCTGTGGAGTTCCCATTTGCACTGGGGTGGTCATGGCAATTTTTTGACCCGCCTCATTCGCTCCTGAAATATAGCGGAAGAGAGATCCAAAATCCCCATTGCTTTGGATTTTCATCACAGAAGGATAGAACCTGAGCTCGGCTTCCTCTATGGTTTTAATCACTTCAAAAGGCTGGGTTTCGTATTTCTGGGCCATAATCAATTGATGGGTCAGCACCATCAAAAGTGCACAAAGTGCGGATGCTGTTTTCATAATTTTTTCTTTTTCAACTCAAAGATAGGGTATATTGCCATTCAAAACTTGAAGTACATCAAGCAAATTCTTGATGAATCAGCCCCTTTGAAATTCTCTCGGTTAAATCACCAGTTATCAAACAATTCTTTGTACCTTGATAGAGTAATTTACTAAAAATGAAGGGTTTATATACGCTGTTGTTTTCCGCAAACACCCGGGCTAAGCTTGAGCGGCTGACGGTAATCCTCTCTATAGTTGGGTTTTTTACCCATTTGGCCTTTATCGGTTTAGGGCAATTTTGGTCTATTGAGCTTTTTGAGGGGCGGCTGTTACAAAACCCAATCAATGCCATTTACACGCCGTTCTCGTTCATCTTGATCTACGAGATTTACCTGTTGATTTTTTACCTCCCCAGATCTTTTACCACCTCTTTGCTCAAACAATTTGAGGTTATTTCTTTGATCATGGTGCGTCGTGTTTTTGGCGATATTACCAAAATTGATTTTGCAGAAATTCAGCTTAATGACCCTAAATTCATGGCCTTATTGATTGACTTGAGTGCGGTTTTAATCATGGCTTTGGCCATATTGTTATTTATCAAGGCCAAAAATAAACTCAAGGCCTTTGATCAGCCAGACATGGTCCCCGGCGAACAGCGCTTTAACAGTTTGAAAAAAAGTGTATCGGCTATTTTGCTCGTGATTTTAGGAGGTATTTCGCTGGTGCACCTCTGTGATTTTGTGATTCATCAAGCTACAGGAGTCCATTTGATTGCCTCTATGGACAACAATTTAGACGCGATTTTTTATAAGGACTTTTTTACCACGCTGATCCTCGCCGATGTTTTGATATTGCTTTTGTCCTATGCATTGTCCCAAGACTATTTCAAGCTCATCCGCAATACGGGATTTGTGATCACTACCATATTGTTGCGGCTCTCGTTTGGTGCCGCCCAACCCTTAGATGTCTTGCTTATCATTACAGGAGCGCTCTTTGGGTATTTGATGCTAATCATGTACATCGGGTATAGCAGAGAGATTCAAGCCGAATAGTCTGTCAATCCGTGATTCCGAGAAAAGCATTTACCAACGTTATTAATCGTCACAGGAATAATATTTAATCCTATTCAATGTTATGAAAAGGTTAAATATTTATCTTTGCTTGCATTAAAACATTAAAATTGAAAGGAAAAATTCTTTATCCAAAACAAGCCTGTGCTTGCGCCGTATCCTTGGATTTACTGGGAGATCGATGGTCACTTATCATTGTTCGGGATATTTTTAGAGGCAAAACCACATATTCTGAATTTTTAAAGCAATCACAGGAGGGCATTGCTACCAATATTTTAGTGGATCGATTGAAAAAGTTACAAGCACTTGGCATCATTGATTTCCGCAGAAATGAGCGGGACAAAAAGATCAAAGAATATTTTTTGACAGATCGTGGTATTGACCTTTATCCGGTGATTTTTGAGTTACAGAGATGGGCCTTGAAGCACGTGGATTTTGAGTACACTGAAAACACCAAAAACTGGAATGAATTGACTCAAACCACCACTCAAGAGTCGGTGATTAATCAATATCAGTCCGGATATCGCGCCAAGCGTGAAAAGCATTTTGGATTTTAATCAAAAATTCTATCCGTCTTCCGCTTTCACTCTTGTTAGGCTTTAACAGTTTTACTAACTTGTTTCCAGAACTTTAAGGAAACGAGTTATGCAGCAGTTTATCTTATCCATCGATGCCGGCACCACAAGTTCGCGGGCCATCATTTTTGACCAGCAGGGTCGCCAAGTAGCCATGGCCCAGTATGAATTTACCCAGTATTTTCCTCAGAAAGCATGGGTCGAACACGACGCCATGGAGATTTGGGAAACTCAACTCAAAGCGATTCGCCAGGTTATGGCGCAATCCAATGTTAAGGCCGAAGAGATTGCCGCAGTAGGGATTACCAATCAAAGAGAAACGACCGTAATCTGGGATCGCGTCACAGGACAGCCAGTGCACAAAGCCATCGTTTGGCAAGATCGTCGTACCGCTGATCGATGCGCAGAACTCACAAAAAATGGTCATGATCAAATCTTTCTCGATAAAACAGGCTTGGTTCTGGACGCCTATTTTTCTGGGACCAAGGTTAAGTGGATTTTAGATTCAGACGCGGAGATTCGTCGCCGTGCTAAGGCAGGCGAACTGGCCTTTGGGACCATAGACTCTTGGTTGATTTGGCAGCTCACCGGTGGCCAAACTCATGTCACAGACGTCACCAATGCCAGCAGAACCTTGATGTATAATATTCATGAACTGAGTTGGGACTTGGAATTATTGGACTTGCTCAATGTGCCAGCGTCGCTTTTACCAAAAGTCTGTGCCTCTTCTGAAATCGTGGGCCACACCAGTAGTACCTTATTGGGGGCAGAAATTCCCATCGCTGGAATCGCGGGCGATCAACAAGCCGCCCTTTTTGGTCAATTGTGTTTGACGCCTGGAAGTGTAAAGAACACCTACGGGACCGGTTGTTTTTGTATCATGAATACAGGAAAGAAGGCTGTAGTTTCAAAAAATAAAATGCTCACAACTATTGCATGGAAGATTGGGGATGAAGTGACTTATGCCATTGAGGGGAGTGTCTTCACGGCTGGGGCGCTGATCCAATGGCTTAGAGATCAATTGCAAATGATTGGCCAGGCCCCAGAGATAGAGGCACTGGCGCAAACTGAAAGCGATAGTGATGGGGTCACTTTTATTCCAGCACTCTCAGGACTGGGAGCACCTTATTGGGAGCCACATGCCACAGGTACGCTCATGGGCATTACACGGGGCACCACTAAAGGGCATATCGCACGGGCGGCACTTGAGGCCATTGCCCTGCGCTCAAGAGATATAATACTAGAAATGCAAAAAGATGCTGGTGTTACCTTCAACAGACTAAAAGTTGACGGTGGTGCCAGCAATAATGACCTTCTGATGCAAATTCAGGCGGACCTCCTTGATGCTGAGGTTATACGACCAAAGGAAACCGAAACCACCGCTTTAGGGGCCGCATTTCTGGCAGGACTGGCCGTAGGGGTTTGGACCTCTGCGCAGGCCCTTGAGAATATGTGGCAGATCGATAAAACCTTCAGCCCCGAGCCGAGCAATCAGACACAGCGCATCATCGACAATTGGCATGAGCGCATTAGAAAAATTTTGAGCTGATGAATCGTAAGGACAACATCGAGAGGGTCACAAAGCAATCTCATTGGGATGTGGTTATTATCGGTGGTGGCGCCAGTGGCTTAGGTATTGCTGTAGATGCCGCGCAAAGAGGGTATCGCACGCTTTTACTCGAACAACACGATTTTGCTAAAGGCACCTCATCGCGCAGTACTAAACTGGTCCATGGAGGGGTACGTTACCTTCAAAACGGGGACGTTTCCCTAGTGATCGAGGCACTCAAAGAGCGGGGCCTGATGAAGCGTAATGCACCACACTTAGTACGTGATATGAGTTTTGTCATCCCGATATACAGTTGGTGGAATGGGCATTTTTACAGCATTGGCCTGAAAATTTACGACATGATGGCTGGGGACCTGGGACTGGGTAAATCCCAGTGGCTGGACAAATCAGAGACCACTCGACTCATTCAAAATGTTAATCAGCAGGAACTCAGGGGTGGGGTGGTTTATCATGACGGCCAATTTGACGACGCGCGTATGGCCATAAGCCTTGCATTAACGGCAGATCAGCAAGGGGCATGTGTACTGAATTATGCCGAGGTAACAGGGCTCATTCAAGAAGACGGTTTGGTCGTAGCAGAGCATGATACATTATTCAGGCATGCTGCAAAAGCCGCGGAAAACTCAAAGGATCTCACTTTTGCCTATGAATTGCTGAAAGTGCTTACCACTTCCAATCGTGCCACACCTTCGGAGTTGTATGAATTTTTCAGACTATCCCTCCT
>JALRAI010000107.1 GCA_023258055.1 Flavobacteriaceae bacterium | reverse complement strand
ACCATAGTGCCGCGTGGCCAATCTCTCGGAGCTGCATGGTACCTGCCAGAGGAACGCCTGATAGTGCGTCCAGATCAAATGCTTTACGAAATGTGTGCCACTATGGGAGGACGCGCTGCCGAAAAAGTCATTTTTGACAAAATCTCCACGGGGGCTTTGAGTGACCTAGAAAAAGTTACCAAGCAGGCCCGCGCCATGGTCACGATTTACGGGTTAAATGATAAAATTGGTAACCTGACCTATTACGATTCTTCTGGTCAAACAGATTATAATTTCAGCAAGCCTTACAGCGAAAAAACCGCTGAAATGATTGACAAGGAAATATCCGAAATAGTCGAAACCCAATACCAAAGAGCCATTGCCCTTTTGGAAGAGCACAAAGACAAACTCACCGAGCTAGCCAATGAATTGTTAGAAAAAGAGGTGATTTTTAAAGAAAGCCTCGAGAGAATCTTTGGTCCGCGCCCTTTTGCAACCCCTGAATTAGCAGAGCCACAGGCGAAGGACGCACAAACTGATTCAGAGGATACAAACGAGTCTACAAGCGAAGAAGAATAAGGACTAAAATCCGGGAGATGCCTCTGGCATTTGCCCTAAGTTTTTATATCTTTGAGTAGGCAGTTTCGAATTCAAAATTGGGTTGATGGGTCTACTCAAAAGACTACTAGGAAAAAAAAGCAAAAGCGACGATAAAGCACCTTCTAAGGAGCAAAGCAAGTATTTCCCAGAACAAGATTTGCCTACAGACGAAAAATTCACCCAAAACTTCAGTAAAAACGGGGGTAAATTCTTGTATTGCCTCAATTGGGATGAAGTTAATGAAGCCTTCGACAATATCCTTCTAGAAAACGATTGGTACGAACAGGAAGTATTTTGTACTGACTCCGCCCTGGTCAAAAAGTTTGACGGTTACAACCTGAGTTTTTCTCAATCGGACAAAGCCTGTTTTGTTTTGTCTCCCTGTGAATCTCTGGTAGCCAGTAACGGAGCCATTTTACTGTGCTCCAACCAGATCAAAGAGAAAAAGCTCAGTGAGCTCCCCACTAACATTGTCATTTTTGCCACAACAAGCCAACTTGTGGAAACCATAAGTGAAGGACTTCAACTCATCAAGAGCCGAAGCAACAAATCAATACCCACTAATATCACGACCATACAAGACTTTGAGACCGAGGATGAAAAAGATTTCATGAGTTATGGAAGTAGCACAAAAAACTTATATTTGCTCTTGTTGGAAGATCTTTAATAAGGCTCCAATACGAGAAACTGCCAACCAAATATGAGAGAGCTCTTAGTGCGCACCATTTCTGGTTTGATTTACATGACGTTGATTCTCTTCGCCATGTATGCTGATGCAAAATATTACCTATTACTTACCGGGTGTTTTGGACTGCTTACCCTGTTTGAATTTCAGCGATTGGTCCAAATAAAAAGTCTGCTCCCCTACGCCATTTTTCTCATGCTCTTTGTCGGGGTTCATTTAGATTTGCTCCCCCCTTGGATGGACGTGGTTATCGGTGTTTTAGGGGTGTTTATGAATAGCTATCTGATCATGAGTTTACTGGAATTCATGTCACATCAACGCTTAGAGCGCAAATACATTTTGATGGTGTTTTACATCATGATTGGGGTCATAACTATGGGGCTGATCCCGCAAATCTACGGGGATTTTGATCTGAATTTAATCGCAGGGGTTTTCATTTTGATTTGGGTGAATGACAGCATGGCTTATCTGGTGGGTGTGAACTTCGGACGCCGTAAATTACTCGAGCGCATCTCCCCAAAAAAAACCATTGAAGGCACTGCAGGCGGAGTCTTAGGTGCCCTGATCGCTGCGGGAATTATGGCTCAATACTTCACGCGACAAAGTCTTGAACTTTGGCTTTTGCTGGCGCTGCTGATATCAGTTTTTGGGACCTTAGGCGACCTTGTTCAATCAAAATTTAAAAGAAAGGCCCAGGTCAAAGACAGCGGGGCCCTTTTGCCTGGCCACGGCGGCATTTACGATCGCCTGGATAGCATTATTTTTGTCAGTCCATTTGTTTATTGTTTGCTTCAAATAGCTACCTATGTTTCATAAAGAGGGTTATCGCATAATTGCCGTTACTTTTATCATCGTCGCTGCCGTATTTCTCGCGGCGCATTATTTTGTTTCCACAACATGGTTAAAATATAGTTTGTGGGGCATTGGATTTGTATTTTTGATATTGATTCTTCAATTCTTTCGCAATCCGCAACGAAATTTTAAACCTAACGACAAGATTGTACTTTCCCCAGTTGACGGAAAAGTGGTGGTGATCGAGGAAGTTTTTGAACCTGAATATTTCAAAGACCAAAGACTGATGATTTCGGTCTTTATGTCTCCCATTAATGTTCATGTTACGCGTTATCCTGTCGGGGGCAAAATACTGTATAGCAAATATCACCCAGGAAAATATTTAGTGGCCTGGCACCCAAAAGCTAGTCTTGAGAATGAGCGCACCACAGTGGTCGTGGACAGTAAAGAATTTGGTCCTGTATTGTTCAGACAAATTGCTGGAGCCTTAGCCAAACGCATCGTTAACTACGCCCAAGAGGGGCAAACCGCCCAGCAGACCACAGACAGTGGTTTTATCAAGTTTGGGTCTCGTGTCGATGTTTATCTACCCGTGGGCACGCCCGTGACAGTGGCCTTAAATCAAGTGGTTAAAGGAGGATTAAGCGTTCTTGCCGGTGAAGGATAAAGACTTAGATACTGCTTTTGAACAGTCGGTTTCCCTGGTGAGTAAACACCTGGAGCCCTTTCCTGCCGATGTCTTGCTCAAGTTATACGCTTACTATAAAATAGCCACACGGGATCGCGAATTGCCTCAGGGCAGTAAGCCTTTAATCAATGCCTTTAAAACCAATGCGCTTTTTCAAGCCCAAGGTCTTTCACAGCAAGAAGCAAAACAGAAATACATCGAAACGGCTAATACCTACTTCATCTACAGAAATGACAGGGGCATGAATGCCTGATTGACCTCGACCCGCGGGTAACACTACGATAATTATCCTAGAGCTTCGAGCGCTGTTTTAATCGTATTAATTTTAGCCAAAGCGTCCGCTTCCTTTTGGCGCTCTGCAGCGACAACTGCCTCTGGGGCATTATCGACAAATCGGGCATTGCCGAGTTTGGCGCGAACACTCCTCAAAAATCCTTCAGTGTAGGCCAGCTCTTGGCTTAATTTTTCGCGTTCTTGTGCTACATCCACATTGCCGGCTACCGGAACAAAGTACTCATTGCTTTTTACTCTAAAACTCAACGCACCTTCCGGGGCGACATCAGCATAATGCACCTGGTCAATATTGCAGAGTTTGACTACAGCGCTCTCATAATAATTGCCGATTTTCGCAACGTCATTAATGGTTAAATCGATGGTCTCTTTAAAAGAAATATTCTTTTCCTTGCGCAGGCTACGGATTCCAGAGACGACCTCCTTGATGTGCTCAAACTCCTGAATTAAATCTGTATTGGGTGTTTTAAGCTCTGGCCAAGTCGCGATAATTAGGGCCTGCTCTTTAGTTCTATCCGCCAGATTTTGCCAGATTTCTTCAGAAACAAAGGGAACAAAAGGATGCAGTACTTTTAAATTATCCTCAAAAAGCTCGATGACTTGAGCGTAGGTCTTTGCGCTTATGGGCTTTCCGTACTCAGGTTTGATCCACTCCAAAAACCAAGAACAAAAATCATCCCACACCAGTTTGTAGGTGGTCATTAGGGCATCAGAAATACGATACTTGCTGTAATGATCCTCGATTTCTGCCAAAGCGTCCTGAAACTTTTGGGTGTACCATTCTACAGCTTTTTGATCGCTTTCGCTCTGGGCGACCTCCTTTGAAACCTCCCAACCAGAAACAAGTCTAAAGGCATTCCAAATCTTATTGACAAAACCACTCCCCTGTTGACAGAGATCCTGATCAAACATCAAGTCATTACCCGCAGGTGAGCTCAAGAGCATGCCCACACGTACCCCATCAGCCCCATACTGATCAATAAGATCCAAAGGATCAGGAGAGTTACCCAGCGACTTACTCATTTTTCGTCTTTGCTTATCGCGAACAATTCCGGTGAGGTAAACATTTTCAAATGGACGAGCACCGCGGTATTCATAACCCGCAATAATCATACGGGCCACCCAGAAAAACAAGATTTCTGGTGCCGTTACTAAATCATTGGTAGGGTAGTAATAGTTGATTTCAGCATTGTCCGGATTGCGGATCCCATCAAAAACGCTGATGGGCCAGAGCCAAGATGAAAACCAAGTATCTAATGCATCAGGATCTTGGGTCAGATCAGCCAGGCTTAAGTCGGCATTGGCCGAGCGTTCACGGGCCAATGCTAGTGCTTCTTCTTTAGTGGCCGCGACTACAAAGTCTTCTCTTCCGCTACCGTAATAATAGGCGGGAATTTGGTGCCCCCACCAAAGTTGTCTGGATATATTCCAATCGCGCACGCCCTCCATCCAATGGCGATAGGTGTTGATGAATTTTTCTGGAACCAGCTTTACGTCCTTATTTAACACGGCCTCCAAGGCAGGCTGAGCCAAGTCCTTCATTTTTAAAAACCACTGATCACTGAGCTTTGGCTCGATTACGGCTCCGGTGCGTTCGCTGGTGCCGACTTTGTGGGTATG
>JALRAI010000106.1 GCA_023258055.1 Flavobacteriaceae bacterium | reverse complement strand
CGGAATTAAGGAAGCCCGAGAGGTTAAAGTCGGGGATACAATCACCGATGCAAAAAATCCTACGACCAATATGATTGAGGGATTTGAGGACGTCAAGCCTATGGTTTTTGCAGGGATTTACCCTGTAGACACAGAAGATTATGAGGAGCTGCGCAGTTCTATGGAAAAATTGCAGCTCAATGACGCTAGTTTGGTGTTTCAACCAGAGAGTTCGGCGGCCCTTGGTTTTGGTTTCCGTTGCGGATTTTTAGGGATGTTGCATTTGGAAATCATTCAAGAGCGCCTGGAGCGTGAGTTTGATATGACGGTAATCACCACGGTACCAAACGTGTCTTATCAGGCCTTTACCAATCGTGAGCCCGACACAGCGATCCTAGTGAACAACCCAAGCGATCTTCCAGATCCGTCAACTCTGAACCGTGTGGAGGAGCCTTACATTAAGGCCAGTATCATTACCAAGGCTGATTTTGTAGGCCCTGTAATGTCTTTGTGCATCGAAAAAAGAGGACAAATCACCAATCAAACCTATTTGACCCAGGACCGTGTGGAACTTAGTTTTGACATGCCGTTGGCGGAAATCGTTTTTGATTTTTACGACCGCCTAAAGACCATTTCCAAAGGCTACGCCTCTTTTGACTACACCCCAATTGGGTTACGCGCTTCAAAACTCGTAAAAGTAGATGTGCTTTTAAACAATACCACAGTTGATGCTTTGTCTGCCCTTTTACACCAAGACAACGCCTATACGATCGGCAAAAAAATGTGTGAAAAATTGCGCGAGCTGATCCCGCGTCAACAATTTGACATTCCAATTCAAGCGGCAATTGGCGCAAAAATTATCGCTCGGGAAACTGTAAAAGCTTTGCGTAAAGACGTAACCGCAAAATGTTATGGAGGGGACATTACCCGTAAGCGCAAGCTTTTAGAAAAACAGAAAAAAGGGAAAAAGCGTATGCGTGCCGTGGGTAACGTAGAAATTCCTCAAGAAGCCTTTATGGCTGTGCTCAAGCTTAATGACTAGGCAACTTCAGCTGTCAAGCAAAGGGTTTTGTGTTTAAGCCTTCTTTTTAACCACTTTACTGAGCTCTTCAAGATCTTGGGGCTTACCCAAGTAGACCAAAGCTGATTCAGGGCCGACTTCAAAATTTTTCGGATCACAGATGACTTCGAGATATCCGCTAGAGCGCTTTAAGAACAAAGGCACTGTATCTTTATTGTTGCTCAAGATTTTTAACAGGCGCATAAATTGATCTATGTCGTCTACCGGAGCCTCTTGAATTGAGGGGTGTTGGCGCGCCACCTCATCCAGCATGGTGTAATCGTGGGTGCTGCAAAAATACTCTGGGTTGTCCAAATCCAATCCTTTTTGTTTTTCTTCTGCAGACATCAATCTAAAAGTTCCCGTCTCTCCAAAAGTCGGGGCAAACTTATTTATGGCCAGTTGATTGATTTCGGCACTTGCGGTCAAAGCCAGTAGATACCCTACATCACTGAGCTCAATATTTCCGCTGAGGTCGTCTGTATATATGTTGGCTGAAAAAGCCTCTAACCCCAAACTCTGGGCCTGGGCCACATTGGTTTGGTTTGAGTCTAATAAAACCACATGTCTTCCGTTTTTTTGAAGGTACCCAGCGATGAGTCGCGATACTTTTGAGGCCCCAACAATAAGCACTCCTTCAGAGGTTTTTAAAAACACCCCCACCAATAGAGCAAATAAGCGCGCGGTGGTTGCATTGAGCAAGACCGTGACTAAAACAACAGAAAATACCAGCGGCGTGATGTACTCAGCATAAGGAACTCCGAGTTGTACGAGTCGCGATCCAAACAGAGAGGCAATCCCTGCGGCAACAATCCCCCTGGGGCCCACCCAACTGATAAAGAGTTTTTCATTGAGTTTTAGTGAGGACCCTGCGGTGCTGATTAAAACAGAAAGTGGGCGCAAAACAAAAATAACCACACCAAGTAAGGCGGCAGTTTGCCAGTTGTAAATCAATAAAAGATCTGAGAGCTCAATATTTGCAGAAAGCAAAATGAACAGTATGGAAATCAATAAAACACTTAAAGACTCTTTAAAGTAAAGCAGTTCCTTTAGGTTTGGTAGATTACTGTTGCCCAAAAACATCCCCATGACCACTACAGAAAGTAGGCCTGATTCATGAGCAAATAAATCGCTTTGAACAAAAACCAAAAGCACTGTCGACAAGGCCACCACATTCATGAGATAGTGAGGAATCCATTGACGCTTTATTGAAAAATACAAAATATACCCTGCTGAAATACCAAATGAGCCCCCGATCAGGATGATCTTTCCGAACTCCATAAGCGCTTGTTTGGAATAGCCCACATCACCCCCAATACGGATAAACTCAAAAACTAATACCGCTGCTAAGGCCCCAATAGGATCGATTAATATACCTTCCCACTTGAGCACCGCAGAGACGTCTTTTTTAAGGGGAATATTGCGCAGTATTGGACTAATTACTGTCGGGCCTGTCACAATTACCAGGGCGGCGAATAAAAAAGAAAGTTGCCAGTTCAGCCCAATAAGGTAGTGGGCTGCAGCCCCCGCCCCTATAAAGGTGATCACCGCGCCAAGGCTGATGAGTTTTATGATTACAGGGCCTACCTTGGAAACTTCCTCGCGCTTTAGGGTCAACCCTCCTTCAAACAAGATTATTCCAATGGCCAAGGACACAAAATAATACAAGTTTTCTCCTGGAAAAAGACCGCGCGATCCATCCCATATGGGTTGAATATAAGGCTGAGCATCTAGGGTAAACAAGGTGGATATTGGGCCCACCAAAAGGCCGATGAGAATCAAGGGTAAAATCGCGGGCAACTTGAATTTCCAAGCCACCCACTGCGCCAATATTCCCAATACAATGATCCCTGCGAGTTCTACCATAATTTGATATAATGCCCTAAAATACGAGAAAGTTTTTACATCCTCGGTAAGAGACTGTATTATGTAATTGTGAAGCCTGTTGGGGTAATAGGATTTTCCACCTAAGTATTAAAAGATGTTTTTTACACCCCTTTTGATGTTCAATTAGTTAGGTGGATTGATAATTTTCTGTTAAAAAACCAAATAAGTCTGGGGCTGTGAAGGCTATTGTTTGGCCTTTTGCTAATTTGCAGCGTCGCAACCTTAGCGCGCAACCTATGACCTTATATCCTATTGATGCTGGTAATTTCAAGCTTGACGGCGGCGCCATGTTTGGTGTTGTCCCAAAAAGCCTTTGGCAGAGAACTAATCCTGCCGACAACAACAATATGATTGATATTGCTGCACGTTGTTTGCTTGTAGAGCAAGGCGCTCGATTAATTTTAATTGACAATGGTATGGGTGACAAGCAAGGGCCAGAGTTTTTCAAACACTATTATCCGTGGGGCGAGGCAACTCTGGAGCGTTCCTTAAAAAAGTACGGGTTTTGTTTTGAAGACATTACCGATGTGTTTTTGACCCACTTACACTTTGATCATTGCGGGGGTAGTGTGATTTGGAATGACGATAGAAGTGGATACCGCACGCGCTTTCCCAACGCGAAATATTGGAGCAACAAAGACCATTGGCAGTGGGCCACTCAGCCGAATCGCCGCGAAAAAGCTTCATTTTTAAAAGAAAACATCTTACCAATAGAAGAATCTGGACAGCTTAACTTTATAGAAACCCCGCGCGAGGATTTTGCCCAACAAACCCCTCTAGATTTTGGCGTTTTATTTGTTGATGGACACACCGAAAAACAAATGATTCCCCATATTCAATACAGAGGCAAGACTTTGGTTTTTATGGCGGATCTACTGCCTACCGCAGGCCATATCCCTTTGCCTTATGTGATGGGGTATGACACTCGCCCATTACAGACGCTTAGTGAAAAAGAAAAATTTTTAAATTTAGCAGCCGATCGTGGCTACTATTTATGGTTAGAGCACGATGCTCATAACCCAATAATTACCGTTAAACACACAGAAAAAGGGGTGCGCCTTGACCAGGTTATACCTCTAGACCAATTTTTAAATTAATCCATATGAAAACACCTAAAAACATTTTTATTGCTTTTGTCCCTGCGCTTATTTTGAGTGCTTGTGGGCCAGCGCGTTTTGACGCCAACCCAGTTGCCGCGCCTAGCAGCGCTGTCAGCAAAACCCTTGAACTCACTGAGGAGCAAACTCAGAGTTGGGGTGCCGCTGATTTAACCCAAGACACCATTGCGGGCATGAGCGTGGAAAAAGCCTACGCTGAGCTTTTAAGTCAGCGTCAAGGAACTACTGTTATCGTTGGGGTAATAGACAGTGGTGTGGATATTGAGCATGAAGACCTAAAAAATGTGATTTGGGTAAACGAAGACGAAATCCCAGGTAACGGAATTGATGACGACCGCAATGGTTATGTCGATGACATCCATGGTTGGAATTTTCTAGGGGATATTGTTCAAGAAAACCTAGAGTACGTGCGTATTATTCGTGAGTTAGGCCCTGAGTTTGAAGGAAAAGAAGCGGGAGATATCGCCACAGATCGCGCAGCGGATTACGCGCTCTACAATAAAGCCAAAGCGGCTTATGAAAAAGATTATACTGATGCGGCGCAAAACAAAGCGCGTTATCAAGGCATGTATGATCAATTGACAATTGCACACGAGCTTGTCAAAGGTAAGTTGGG
>JALRAI010000105.1 GCA_023258055.1 Flavobacteriaceae bacterium | reverse complement strand
TATCCTTTGGGTGGCGCTGGTTTTAAGGTCCATACAAAACAAGTGGCCCGAGAGTGTATCGTCCATTGAGAGCAAGACTTTGAGGGCCTCACTGGCTTGCATCACCCCAATCAGCCCTACGGCCGGGGCAAAAACCCCTACATCAGCACAGCTGGGCAACTGTTGCTGATCGCGATCATAAGGAAACAAACAGCGATAAGTCGGCCCACCGCGGAAATTAAACACCGAAACTTGCCCCTCAAATTGATATAGGGCCCCAAAGACCCAGGGTTTATTTTTACGCACACAAGCGTCGTTAATTAAATAACGGGCCTCAAATCGATCCGTACAGTCCAAAACCAGGTCGTAGCGGCCGATGATTTCTTCAGCATTTAAAGGGGTCAAATCATGAGAATAAGTCGTGCACTGCAGCTGAGAATTCATTCCAGTCAGACGCCTTTTCGCGCAGTCCACCTTAAACTGACCTACATCGGCCTCATCAAAGAGGATTTGCCTTTGGAGGTTGGATAAATCCACTACATCAGCATCCATAAGACCGATTTGGCCGACCCCTGAGCTGACTAAATAAGGCAAGGCAGCGCAGCCTAGTCCGCCGACACCCACCACCAAAACCTTAGCCTGGTTCAATTTCTCTTGACCTGCCCGCCCGCCAAATGCGGCTAATTTGATATGTCTATCGTAGCGATTCATCCGCCTGAAAATGGAGGAAAAATACTGAGTTTCCCCGGTTTTAAAACATCTTCTTCACCCATTAGCTCATTGTCTTGTGCCACCTTAATCGGGATGCCCTGGAGCTGAGGATGGTCCGCCAGCAAACGCGCTTTGAGTGCCCCCACAGTCAGGGTCACAGGGCTCTCAAGCAGCCTGGCTTCCCCGATCAGTTCGGTCAAAAGACCAAAGCACTCTAACTCATAATTTATTTGACTCATATCCAAAGCAATTTTACCGAGGCTAGGGCCAAAACCCCCGCCAAGACATAACTCAATATTTTTGTCTGCCACTTCACGCTCCCGTAATGGCTGCCCAAAAATCCCCCCAGGAGTGCCAAAGCGATCATGGGCACCATGGAAAGCGACAACTCGACGCCCGAATGCCATTGACCGATAAATCCAGAAGCCGAATTCACCCAAATAAATAGGGCCGAAACTGCAGCAGCTTCTTTGACACTGGCCCAGCGCATTAGCACCAGTACTGGCGTTAAAATAATGCCCCCTCCGATGCCAATCAGCCCCGAAAAAAAGCCAATACCTGCGCCAATGGACACCCCGGCCAAAAACGGAATTGGTCGGTTCTCACCCGGTGCGGTTTTTAATTGAGCAATCATCCGCAGCACGGCAATGATCAAAACGAGGCCTAAAATTTTCTTGTACAAGTCAGGATCCGCGCTGATGCTCCCCCCAAGGTAAGCAAAGGGAATGGAACCCAAAGCAAAGGACAAAAAGAGTGATTTTTTAAAATAACCCGCGCGGTAAAAAGAAATAAAAGCAATGCCTGCCACAAATAAATTCAGCAAAAGTGCCGTGGGTTTCATCATTTCGGGCGGAAACGCAAACAGAGCCATCAGGGCCAGATAACCACTCGCCCCACCGTGGCCCACACTGGCGTATAGAAAAGAAACTAGGGGAATCAAGCCCAAAAACCACCAAAAACCACTGAGCAAGCCCGAAATGCCGTCAAACATCCCTGCTATTCCCAAATATACATTCAAAACAATCTCAAGCATCATTAAATCTTGTAGGTTTCGACCATTTCACCGGCCTTGAGCTCGGTAACCTCAGCACCCATGAAAATCAAAATATCGGCTTTGGAAAAACTCAGTAGCGTGGCTGAGTTGAATTCATCTATAGGCACGGCTTGTCCCTGGTCAAATTTAGCCTTAATAAAAAGCGCACGACCGAATCGGTTAACCAGATCAGCCCCCAAGGGCATGGTGACAGTGGCGGGATTCGTCCCTAAATAGTTTTGTAACCAGCGGCGCACATATACGCAGTAGCAGCTCAGGGTGGAAGCTGGATTCCCGGGCAGGGCAAAAATAGCCGAGCCTTCTAGGGTCCCGAAATAAAGGGGTTTTCCTGGTTTTTGGCGTACCCCGTGAAAATGCTTTTCGGCCCCTAGCTGAGTCAGCGCCATTGCGATAAAGTCGTAGTCCCCCACCGAAATGCCCCCTGAGATCAAGACCAGATCCGCCTTTGATACCGCCTGCTTTATAGCCTGAACGCTGGCATGAAAATCATCTTTTACGGCTATGGTCTCCACAAATTGAGCCCCGTCCTCTTTGACCACGGCCTCAAGTACACTGCCGTTACTTTCATAGACTTGGCCGGGTGATTTTTGAACCCCGGGTTGGGCTAATTCATCTCCTGTGACCAGCACACAAACCCGGGGTGGCTTTCTAACAGCCGCCTGGGTAAGGCCTAATGAGAGCAGCATACCGATGATGGCAGGCGTCACTTTGGTCCCCTTATCAATCACAAGCTGACCCTGCTTGATTTGACTGCCTATGGCTCTGATGTTTGCCCCTGAGCTAGGGTCTTTGATTAGAGTTACCCGGTCGTTTTCTATGGCGACATGCTCCTGCATCACGACCCGATCTGCCGAATCAGGTACTGCAGCACCGGTAAAAATACGCACGGCCTGACCTGGTTTTAAATTGTAAGTATTAGGACTCCCGGCCGGGATTTCACCGATGAGCTCATGGCCCTCTGGGGCCCCTCCACAAAGGGCATAACCGTCCATAGAGGATTGCCTAAACTCTGGAAGATTAATCGGCGCAAAAATGTTTTGGGCCAAAATAGCCCCATTCAAGCCTGCATCAACCTCAGCACTGACCTCAGGCGACTCAGCAGCGAATCGATCGATAAGGGCCAGGGCCTCTTGAACTTCAATCATGGCAAATTCTGTTATTTACGCCTGAGATCCAGTAAAGGGCTGTTTGTACAAACGTCTGCCTTCGGCCTTGTATAGGGCATTGGCTAAGGCGCCCATGACTGGAGGAAATGGGGGTTCTCCCATACCTGTGGGGTCAATGTCCGAGGGCACAAAATGCACCTCTACATCTCTAGGGGCTTCATTATGGCGTATGAGTCTATAGGCGTCAAAATTATCCTGATCCGGCTTGCCTTGAGAAAAAGTGAGTTGAGAATAAAGAGCATGACCGATGCCATCGACACTTCCCCCTTCGGCCAAATTTGCGGCGGCATCTGGGTTAATCACCACCCCGCAATCGATAGCGGCATAGACTTTGTCCACCACGGCACGTCCATTTTCCATGACGACATCAACCACATTAGCCACATAAGAGCGGTGACAAAAATACGCCGCCACTCCGCGATGTACTCCTGGTTTTGGGGTGTCCCAAGCTGATTTTTCCTTAACGAGTTTTAAAACTCCTGCATAACGCTCAGCATCGTAATCGTTACGCTCACCCACTGGACTGCTTGCAGCGCGCTCCAGCAATTCCAGACGATAGTCTATGGGATCTTTGCCAATTTGTTCGGCAAGTTCGTCGAGAAAACTCTGCTCTGCACTGGCGATAAAATTAGATCTAGGCGCTCTAAAGGCTCCTGTAGTGATGTTAGAATCGACTGTCCATGATTCGGCTTTATAGTGGTCAAAAGCGCCTGCTGGAAAACGATCTGCCGCTAATGGACTCTCCGGGATGCCGCCTGCAATCACGTGAATGGCCGTGGCTTTATTGTCTTTAATCGCGGCACGATACGTCACTTGATAGCTGGGTCGGTAAGCGCCCGCGGTCATATCGTCTTCTCGAGTGTAGACCAACTTTACCGGTTTGCCGACAGTTTTTGAAATCACCCCTGCCTCAAGCATGAAGTGACCGTAGAGTTTCCTGCCAAAACCACCTCCGATTCGGGTCATCATGATCTCTACCTTGTCCAAAGGCAAGCCAAATCGATCAGCTAATGCGGGCTCAAGTATCTCCGGTAACTGAATAGGTCCTACAAAACGTGCAGACTCATCAGTGACCTCAGCAAAGAAATTCAATGGTTCTAGAGTGTTATGGGCCAAATAGGGGGCATAATATGTTCTTTCAAGCACCTGATCTGCCGCACTAAATTGGGCATCTGGATTGCCGTCCTGGCGCACGACCTCTGCCCTAGTCGCAGCCTGATCCATAGCTCTTTTGTGGTCAGCGGTGTTTTCGAGGCCTGCGGGCCATCTGGTTTCTAGGGTTCTACCCCCAAAAAAGCTCATTTTATTGACGACCTCGCTTGTCTGTTCATAAGCCACCTCCACGAGTTTTTTGGCCTGAAACACTTCCCAAGTCGAGCGCCCTACCACCGCAATTTGGGTTTGATGGGCACTGATATCAAAAGCCCCTTTGGCTTGTCCTTCGCGATAGTTTTCAAATTGAAAAACAGCCTCGATTCCTGGCATAGCCATGGCTCTCGAAGCGTCAAATGATTTTATTTTCAGACCAAAAGCCGGTGGATGAATCACCCCAGCATAAAGCATGCCTTCTTCTTTGTAGTCAATGCCAAAAAGAGAGGCCCCGGTGACAATTTTTTTACTGTCCACATTTTTTCTGGAAGTCCCGATAATCTTGAACTCATTGATTGGCTTTAAGTCAACCTCTTCTGGTACTTCAAGAAGAGCCGCCGCCGAAGCGACATCGCCAAATCCTAATTTTCGCCCCGAGGCTTGGTGATGAATCAT
>JALRAI010000104.1 GCA_023258055.1 Flavobacteriaceae bacterium | reverse complement strand
TTACACCGCGGAGGTTTACGGAGCCAATAATCAAAACTGGATGGTTAGCCAGGGTCCGGATAATGAAGTCTATGCCGCTAATAATGACGGGCTTTTGCGATACAACGGGAGTCGTTGGTCTTTGTTTCCTACGCCGAATCAAAGTGTTATGCGCTCTGTAAATGCCATAGGGGATCGCGTCTACACTGGGTTTTATATGGATTTTGGGTATTGGCAGGCCGATGACAAAGGCGACCTCGCTTATACCTCACTTATGGAAAAACGCTCCATAAAACCAATAGAGGACGAACAGTTTTGGCAAATTTTCACCTTTGATAAATGGCTTGTGGCTCAATCCCTCCAACGCCTGATCATGATGGATTTAGCCTCGGACAATACGGTTATTGTAACGGCTGATCGCCTACTTTCAAAAGCCTTTGTGGTTAATGGGCAGTTGTACTTTCACGATTTAAACCAAGGCCTTTACACGGTCCAAAATGGCCAAAAACAATTGGTAAATCGATCAGAACTGACGCTAAGCGGTCGTTTGGTTGGGGCAGTGAGTATTTTGGGAAAAACTGTTTTTGTTCATGAAACCCGAGGTCTATTTGTTTTGCAGCAGCAGGACTTTGTACCCTGGTCTGAGTCTTTAAATCAAATCTTGGGACAATATGAAATTTATAGTTCAACCGCCACTAAAGATGGGCGGCTGATTCTTGGGACCATTGCTGATGGAATGATTGCCTTAGACGAGTCAAACCAGTCTATAGATTTCCACTTTAACCGTAGTAACGGTATCGAAAATAATACTGTGCTTAGTCTATTTGAAGATGCTCAATCCAATATTTGGGCTGGGCTGGATAATGGTATTGCTTGTGTCAATGCGGCCTCAAATATTCGACCTTATTTAGAGCAAAACGGCCAGCTCGGAACCACTTATGCCTCGGCTATTTATCAAGAAAATCTTTACCTAGGCACGAATCAAGGACTTTTTTACAAACCCCTGAATCAAAAAGTTCCTTTTGAAAAAATTTCTGGAACAGCCGGTCAAGTCTGGAGTTTGACCCAGATCGGCAACACGCTTTTTTGTGGTCATAATGCGGGAACCTTTGTCATAGACCATAACCAGGCAAAGAAAATTTCAAACGTTCAAGGGGCCTGGGATTTTAAGTCCTTGAATGATCGTGACGACTTGATCATACAGGGTAATTATGATGGCCTTTATCTCTTAAAAAAAACACCCCAAGGTCAGTGGGCGTTAGCGCACAAAATAGAGGGGTTTGATTATTCGGCCAAACACTTTGAGGTAACCCCAAATCAGCAGGTGGTGGTTAGTCATGAATACAAGGGCGTCTTCTTACTGGAATTAGACGACTCTTTAAAAAACGTTTCATCATTTAATCTAATTCCCGAGCTACAAAAGGGCCTTCATTCAGATCTTGAATCTTTTCAAGGGGGAATTTACTATGCCTCAGAGCACGGTGTCTTTCTAAAAAATGTTAATGACAACAAATTCTCTGAGGTGCCGATCTTGAGCGCTCTTTTTAAGGATCACCATTACACCACCGGTCGGATGATAGCCGATAATTATGGTAGGCTGTGGTTTTTTACAGATCAAAACTTAGTGGGCGTTTCTACAGACCCCATTGATGGATCTTATCAATTTAATTATTTGAGCCTGCCTCGAGAATTGAGGCAAGACCTCACGGGACATGAAAACCTGACCTTTACCTCAGCCGAGGATATGATCTACGGGAATGCTCAAGGTTATTTAAGACTTCATGCCAAAAGCCCTTCTGCACCGAATCTCAAGACAGAATTCGATCATATCGTCGCCACAGACGCACAAAACAACCGCATCAATTTACCCTTGAAAGATCTAGGGCAACTCGGCTATAGATTTAACAACCTTAGTTTTAAATTTCACTTTCCTGAATACGGAAAATACAATCACTTACTCTTCTCATATCGCATAAGCCCGTATAATGACCAGTGGAGTGCTTGGACTGAACAAAGCCTTTTCGACATCAATAATTTACCCCCCAAGGATTATTCCTTTGAGGTCCGCACCATGTTTAACGGAGCGGTACTTGACCAGGTGTTGACTTACAATTTTACAATCACTCCTCCCTGGTACGCCTCCACCCTAGCTATTATGATTTATGTACTTCTGGGCACAGGCATAATTATTGGGCTTAATTTAATATACAGAAGTTACTATAAGCGTCAGCGCGACCGCATGTTGAAAGCAAAAACTGCCGATCTCGAACTTCGCGATTTGGCGGCACAAAAAGAAATCATGGCGTTAAAAAATCAGCAGCTACAACAAGATATTGAAGCGCGTAATCGAGAACTTGCCATCTCAACCATGAGCATGATCAATAAAAACACAACACTGAATAAACTCAAATCCGAACTCGTTAAGTCAAATCAGGACGATCAAACCATAGAACCCGCATTATCGATTATTGACCAGGCCTTGAAGAATGATGAAGATTGGGAGTTTTTCGAAAAGGCCTTCAATCATGCCGATAAAAAATTCTTTAAGCGTATCAAAGAAAAACACCCCAGTCTCACGCCTAACGATTTGCGCCTTTGTGTATACTTAAGGCTAAATCTTTCATCAAAAGAAATTGCCCCCCTACTCAACATCTCTGCGAGGAGTGTCGAAATCAAACGCTACAGATTGCGGAAAAAACTTGATTTAGAGCGAGATGTGAATTTAAGCGAGTACGTCATAAATTTATGAGCCCCTTTACATTGTTTATTTAACACACAACATTACCACAACATTTTTTGTATTTTTGTAAATTAACATAAGGTTTTTTGAGTCATCAACTCAGAGAACTTATGTTTTAATGCTATGAAAATCAAACAATTGGCTCAATTCAGTGTGTTTGAATTGTCTGTGCTGTGCTGCTGTATCATTTTTGTATAGTTAAAGATGGCATGCCGACTTATCAAACTTTGCTAATTTGTGCTCAAACTAACAGACCATGAAGCAATTTTTTGTATTTGCTCTAACCCTCGTTTGGAGCATTGCGACCTCTGCGCAGGACATCACGATTTCTGGACAAGTTACAGACCCCAACAATGAGCCTCTTATCGGGGCGTCTGTTGTGGAAGTGGGCACCAACAATGGAGTCACCACAGACTTCGATGGTAACTTTTCCATCAGCCTAAGCAGTGAAGAATCAAAATTATCGATTTCCTATCTCGGATTTTTGAGTCGCACAGTCAGTGTTGGGACTCAGCGAGAGTTCTCAATCACATTGACTGAAGACGCCGCTTCACTCGAAGAAGTGATCGTTATTGGTTACGGGACTCAGCGTAAAAAAGAAGTGACCGGGGCGGTATCCATAGTATCAAGCGAAACAATCGAAGAGTTGAAGCCTGTGCGCATCGAGCAAGCGCTTCAAGGTCAAGTCGCTGGAGTGCAAATTACTACCCAGTCTGGTTCGCCAGGTAGCCGATCTGACATTCGCATTCGTGGGATCTCGACAAACGGAGACAACCAGCCGCTTATTCTGGTGGACGGAAACGTGATTGAGGATTTAAGTGTTGTCAACCCAGCAGATATTGAGAGTATTAATGTCCTTAAAGACGCCACCGCTGGTATTTATGGGGTTCGCGCGGCTAACGGGGTTATTTTGATCACCACGAAAACCGGGCGTAAAGCCACACCGCTCAGTGTGGAATACGACGGTTATGTCGGTTTTCAAGAAACCACCCGAAAATTACCGGCACTCAACGCTACAGAATACGGTCTTTTGATTAATGAAGCATTTGTGGCTAACGGTTCTCCTATCGTTTACCCCAGTGTAGCTGTTTTAGGACAAGGCACGGACTGGCAGGAAGAAGTCTTTTCAAAGGCTCCTGTCTTTAATCAAAGCATTTCTTTAAATGGAGGGTCTAAAAAATCCACTTACTCAGGAGGCGCTTCTGTTTTAAGTCAGGACGGAATTGTCGGAGGGGATAAAGCAAACTTTACGCGCTACAATGGGCGTCTAAACTTTAGCACCGAGCAGTTTGACAAGCTCACCTTCCGCGGGTCCCTACTCTATACCGGTATCCAAAGAAAAACACTTCAAGAAAACGGCATCGGTTCTGTATTGTACAATGCGCTGAACATGAATCCTGTGCTCCCCGTTGCTGGGAATAATTTTGGGTATTCTCGTGCTGAAAACCTTCCCATCGAGGTGATCAACCCTTTGGCACAGATCGAGACAACCTTTAACAACACTCAAGTGCACAAAATAAGCGGGGTGGCTGGTTTAGAATATAAAATCGTTCCTAATTTAACGTTTAAAACAAATTATCAGTGGAATTACGCTGAGGTCGATACGCGCTTTTATGCGCCCATCGCCGATTTTGGAGTAGAAGGGGTAGCGGATAAAGTTTTTGATCGTCTCGATGTCAGCACGCTTGTTGAACAAGAGCAGTTTTTTAGAGACTATACCTATGATGCTTTTTTGACCTACGAAAACACTTTTGAAGAAGCCCATAATCTAACTGCGCTTCTAGGAACTTCCGTGTTCCGCACGACGGGTGATTTCTACGGATTCACGGGGCAAGGCTTGCCTGACAAACCATTTGAAGACCTCTCGATTGATGATGCTGAAACCGTTTTTGACAATTACGTCAACGTGAGTAATCGTATTTTTGATTCTCGCTTGCTTTCCTATTTTACCCGTCTACAGT
>JALRAI010000103.1 GCA_023258055.1 Flavobacteriaceae bacterium | reverse complement strand
GGGTAGAAAAATTAATTTTTTAGTTTTATTCGCGTTAGTGCTGATTTGTTTGTTGGCTGGGACACCTTACGATGGTTTAGCCCCAGGCGAAACCATAGATACAGGAGACACGGCTTGGATGTTGGTGTCCAGCGCTTTTGTTCTGCTTATGACACCGGGTCTAGCCTTTTTCTATGGCGGAATGGTCACTAGAAAGAGTATCATTTCTACAATGTTGCAAAGTTTTGTTGCTTTAGGGGTAATCAGTGTTTTATGGGTTGTAGTTGGGTTTAGCCTGGCCTTCGGAGATAGCTTAGGAGGTTTTGTGGGCAACCCCATGACCTTTTTTGCATTTCAGAATGTGTCATTGCGGCCAAACCCTGAATTTTCAGAGAATATACCTTTTTTACTTTTCGCCCTATTCCAATTAAAATTTGCCATAATCACGCCCGCACTGATCACTGGAAGTTTCGCTGAGCGCATTCGATTTAGGAGTTACATACTCTTTATGGTCCTGTTTTCTATTTTTATTTACGCGCCCTTAGCCCATATGACCTGGCACCCAGAGGGCCTTCTGCGTCAGTGGGGGGTATTGGATTTTGCTGGAGGTACAGTAGTGCATATGTCGGCAGGTATTGCTGCTTTGGCCGGCGCGATATACTTGGGCAAACGCCAAGAGCGGATCGAAAAACCCGCCAACATTCCTTTTGTTATTTTAGGAACAGGTCTTTTGTGGTTTGGGTGGTTTGGCTTTAATTCAGGGTCAGCCTTAGGAGCCAATACCGATGCCGTGATTGCTTTTGCCAACACTAATTTAGCTTCTGCCACAAGTATGCTGACGTGGATTTTCTTAGAGCGCTTTCAAAACCGCAAAATGTCTGCGCTTGGGGCTTGTATCGGGGCTATAGTCGGTTTAGTTGCCATTACTCCTGCTGCAGGTTTTGTGAGCTTAGGAGGGAGTGTTTTTATTGGTTTTGTGGCCTCCATAGTCAGTAATTTTGCCATTCGCCTTAATAAGAAATCTGAGATTGACGACACCTTAGATGTGTTTCCAAGTCACGGTGTAGGGGGAATTGTGGGCATGATTATGACTGCGGTTTTGGCGGAAGAGGTAGGCTTAGTCTACGGGGAAACGACCACTTTTACCTACCACATAATTGCTTTGGTACTGGTGGCCGTGTTTACTTTTGTCGGTAGTTATGTATTGTATAAAGTTACCGATGTTCTGTTGTCCATGCGCGTGAGAGAAGATCAGGAATATCGCGGATTGGACGCCTCTCAACACGGAGAGTTTCTAGGTGACTAGAGGTTCTGATCTTTGCCCTGCTCAGCTGGCTTGAGGTTTTTAGTAAACGGCAAACCTATTTGGGTTGTAAAACTTTCATCGTTGAGATGATCTGCGCGGTCTACCCCAAAAACAATGGCGCCGCGATCACCGTAAACAAAAGTTCCAAAGAGTCGATCCCATATAGAAAGGATGTTGCCAAAGTTTTTGTCGGTCCATGGCATGCTGCGGTGGTGATGAAATTTATGAACCCCAGGCGTGACAATAAGATAGCTCAAAGCCATGTCCACATTCAAGGGCAGAGCGATGTTTGCGTGGGTCCAGTAGGTGAAAAGCACACTTAAAATCCTGTAAAACAAATAAAAGGATACGGGCATTCCCATAATAACCACAGCAATTAGCGCAAAGATTTCTCTTAAGACAAAATCAAAGGGATGATGTCGGGTGCCCGTGGTGACATCCACATGTTTATCAGAATGGTGGACCATGTGTAAGCGCCACATCCAAGGCACCTTGTGCAAAAGGTAGTGAACCCCGTATTGGGCTATTAAATCTAAGACCATTATCGACAAAACAAGCTCAACCCATATCGGGGCTTGGAAAAAATTGAGCAAGCCAAAATGGCTGTGTTCCAGCCAAACAAAAACCCCAGCGGTAAGCACCCCAAAAACGACATTGATCAACATTACAATAGACAAAAGCCCGAAGTTAGTTTTGGCGTGCCGCGCTTTGTCGTAATTGTCTTTTACATCGCGATAGTAACCCTCAAGCACCCAAAACACAGCAATACAAAAAACAACCCAGCCTAATTTTTGCCAAACAGGCATTTGCTCGAAAAATAAAAGAAATGAATTCATGCTTTAAGGTTTTAAGATTTTAGCATAGGCTTTAGGGTTTTGCAAAATAGCCACACCCTCCTTTATTTCAGGGTCATTCAGCGTCTTATATGTATAAAGGCCCGCGCTATAAAAATAGCGCGGTAATAAAGACTCAATAAGCACTGTTTTAACCGCCTCTTTTTTTGATTTCAATAAGTCAATTTTGGCCCGCAAAAGACTTTTATTCATCACCTGCAGCTCGTTGTCAACATATGGCGCTAAGCCCTCTTTTTCTGCGGCCAAGGCAAAATCTGAAAACAAGCCGTCAGATACTGTTTGTATTGACTCTGGATGAGCCGCCACAAAATCTAAAAAGCCCTCAAAATCTTTAGCGGTGAAGACAAAGTCCTCAAGCCGGTTAAAAGGATGTGATTTTATAAATTCTGTACCATAATCCAGCATAACCCGGGACTTGAGCAAGGAAGACAACAGGGTGTGATCACTCGAGGTTTCAAACACTTTATCCGGTAGAATACCCCCACCATCATAAACAGTGCGCCCTGAGGCGGTTTTAAATGCATTGTAGTTTTCGGGTTCTGTGCGAATGGGCTCCCCCTCAGCATCGCGCTGCCAGTAATCTAAGGCCTGAATACAACGACCACTAGGCGTGTAATACCTTGAAATAGTTACTTTGAGCTGGGTCCCATAACTCAGAGGCTTGGGTCTTTGAACTAAACCTTTACCAAAACTACGCCCCCCTATAATGACCGCGCGATCTAAATCTTGAAGGGCGCCAGAGACAATTTCACTAGCCGACGCGCTGCGCGCGTTAATCAAAACCACCAAAGGCAAATCAAGATCAGCAGGCAGCTGCTGGGTCACATAACTCATATTATACTCAGGCACCACAGACTGAGTGTAGGTCACTAAGGTGCCTTTAGGAACAAATAAACTCACTAAGTTTACCGCTTCAGTAAGCAGTCCTCCGGGATTGTTGCGCAAATCCAAAATTAAGGCACTCGCTCCAGAGGATTTTAGCTCAAACAGCGCCTTTTTTGTGTCTTTATAGATCGTTGGGCTGAATTCTTTTAGGGCTATATAACCCACGCTACCCTCAAGAAGTTGTGCGCTCAGCACAGGGGTTTCGGGTTTTTTATCGGGGGTTAAAGCGACTTGCACCACTTTGTTGTCGCGCTCATATGCCAAATCAACTTGCTTGTTTGTATTAGCCGCTACAATCTGGGACAATTGATCTAGGTCTTGAGTCAATCCCACCCCGTTGATAGAGCGCAACTGATCGCCCACGCGCAAACCCGCCTTATCAGCAGGCCCATTTTGGTCGATAGCCACCACAAACCACTGACCATCAAACTGCTTGAAGCCAGCCCCAAGGGATGCAAAGTTGCTTTCCTTGGAAATACGCGCATCTGAAACCTCTTGTTCGGTCCAAAACACCGTATAAGGGTCAAGACCCTCGAGCAGTCCTGTTATGGCCTTATCCATGAGCTGGGCAGGTGAGGTTTCGTCCACATAATTCAAAGACAATTCTTTGAATAGGGTGTTGAAAATTTCCAGCTGTTTGGTGATTTCAAAAAGACCACCACGAGCACTGCTCAAAAGGACCAAGCCCACAAAAACAGGGACGAACCAAAATAAGCGCTTCAAGGGGTTTGGGCTATTAAACACCAAACCGAGCTTTTTGAAAAATGAAAAATTTAGCTTCATCAACTAATTATTAGCATCAAACTTTTTTGTTTCATTATAGCGCGATAACAACTCCTTTACAGCCTGTTCAATGCGCGCATAAGGTAAAGACTCTCGCCCTTGATAAATAAAAAATAAGGCGCCAAAATCTTGCGTCCCAGCTAAGGATTTATTCAAGCGGTAAGCCTCACGAATTTGGCGTTTAATACGGTTGCGCCGCACTGCGCTGGGCACATTGCGTTTGGGTACAGAGACCCCAAATAAATGTTGGGTGGCTTGAGCAATGGGTGTATGAACAAGTTTGAGCGGAAATCGCTTTATGCTGTCCCCTTGTTCAAACAAGACCCCGAACCAATGCCGCCCTTTGAGGCGCTGATGTTTTGGCAAACCGTTTGTCATGGCCTAAAGATACACAACACTCGCGATTCCTGCTATCTGAAGCTTTAAACTACAGCGGTTTAATATTTAGCTCGTGTAATTTTAAATTCGTGACCCCGCTTTTTGAACCAACCTAGCCTTCATAGCGCATGAAAAAATCACTAGAGGTTAATTTTAATAAAGTGTTATGGCTCTTTCTCAAAGCGGTTGTTTTCTTTTTGAACATCCGCCATGCGACCGCTGGGATCAATAATTATCGATACAATCTCAGAGGAGCCTTCTACCTCAAAACTATAGGTGGGTCTAGCCCATGCCCAGTCGCGCAGGACCGTTACAGGGCTGTCACCAAAACTCTTTTCCCCGCGCATCATTTGCAGTGGGATATAGTACAAGCGACTGCTGCCGTCGGCAAAATTGACCTTCAGGTCAATTGGCATGGGCATTAAACCTATGCGCTCTAGAGTGATCACAGAACTGCCTTTGGTCGCGCGCCCATTATCACCAGCCCTTGCATCAATA
>JALRAI010000102.1 GCA_023258055.1 Flavobacteriaceae bacterium | reverse complement strand
AAGTCCCTTTAATGGGTTGTGACACTAGGGTCTTTCCTTTTTTGTGCAAATAGCGCTCAGGAGAGGCGCAAAAAGCATAGCGATCATCAAGTTTATAAAAGGCTGAAAACGGGGCTTTTGAATGATTGTTTATGCGTTCAAAGAGTGCGTAGGGTTCCAGCTCGGCATGCTCGTGATAGAATTCCTGGCAAAAATTTGTCTCATAAATATCACCCCGCTGAATATGCTTTTGAATCTGTAAAAATTTCTCTTGGTATTGCTCAAACGTAAAACGCCCTTTTAGCTCAATTCCGGTTTCTCGGTTGCTTGTTTTATCATTTATTTCAGCCGCCGATGCGTCCGCGTTCAGGTCCAAGTCTTCACAGATCCTTTGAATTTGCCGCAAATCTTCAGGCCAACGCCGGGCGTGATCCCTATGATATAGTCCGATCAAGGTATTATCCTGCACCATAAAAAGACGGGCTGGGACAAAAAAATAGGCTTCCGGAAAACCAATCCCGTCTGGATTTTGTGACTTTAAATTTTCTTCGGCATTTTTAAAATCATAGGATAAATGACCAAAGCACCAATCTTTTTGGGCCTTTTGCCAATTACTGAGTCGGTGCCAATCCCCTTGGGCAGAAAATTCAATCCTAAAATCGCTTATGAGCTCTAAGGCTAATAGAGCATCAAAGCAGCCATAGGCATCCTTGTGATGGTGGGTGTCTAAAAATAAGGCAACCTTAGATTCGTCCTTATGGTTTTGACCGAAAGCAAACAAGGCAGACTTGAGCTTTTGGCCCTGAGAAAATTCAAAACTAAAGCGCTCGCGCTGAACCACGGTTTAAATATGCAATGGTCTGTTTTCTGTGGCTGCCAAAGCTGCCTCTTTGACCGCCTCAGCATAAGTAGGATGCGCATGACTCATTCGGGCAAGATCCTCGGCGCTCGCTCTAAATTCCATGGCCGTAACGGCCTCGGCGATTAAATCGGCAACCCGAGCCCCAACCATATGAACCCCAAGGAGTTCATCGGTCTGTGCATCACTTAGTATTTTGACAAAACCATCCACATCACCACTGGCACGAGAGCGTCCTAGAGCGCGCATCGGAAATTGTCCACTTTTATAGGCCACTCCAGCCGCCTTGAGTTGTTCTTCGGTTTGACCCACAGAGGCTACTTCTGGCCAAGTGTAAACTACTCCAGGAATTAAATTGTAGTTAATGTGTGGTTTTTGACCCGCAATGAGCTCTGCCACCATAACCCCTTCTTCTTCCGCTTTGTGGGCGAGCATAGCCCCACGCACCACATCACCAATAGCGTAAATATGCCCAATATTGGTCTGTAAGTGATCATTGACCTGGATTTGACCCCGCTCATTGACTGCAACGCCGGCCTTATCTAGTCCAAGACCTTCGGTATAGGGTTTACGCCCCACACTCACCAGACAGTAATCTCCAGTAAACTGAACCTCTTGTCCTTTTTTATCTAAAGCCGTAATGGTCACCTCATTTTTATCAGCAGAGACCCCCTGTACTTGATGGGATAAGAAAAACTTAACCCCTTGTTTTTTAAGGACTTTGGTGAGTTCTTTACTTTGAGCACCATCCATGGTTGGGATGATGCGATCCATATATTCCACTACGGACACCTCAGCACCGAGTCTGCGGTAAACCTGTCCTAGTTCTAAACCGATAACCCCACCCCCGATGATCACCAAATGCTTTGGCACCTCGGTCATAGAAAGCGCTTCGGTGGAGGTAATTACGCGTTTTTTATCGATCTCGATAAAAGGAAGACTTGCTGGCTTACTCCCGGTAGCGATGATAAAGTGCTTAGCGGTAAGAGTTTGCTTGTCTTTACCGTTTACGGTAAGGGTGTTTTGATCCTCAAATTCACCCACACCATGGAGCACGTCGATTTTATTTTTATCCATGAGAAAATCGATGCCTTTAGTGGTTTGAGACACCACCCCTGATTTGCGCTCCATCATTTTGGCCAAATTCAAAGTCACCGGACCTTGCACCTCGATACCGTGCTCTTCTAAGTGTTTTTGAGTGTCTTCAAAATGGTGAGAGGAATCTAAAAGTGCCTTACTGGGAATACAGCCCACATTAAGACAAGTACCGCCTAAAGTGTCGTATTTTTCAACCAAAGCCGTTTTCATGCCCAATTGTGCGCATCGGATAGCCGAAACATAACCTCCAGGACCTGAACCGATCACCACTACATCGTAATTACTCATTGTATTGTAATTTAATTTTTTTCGTGGGGCAAAGTTACGACACTGCTGAGCAAAAGCCAATGCTCATACAAGAAATTTTAAGTCAGTAGGATGCCTAAGCAGGCATGAGCTTGGTGGTGTTTTGCACCTGGGTAATCACAAAAGAACTTTCAGTGCTGGCAATAGATTTTAAACTAGTGAGTTTATTGACCAAAAAGGAGCGAAAATCAGCCATGTCACGTACCATAACCTTGAGTAAATAGTCATAAGATCCTGAAACGTGAAAACACTCCACTACCTCTGATAAAGCCTTAATATCCGACTCAAAGGCCGTGAGCGATGATTTGGCATGTTGTACGAGTTTGACATGACAGAACACCATAAAACCAAGATTGATTTGCTCGGGATCTAACAAGGCTACGTACTTTTTTATTACCCCATTGCGCTCGAGTTTTTTAATGCGCTCGTGCACTGCCGTAACAGAAAGATCAGTTTTTAGGGCGAGTTGTTTATGGGTTTGCTTACTATCGGTTTGCAGGGCTTCAAGTAAAGTAAAATCAATAGTGTCTAAGGTCATGACCAAAAAATATTCCGTTAATCAAGGTTCAAAAATATCAAATTAGAATAAAATTCACTTAAAATTGTTTATTGATTAATTATTTTCTAAATAACAAAGTATTCATTGATAATTGTGAATCATATTAATAGATTTGATAAAAACCTGTACTATGTCTTTTGATCCAGCAAACCACATCCAAGACTTGCAATACTTTGGCGAGTTTGGCGGGGTAAACCCCAGTATCTCAGATTCTTCTACCTATACCTTTTTATCGGCAAAAACCATGTTTGACACCTTTGAAGGCAATGCCGAGGGATGTTATTTATATTCGCGCCATAGTACGCCATCAAACCTCTATTTAGGACAAGCCTTAGCCGCTATGGAAGGGACACAGACCGCCACGGTGGCCGCTACAGGAATGGGGGCCATAACTCCAGCCCTACTCCAATATTGTGGTGCAGGGGATCATATTGTTTCCAGCCGCACTATTTACGGAGGAACCTATGCCTTTTTGAAAAACTTTACCCCACGTTTTGGCATAGAGACCAGTTTTGTGGACATTACAAATCTCGAGGCGGTTGCCGCTGCCATTACCCCAAGCACTAAAGTTTTATACTGTGAAAGTGTCAGCAACCCCCTACTAGAGGTAGCTGACATCACGGCATTAGCCGAGCTGGCCAAAAAACACAGTCTTGTTTTAATGGTTGACAATACTTTTGCTCCCCTGAGTATAGCCCCACATAAGCTCGGTGCGGATATCGTCTTGCACAGTTTAACTAAATTTATCAACGGAAGCAGCGACACTATGGGTGGAGTTATTTGCGGCAGTCAAGAATTAATCGATCAGCTCCGCAATGTCAATGATGGCGCTTGTATGCTCCTAGGGGCCAGCATGGACAGCCTGCGCGCCGCCTCCATTTTAAAAAACCTCAGAACCCTACACATTCGCATCAAACAACACAGCCACAATGCTATGTATCTAGCGCAAAAATTTGAGGCTGATGGATTGAAGACCGTTTATCCGGGGCTTAAAAGTCATCCAAGTCATGAATTATTTAGCCGTATGATGAACCCAGAATATGGTTATGGCGGCATGCTGACCATTGATGCAGGAGACTTAGAAACAGCCAATAAACTCATGGAACTCATGCAAGAGCGCAATCTGGGGTATCTAGCCGTGAGTCTTGGATTTTACAAAACCCTGTTCAGCGCCCCAGGAAGTTCTACATCCTCGGAAATCCCGCTGGAAGAGCAAGCCCAAATGGGTCTCACCGATGGATTGATCCGTTTCTCCATAGGACTGGATAACGATATCAAGCGCACCTATGAAATGATGCGCCAGTGTATGGTTGAGGTCGGTGTTTTGTCCTAAAAAATCAAGCTGGGCTTTATTAAAACAAGGCCAAAAAATCTAGGGTAAAATTCTGGCCAAGTACACTCGGGTCTATACCTGCTATGGTAAGATAAACCCCATCTTGATCGATGCCTTGTTTTAAAATCCAAAGTTGTCGATTTGGCGCATTGCGCACTTGAACCTCAATGAAGGCAGTGTTTGGAATATTTAACTCCGCTAATTCCAAATCATCTAAGGTCACTTCCATGGTGTTATCGGCCCAATCTGTCGGAATTTCACAAACCCGAGAAAACCGCTTCATTCCATGAAAAATACTGCTATGCGGTCCGAGTTTTACACTTCCATTTATGTGGAGATCAGCCTCAGGACTTGAGGTGTTGACCCCCAATTGTCCCTGGTCACTTAAAAACAGACGCAAAGCACCAGAGATCGAAAATCCCAAAGCACCCTCCGCTGGAGCGAAAAAACCTGTGTCAGGGCGATCAAAGTAAAGACTCACATCGGCGGTGGATCCCGAATCGAGTTTTATTTCGTTTAACACCGACCCCGCAGCGGGGTCCAAAAAATAATTACTGTTGTCCCAGTCTACAAGCCTACGACTAAGCCAAAGGTTGTTATTGGTACTGGCGCTCTCCCCTATATAAACGTCGCCGGAGCCGTAATGTAGGCCCGAGCCGCTCCATTGCCACTGCTGGTGCTCAGGCCGATTAAAGGACAGACCACACCACGAATCCCCATTAAAAACATAAAGGCCCC
>JALRAI010000101.1 GCA_023258055.1 Flavobacteriaceae bacterium | reverse complement strand
GCTCGGCTTTGATATCTGTCTCCGTTTCTACGGAGTTACCTGACCTAAATGAATCAATCTGACGGGCAGATAACAAGACCTTCGGGTCATTTAAACCGAGGGACCAGACAACATTGGCTTTTAAGGCCTCACTGGGTTCGGCCTTATCCGAGATGATAGCACTTAGAGCGTATAGACCCAAATTTCCTGTCTCTAATTCACATTTTTTATAGGCATCTACCAGATTGCTGCTGCCGGCTTGTAGTCCCTCTGGCACCCCATAAGGCAAGATGTTTTGTATGCCATCAAGCACACTTACCTTTAAATCATTTTGTGAAAGTGACCTCAGACTAGACCCTCGCACAAAACCATAACGCTCGCTTGTGGACCACTGATAGCTGAAGTTCAACCCCAAATCGTGGTTAATCTCTTCAAAAATCAACTTATTCCCATAAACATTTTTGTACAGATTGCGCTCGATTCGATAAACCCCTGTGTAGCGCGCAGAAAAGGGTTCCCACAGTAATCGACGATCGGCATCATCCACCAGAATTACAGTTTTGCTTCCTGTGTATTCAAAAGACTCTGTGATTTTGTCATCAGTATAATAAGGAAATAGAGCGTGGTCGCTATTGATCCGTCCAGCAGACAAACCACCGGTACTTGATATAAACATCCAATGGTCTGAATGACTCACCAAACTCATAAAGAATGGCCGCATTTTATCCGCATTACTTATTTTGTAATAGGTCTGCCCATCAAGAGTGATTTCAGTGCCAATTATTTCCTTTTTCTGGTTTTGAAAGGGTTGATGCCCTAGATATATAGATTTTTTTGTCTCGCTAGAATTCATTGCAATTTTTTGGTCTTTTTAGTAAAAATTTTGGTCGCCGTTTTCCTCTAGGTGAAATAGGCACATAATGAGGTCAAAATAGTACAATTTTCACCTCCTGTGAAATAAAAAAACTATACAATAAGTATACAAATCACTACAAGCAGAAAATTACCGATGCTTGCGATCCAATAATAAACAGCTTACTTAACTGATTTTCAGAATTATATAATTTAGCGCTCTGAGACCGAAAAATAATTGACAATTATCTGGACTACAACTTAAGCTACAGCAGCCACTATTGAAGAAAAAAAAGTGGCCTGGAAAAAAATAAATAAAAACAGACGTTAAGGGGTTATAGTCTGTGTCAAAGTTGACCTTTTTTAAAGCCGTAAGTATTTTGACCGACAAAATCTGTGGGGAATTTTTCATCTCCAGGAAACCCTAATTCAATTGTTCCACTGTCTTCAGGGATGTAATCAGTTTTAAAGATATAATCCCAGAGACTCAGACTAATGCCAAAATTAACCCCAAATTTACCTTCAGGCAGATCATAGGCATGGTGATAAAGATGCATCACCGGGTTATTAAAAATATATTTCAAAGGACCCCAAGTGACCTTAATATTCGCGTGGTTGATATGCCCAATGGCAATGGCCAGAAAATGAACGATATAGGCCTGCTGCGGTTCAAATCCAAAAAGAATCATTACCCCAAAAGTTTTAAGGGGCTTGTACAGAATATTCTCCATCCAATGATAACGCAAGTGGGCGGCAAATCCCATTTCCTTTACACTGTGATGTACTTTGTGAAATTTCCACAGAAACGAATATTTATGCAATAGGGTATGGGTGAACCACTGCACAAAATCCAGAACCACAAAGAATATTAAAAGCTGCCCCCACATAGGCCAGCCAGAAGGATCAAACAGGGCAAGAGATTTATCTGTAATTCCTATATCTGCGAATCCGAGCTGCAATAACCTATAGAAGCCACTAATGGCCACAGAAAAAATGAAGAAATTAAAAAACATATAAAAGCCATCGAGCCAGAAGTCTTGTCTAAAAATCGATTGATCCTTGCGCCAAGGAAACAGCATTTCCAATAACCAAACCACCAGGGAAATGGCGATGAGTCCATAAAAATAATTGGTATACCAAGGCACTTCAAATAGAATTGACTTCCAAGTCCAATCGATGGTGCCCATAAAGGCATTGATAAAACCGTCTAAATATTTTTCCATAGCACTTAAAATATTGTTGTTACACTGTCTTTTGCTTTTGGGTAATGTTCAAAATGAGACCACTCCGTCCAGGACCCGTCATAATTTTTTACATTTTTATAGCCTAATAATTCAGTCAGCACAAAGGTTGTGTGCGCTGATCGGACCCCCGAATGGCAATAGGCCACGACCGCCTGATTTTTATCCGGTATAACCTCGCTATAAATTTTCTCTAAGTCTTTTTTACTCTTAAACTTTTTATCGCCAGAGTAATTGACACAATCTGCCCAATCCATAAGTAAACTCCCTGGGATTCGTCCTGCTGTTTTTGCGCCAGATTTCTGTTGCACGCCGGTAAATTCATTTAAGGTTCTTGTGTCGAATATCACAGGAGGATTTTTTTCAGTTACAAAACTAAGCATTTGGTCCTTATTGATATACAAAGACATTGGAGCGACCTCAGGTAGTTCAAAATTACTGTTTTGGCTGATGGTCGGCTCAGTGGTCAATGCCCCACCGATTTCCTTCCATGCTTCTAGCCCGCCATTGAGAATTTTTAAGCGCTCAAATCCATAATTTTTCAGCACCCACCAAAGTCTGGCAGCATCACAGGAAGCCACATTATCATAAACGACAATGGTGTGACTATTTTTAATACCCTTGGCACTAAACAGGGCCTCAAGCTGCTGTTTAGAGCACATCATTCCCTTGTATGGATAAGTGGCGTCCTCAATATCAGTCCGCCATATATTGACCGATCCCGCAATATGCCCCTGATCGTATTCTTTTGTTCGACCAAAGTGAACGACAATTAGATTGGGCTCATCTAGTATTTTTTGAAGGACATCGGCCTCGATAATATGTGCTGAATCAGAGTAATCCTGTTGCTCAGTTACTGCAGTTGTGGCTTGAACTTTCTTTTTATCAAGGTTCTCTTGACAGGAAAACAGTCCAAGGGTCAGTATTATTAATACACTAGTTTTCCAAGTCATACCACTCTATATTATCTATTGCCACTCTTCGTCCCTTCTTTTTTACAGGGTAATTGGTCACTAGGTAATTGATAATTATTTCTTCATTACCCCCCAAGTCCCATAAATTCTGGGTCTGTTGCATCCAATCAATTGTCGCCGCCCATCGGGCTGCATCCATCCTATTTTGCGTCACCAATTTTGCCGAATGACAATTCGTACAATTGTTTACGGTTTCCATCAGACCGACCCCGTCTTTAAGCCCGGTACGCAAGTGAATTCCATTTTCAATTTTATCCCAATTTTCATCTTCATCCACCACAGCGTAGTCTTCCAGCGGATCGGCTTGACGAAAAGCAGAAAACCCAGGATCAATCATGCCGTATATTAAAAAACAAGAAACAAGGACCAGCGCACTAAAGACCAAAACAAAGGCGCGATAGATCCTTTTTACACTTTCTCTGAAATCTTGATGAAACTGCTGCATTACTTAACTTTTACCGCAATACGATGACAAGCGTTGTTTAAATAACCCTTTGGGTTCCATCCTGGCAACACCATGGGCTGGCTTTGATTTTGACTGTCCGTAGCACGGGCCCAAACTTCATAGTATCCTTTTTGCGGGAACGTAACATCGGCTGAAAAATGTTGCCATGCCAAACGATTGGCTGGGGCTTCTAGATCACAGGGGTTCCAAGTTGCGCCAAAATCTATGGAATACTCCATTTTAGCTACCTCGAGTTCCCCGGCCCAAGCATGCCCATTGATTTTCAGAACTTTACCCTCTTTTATCTGTGCTCCGGTTTTAGGATAAGTAATCAGAGATTTTACGGGCATCGATTCAATAATGCACATATCCTCATCCTTAACCTTATCTCCAGGAGCGACAGGTTCACAAGGAACACGATAAGCGGAACCTGTCATCTTAGTACCGTCGTGCACTTTATCGCGCACACTTATCCCAGTAAGCCATTTACCAGAAACAGAAGCAGGCCAGCCTCCGGCCACTAGTCGTAGTGGATATCCATGGGCTAAAGGAATATCTTCTCCATTCATTTTGAAGGCCAAAAGTGTTTCATCTTGAAGGGCCTTAGCCATAGGAGCGCCTCGCGATATGGGTTCTTTAGCTGTATCACCACTCAAATGGACATCTGCGGCGTGATAGCCGATGTAGACCGCATTGCTTTTGACCCCTACATCATCTAACACATCACGTAATCTTACCCCCGTCCATGTCGCACATGAAACTGCTCCCACAGTCCATTGATTCCCTTTGGCAGGCGGATCAAATTCGCTTCTTCCATTGCCCCCACATTCTAAAGTTAGTTGATAAGTATACTGTTTGAATTTGGATTTTAACTCGGCCAATGTATAACTTTTAGGCGCTTTAACCGATTCTCCATCAATCACAAGCTTCCAATTCTTCACATCTATATTCTCGGGAATTTTACCATTATTCCTGATGAACATATTTTGATTTGAGGTAATTCTCTCGTTGAGTAAATGCGCTTGGGCTTCAATATTCCAGGGACGGTCATTCAAAACGACCATCTCCTTATTCTTGTTAAACATCTTAAAAGGATCTGGGTCTTGAAAAGCCAAAGGCACATAGCCTTTAGGCATCATATGAGCAAAAACCACCTCTACACCAGCTATGGTGCCAACAGAGGTCAATGCTGCGTTTTTGATAAAGTTTCTTCTCTTCATTTGAAGGGTTTGGTCGTTAGTATATTAAAGTTAAATAAACTTGGCATTTCTACAAATTAAACTAATCCATAGTCAATTATCAGTAACTTTTGTAACATAAGCCACAACCAGCCTCATCGCGAAGCGATGTTGGCTTGTTTCTTTGCCTTACAAGCCTAAGCAAGCTTGGCGGAAACAGGATTCATTTTCTCGCCGTGCTCGAAAATGGACCTCAAAGGGATGCTTTACAAAAAAGCCGCATCGCGAAGCGATGTTGGCTTGTTTCTTTGCCTTACAAGCCTAAGCAAGCTTGGCTTGACGGCAAAGAAAAAGCCTCTTGAATTC
>JALRAI010000100.1 GCA_023258055.1 Flavobacteriaceae bacterium | reverse complement strand
GCTTTCATTGACCCTGAGGACCAAAGCGATGGGGGCAAACGTGGGGAAAATGCCTATTTAAAGCATTTGACCTTACAAGGGGCCCAGCGTCGTTACCCTCAGATTACCCCTGAGATACAGGAGCGTTTAGAATTTGAACTGAGCGTTATTGAAAACACAGGCTACCCAGGATACTTCTTAATTGTTCAGGATTTTATCGCTGAGGCCCGAAAAATGGGGGTTTCAGTGGGGCCGGGCCGAGGTTCTGCCGCAGGAAGCGCTGTGGCTTATTGTTTGGGCATCACCAACATTGATCCGATTCGCTACGACTTACTTTTCGAGCGTTTTTTAAATCCGGATCGAATTAGTCTTCCGGATATTGATATTGATTTTGATGACGAAGGGCGCTCCAAGGTCATGGATTATGTGATCCAAAAATATGGCGCTAATCAGGTGGCCCAAATCATCACTTACGGGACTATGGCAGCCAAGAGCTCCATTAGAGATACGGCCCGAGTGCTGGATTTACCCCTGCATGAGGCAGATCGCATCGCCAAGCTCATTCCCAATATGACTAAGCTCAAAAAGATATTTGCTGCCTCAGAGCAAGAATGGCGATCGACCTTTCGTTCTGATGAATTGCCCAAGGTGTCTGAGCTGGTGAGTTTGGCTCAGAGTTCGGCCCTAGAGGGTAAGACCATCCAGCAAGCCAGGGTGCTTGAGGGTTCGGTGCGTAACACGGGCATTCATGCCTGTGGTGTGATCATCACTCCAGATGACATCACAAATTTTGTACCCATAGCTACAGCTAAAGACTCAGAACTTTACGTCACACAATTTGACAATGCCGTGGTAGAAAGCGCGGGGCTTTTGAAAATGGATTTCTTAGGGCTTAAGACGCTAACTTTGATAAAAGACACTGTGGCTTTGGTTGAAGAAAAACACAAAATCACCCTTGTTCCCGACGATTTTCCCATAGATGACCCCAAGACCTATGAGCTCTTCCAAAATGGGGAGACTGTGGGGATATTTCAGTACGAATCTCTGGGCATGCAAAAGCACTTAAAGGACCTTAAGCCCACGGTTTTTGCCGATTTGATTGCGATGAACGCCCTGTACCGTCCGGGCCCTATGGAATATATTCCCTCCTTTGTGCGCCGAAAGCACGGTGTAGAAGAGATCACTTATGACCTGCCAGAGATGGAGGAATACCTCAACGAGACTTATGGGATTACGGTTTATCAAGAGCAGGTTATGTTATTGTCGCAAAAGTTAGCGGGCTTTACCAAAGGTGAGGCCGATGTGTTGCGCAAGGCTATGGGTAAAAAGCAAAAGGCCGTTTTGGATAAGATGAAGCCCAAGTTTATCCAGCAGGCCGAAGCTAAAAATCACCCGGCTGAGGTTCTGGAGAAAATTTGGAAAGACTGGGAAGCCTTTGCGAGTTATGCTTTCAACAAAAGTCACTCCACATGTTACGCCTGGATTGCCTATCAAACGGCCTATCTCAAGGCGCATTATCCAGCCGAATATATGGCTGCAGTGCTCAGTAATAATATGAGTGATATCAAACAAGTGACCTTTTTTATGGAAGAGTGTCGGCGTATGGGGCTGGAAGTCTTGGGTCCTGATGTCAATGAATCAGCCTATAAGTTTACCGTAAATGATCAAGGGGCCATTCGATTTGGTATGGGCGCCATAAAGGGCGTGGGTTCTGGTGCTGTGGAGACCATCGTGGCCAACCGAGATGAAGGGCCGTACAAAAGTATTTTTGACCTGGCCAAGCGTATAGATTTGCGCGCCGCCAATAAAAAGGCGTTCGAGAATTTAATTTTGGCCGGTGGGTTTGATGGATTTGACACCCATCGGGCGCAATATATGCACGATGACGGTGATGGCGTATGCTTTTATGAAAAGGTGCTGAGATATGCTGCCCGTTACCAGGAGTCAATGAATTCTGCCCAGGTGAGTTTATTTGGTGGGGGCAGTGATGTACAGATTCCTGAACCTGAAGTCCCCCCTTGCGAACCTTGGGGGTCCATGAAGAAACTCAAACAAGAAAAAGAAGTGGTGGGCATCTATATCTCTGGGCATCCTTTGGATGAGTTTAGGGTTGAGATGAACGAATTTACCAGCATCAAAGTGGCAGATTGTAATAACCTAGAGGCTCTGGTCAATAAGGAGATTATTTTTGCTGGGGTTGTGAGCTCTGTAGAACACCGAGAAAGCCGCCAAGGTAAGGGCTGGGGCTTATTTACCCTTGAGGATTATGACGATAGTTTTGAATTTCGAATCTTTGGTGAGGAGTATTTAAAATTCAGACACTTTTTGAGTGTCAATGCATTCTTGCACATTCGGGCCTTTGTCAAAGAAGGATGGGTCAATCGAGATACGGGTCAGCAAGGAGCCCCTAGATTACAGTTTAATCAATTTCAGCTGTTGCACGACGTACTGGACAATATGACGAAGCGCATTACTTTTCAGGCCCCTATTTCGGGAATCAATCAAGATTATATCAATACTCTAGTCGATTTGACCAAGCGTTTTAAGGGTAAAAAAAGTGTTCATTTAGCCGTATACGATCAAGCTAAGAATTTGCACTTGACCATGCCTAGTCGCACGGCTAAGATTGACATCAATCGTGAATTAATCAAAACCCTTGCTCAGAAGCGCTTGTTGTACAAGTTGAATTAATGCCGATCAAAGCCCAGTTCAAAAGGTATTTAAAGCGCATCACTAAGGCTAATGCATGAATCGAGTAAAGTGATACCTCAAAATCAAATAAATAGGCTAAAAAAATTAACTTTGTAACGCAAATTAGCAATAACATTATTCCGATAATTAAATAATTATAGTCGATGGCTTTAGAAATTACCGACGCGTCTTTTGAAGAGACCGTATTAAAAAGTGACAAACCAGTAATGGTTGATTTTTGGGCAGCATGGTGCGGGCCCTGTAGAATGGTAGGACCAATCATTGAAGACCTCAGTGCAGAATACGAAGGAAAAGCTGTAGTGGGCAAAGTTGATGTAGATGCAAATCAAGAGTTTGCTGCCAAGTACGGGGTACGCAATATTCCTACAGTTCTTGTTTTTAAAGATGGAGAAGTTGTGGGGCGTCAAGTAGGTGTAGCGCCAAAGAACGTATATGCTGAGGCTTTAGACGCTTTACTATAAGTAGATTTTAGGATTTAACCCTAAGAATTTTTAAAAGGCTCGTCGATTATGGCGGGTCTTTTTTTATCTTGTATCCATGCTATATAACAGTCCGCAAATCAATCAATTTTCCCATTTAGAGCTCAGAGCGCAGCAAATAGTTGAGGGCTTCATGTCTGGATTGCACAAAAGCCCCTTTCACGGCTATTCGGCTGAATTTGCGGAGCACAAGATGTACCATCCTGGTAGTGCCACTCGGTTTATTGATTGGAAGCTCTATGCGCGAACCGAGAAGTTATACACTAAAAAGTTTGAGGAAGAAACCAATATGCGCTGCCATCTGGTTTTGGATCAAAGTAGCAGCATGTATTATCCTGAGGTGAGCGATTTGATGGGGACTGAGATCAATAAAATTGGCTTCTCTGTTTTAGCCAGTGCTGCGATAATGCAATTACTCAAACGACAACGCGATGCCGTGGGATTGAGTGTTTATGATGAATTACAAATAGTGCAAACCCCGGCAAAATCCAGTGAACGTCATCATCAATTTATCCTGGGTAAGTTGGAGGAAATCGCCCGACACCCATCTACCTTAAAGAAAACGGATACCGCAAAACAGCTCAGCGGGCTAGCCCAACAATTACCCCGTCGTTCTATGGTGGTGGTTTTTAGCGATCTGCTGATGAATTCAGAGCAACGTGAGCAAGTTTTTGCCGCAATGCGTCATCTTAAATACCGCAATCATGCCGTAGTGTTGATGCATACCTTTGACGGAGTCACGGAGCGTGAATTTAATTTTGGATCAGCACCCCGGAAGTTTAAGGATCTTGAAACGGGTAGCGATCTACAGGTCTTCCCAGCTCAAGTTAAGGAAGCCTATAAGGCTAAAATAGAGGCCTACTTTCAGGGCATAAAATTGACCTGTGCTCAGCATAAGATTCAATATGTAGAGGCGGATATACAAAAGGGATTTGAGGCGATATTTACGGCCTTTTTGGTGGCTCGGCAGAAGTTTGCTTGAGCCGATTATTTTTAGTTTTTTTATTTGTGAAAATAAAAATGCGGTGTATATTTGCCACCGCTTGAATAAGCAACAAATTCTGTAATTCGCGCTGTTGCGTGATTCTGCTTCGGCAGATTTGAATTTTGGTCTGGTAGTTCAGTTGGTTAGAATACCTGCCTGTCACGCAGGGGGTCGCGAGTTCGAGTCTCGTCCAGACCGCAACCGAAGATGTTGTGTTGGCAGCTTAAATGCTGCAAGTGGTTTAGAAATAGACCAATGAGAAGCTTGTCCGTTTGGATGGGCTTTTTTTGTTTATAGCCACGCTGACTATTTGACTAGGCCTTAGCCGTCAAAGAGCGGGGTAGATTAAATTTAAAGGTCGTGCCTTTGCCCACCTCTGACTCAAACCAGATTTTTCCGCCGTAGTTTTCGACGATTTTTTTGACAATCGACATCCCCACACCATTGGAGTCCTTATTATTGTTTAGCTTTTGGAAGATTTCAAATACATGATGTTCCGATTCTTTCGGAATACCGATACCGTTGTCTTTTATGTGGAATTCGTAAAAACCAAAAATAACACCACAGCTGATTGTTACCTGAGATTTGCGCTCGGGATCGCGGTATTTACAAGCGTTATCGAGTATATTTTGGAAGACTTGAATCACTTTAGTGTCATTCATAACCAGAATCGGTAATGTTCCACTGATCTCTATTGTGGTTTCCGGATAACTTTGTTTGAGTTCAGTAATTAAATGATGAACCAGCTCATTTAAATCTACCTTGGATTCCGTGCTCGACTTGCGCTTTAATTCCGAATACCGCAGGGTGTCTGAAATAATCTTGTCCATTTTTAAAAGGGCCTCGTCTACAATCTCAAGATAGGATTGACTCATCTCATCTAGGCTATCTATATTGTCTTCCTTGAG